>JADHXI010000055.1 GCA_016783065.1 Desulfobacteraceae bacterium | reverse complement strand
TGCCACACTTGATTCATTTTGTCCCGTAAAAAATTCAATTTTTTCAAAAAAAATGATACGACCATAAGAAATTTAATATAATGAGCAAAATTATTTAATTTAAAAATGTTATATTGATTTAAAATTAGCGAATGCTAAGATATTAGAATGCCTCTTCCGGGATATCAAGGATCTCTCGCCCTTTTCGGAGGCAGGTGTCCAGGCGGGCCAGGGTGAGCGGTAGGGTGGCCCCGCAAAAATATTTTGCCTGTATGACCTTGCCCCGGTAGAAATCGCTTTCCTTGCCGTTCTCCATGGCATGTTGGGCGACGATGCCCATATCCAGCAATCGCCACGAAGTCGTCACATCTCCAAAACAGAGGAGGGCAGGATAGGTGTGGGAGGCCCACAGCAGAGGATCCGACTCACTCAGGTCCGATAACTCCAGGGCGACCTCTTCGAGACTCCTGGCCGCACCCGAGAGGCTCGCCACCTCTTCCCCGAGGGTGGAATGGTCTTGGTTTTTGCGGCAGAAATCATCCAGCTGGAACATATACGCCTTGAAAGGCCCCCCATTATTGATCCTCATCTTTCTGCCCAGAAGATCCATGGACTGGATTCCGTTTGTGCCCTCATAGATTGATGCAATTTTGACATCCCTCAGAAACTGTTCCACATGATATTCCCTGCAATATCCATATCCCCCCAGGCACTGGATGGCTGTTTCGCAGACCCTGAAGCCCATGTCGGAGCAGTATGCCTTGATTATGGGGGTAATAAAGTCAAGCAGGTCCTGGTAGTGCCTTTTTTCATCCCCATCCGGCAGTTCCAGTGCCAGATCAGACCAGTAGGCGCCGGTGTAGAGCATGGACCTCATTCCATCCACCGTGGCCTTCATCCAAAGGAGCATTCGTCGCACGTCTGGATGGTCAATGATGGGGACGTATCCGGGTTTTCTGCCTGCGATGTCATGACCCTGGATTCGTTCCTTCGTGTATGCAAGGGCGTTTTGATAGGCCAGACTGCCCAGGGTGGTTCCGCTGACACCGGTGTTGATCCGGGCCTGGTTCATCATCTGGAACATATGTGGCAGGCCCCTGTTTTCTTCCCCGCACAGATATCCGACACAATCATCATTATCTCCGAAATTGAGCGCACAGGTGGGAGAGGCATGTAACCCCAGCTTTTCCTCGACCGCCGTGCAGATAACATCGTTGGGTCCTTCAAGGGAGCCATCAGGCTTCACCTTTATTTTGGGAACAACAAAGAGAGAAATTCCCTTTACGCCTTCGGGGGCCCCTTCCGTGCGGGCCAGGACCAGGTGGATGATATTTTCCGCCAGATCATGGTCTCCCGCCGAGATAAAGATCTTATTTCCCTTTATCTTGAACTGGTTCCCATCGGGGATGGCAATCGTGCGTGTGGCGGCCAGATTGGAGCCGGCATTGGGTTCTGTCAGGCACATGGTTCCGGCCCACTCTCCCCTGTACATCTTTGGCACAAAGCGCTCCTTGAGTTCCTCTGTAGCAAAGCTCTCAATCAAGTGGGCTGCCCCGTGGGTAAGGCTTGGGGTAACATTGAACGACTGGGCAGCACCGTACATCTGGTCATTGATGACAATCCTCATCATGTGAGGAAACCCCTGACCACCATATTTTGTGCTGCGGGCGGCCGCGATCCAGCCATATTCGCCATACTGCTTGAAGGCTTCCCTAAACTCGGGGGGGCAACGGACCTGACCGTCTTCAAAGACCACGCCCTGCTGTTCTCCAATCTCCTGAAGGGGTTCCACCACGCCTTTGGCAAACTTGATGGCCTCGGTGACCAGCATATCCAAGGTCTCCTCGTCAAGTTCCCGGTAGCGCTCAAGTTTGCACAGACTGCCGTAGTTGAGCTGTTCCTTTAAAATAAAGAAGATATCTTTCTCGTTTACCTTGAAATGTCCCATGGTTCTACTCCCTCACTAAAATTGACGATTGCCAATTGAAAATTGACAATTTTGGAGTCTTTGATAGCAACATCTCCGTAAGAGGCGAAGATTTTTTTGGATGTTCTCAATAATCTCGGGCACCGTGGGGTTCAGCCGTTTCTTTCCGGCGCTCTCTAAACCTGTCGTCGTAGCGTGGTTGATATTTGGAGTTTTGCCGAAATCATGGAGAGGCCAATAGGATTCATTGGGAGAAAACCTCTCCGAGCTGGAGGCCCTACGAGCCGGAAGCCCAAATATCAACCACTGCGGAAGTGACAGATAAATTCACTTTGAGAGAGCGCCTTCAAGAAACGCCCGAACCCCACTCCAGAAATCCCGTTGTTTCTCCCGAATTTATTGAGTTACATATTTTTCAATCGACAATCATCAATCAACAATCTTCAATCCCGCTCCCTTATTCCAAATCCCTAAAGTCACTGGGGACGTGAATTCTCGGGCGGTTGGCCTTTTTTATACCCAGGGCGTCATCGGCGATCAGGAGTCGCATGATGTTGGCGGTTCCCTCTCCCACCTGGTAGAGCTTTGAGTCCCGGTAGTATTTTTCAACGGGCATCTCAAGGGAGTATCCCATCCCGCCGTGGACCTCCATGGCCATTCCCGCGGCCTTTACCACGGCCTCGCCGGCTGAGTACTTGGCTATGGCAATCTCCCGGGTAAAAGGGCGGTCCTGGTCGTTTAGCCAGGCCCCCCGGCGAACCAGGAGTCGCGCGGCTTCCACCAAAGATACCATCTCGGCGATGACGCCCTTTACCAGCTGGTATTCCCCGATAAGTTTTCCGAACTGGACCCTCTCATTGGCATATTTGACCGAGGCATCCAGACAGGCCTGCGCCAGCCCCACGGCACCGCTTGCAACGCTGATGCGGCCCCGGTCAAGGGCTGTCATGGCAACCACAAAGCCTTTCCCCCATTCCCCCAGGAGATTTTCCTTGGGTGCCTTTACGTCTTCGATGTGAATCTCGGCAATGGGGGATGATTTGTCACCCAGTTTCGGTGTGTCACGCGTGGTCCACCCGGGCTGATCGGTTTCTACCACGACAGCGCATAGACCCCGATGCTTGAGGCTCCTGTCGTGTGTGCCGTATACCACTGCGATATCCGCAACGGTCCCATTGGAGATCCAGGTCTTGGCACCATTGATAAGAAAATGATCGCCCCGATCTTCTATGCGGGTCTCGATGGATGCTATGTCAGAGCCGGCATTGGGCTCTGAAAAACAGGTGCATCCTATCTTCTCGGCACAGACGAGTTTCTGCACATATTTCTCTCTTGCCTCGTCAATGGCCCATTCCATGATGGTATACGGGACGGTCATGGCCTGCAGGTTGAACAGGGGGCGGAGACCCGAATCCACCCTGGATATTTCCTCGCAGACCACGGAGTGGGCAAGGAAACCCGAGTCTGATCCCCCATATCTCGGAGGAAAGGCACAGCCAAAAAGCCCAAGTTCCCCCATCTTGGTTACCAGGTCCCGGTCGAACCCTTCTTCATTAACCCTTGACAGGATCTCCCGCTGGGCAAATTTCCGTGCCATATCCTGAATGGCAATCACTTCTTCATTTAGATCAAAATCCATCCTCTTCCCTCTATTTTTGTAAATTCTCAATAAGTTCGGGCACCGTGGGGTTCAGCCGTTTCTTGAAGGCGCTCTCTAAACCTGTCGTCGTAGCGTGGTTGATATTTGGGGTTTTACCGAAAGCACGGAGAAGCTAATAAGGGTTCATTGGGAGAAAACCCCAAATATCACCCACTGCGAAAGTGAGATGTAAATCCACTTTGAGAGAGCGCCTTCAAGAAACACCCGAACCCCACTCCAGAAACCCTATTATTTCTCCCGGAATTATTGAGAAGTTGCCTATTTTCTACCAAAACCCATGCGCAAACCCCCATCCAGTCTGATATGCTCGCCATTCAGGTAAGTGTTTTCAACGATATGGCAGGCAAGGGAGGCAAACTCCGAGGGTTCGCCCAGACGGGGAGGGAAGGGCACCTGAAGGGCCAGCCGTTCCCTTATCTTTTCCGGGAGCTGGGCCAGCAAGGGTGTATCCATGATCCCGGGAAGGATGGTCATTATCCGGATTCCATTATTGGCAAATTCCCTTGCAAGGGTCAGGGTCATGGAGACGATTCCCCCCTTGGATGACGAATAGGCCGCCTGCCCTACCTGACCGTCTTGGGCGGCAATGGATGCTGTGTTGATATATACGCCCCTTTCTCCCTTGTCGTCGGGATTGTTATCCATCAAGGTTGAGGCTGTGGCACGGATAACATTAAAGGTTCCGATCAAATTGATCTGGATGGTACGGTTGAACGCCTCCAGAGGCATGACGCCGTCCCTACCCACTACCTTAATATCGCCTCCAACGCCGGCGCAGTTGAGAACTATCTGAAAGGTCCCGAACGCTTCTTTCACCTTATCAACAATCCCCTCCACCTCCTTTTCGTTGGAGACATCCCCCGGACAGAAAACCGCAGCATCGCCCAGTTCCGCAACCAGGTTTTCGCCCCTTTCCCGATCCAGGTCTATAAGGGCCACCCGGCCCCCCTTTGCTACCAAAGCCCGGGCCGTGGCCTCACCCAGACCTGACGCCCCACCTGTGATAATCGCTGCACTATTTCCTATATCCATGATTTCTTTCTCCTTTCAGAACACTATTTTTTCCGGCTACCGTCCGGATTGTAATCATACCATCCCTTTCCCGTCTTTCGGCCCAAGTGACCAGCCAGGACCTTACGCCGCATGATGGAGGGAGGATAAAAACGGAGATCCTTTTCCTCTTCATAGACGTTGGTATAGGCCATGAGGGATACCTCAAGGCCCACAAGGTCCCCTGTCTCAAAGGGCCCCATTTTTCGCCCAAAGGCCAGCCTCATCCCCTTGTCAATGTCCTCAGGGGTTGCCACCCCCTGCTCCACAAGACGCATGGCCTCCATATTTGAGACCATATTGATCCGGTTCAGGATAAAACCGGCAATATCCGTGTTCACCATGATCGGTTCCTTGCCGATAAATCGGACGAAATCGGCTCCGTATTGAAAGGTCTCATCACTGGTGGAGATGCCTCGGATGACCTCCACCGCCGCCATCATCGGCACAGGGTTGAAGAAATGGAGCCCTACAAAGTTTTCGGGGCGGCTCACTGCCGAGGCGATCTCTGTGATAGGTATGGCCGAAGTGTTGGAGGCCATGATGGTTTTGTCTCCCGCCACAGAATCGAGTTTCTTGAATACCTCGTGCTTTATTGCCAGTTTTTCGAAGACTGCCTCGATGATCAGGTCCGCATCAGCAGCCGCTTGGTAATCAGAGGACGTCTGGATGCGGTCCATGACCGTATCAACGTCTTCAGAGATTTTACCCTTCTCTGAAAATTTTGATACCGACCACGTAATGTTTTTGAGGGCCTTGTCCAGCAAATCCTGGGACATGTCAGACATGACGACAGAAATCCCTGTTTGTGCGCAGACCTGGGCGATTCCATTTCCCATTGTCCCTGCGCCTACCACAAAGACTTTGTTGATATCCATCCTTTTACTCCTTTCCATTTGTTTTCCATAAGGCCTTAGGCACTTGTTTTGACAGCCAGTTTTCTATATCACTTGTTTCAAAATACCGCAATCCTGACCGCAGTTGCTATCAATAAGTTCGGGAACCGTGGGGTTCAGCTGTTTCTTTCCGGCGCTCTCTAAACCTGTCGTGGTAGCGTGGCTGATATTTGGGGTTTTGCTGGAAGCCCGGAGAAGCCAATAAGAGTTCAGAGGGAGAAAACCCAAAATATCAGCCACTGCGAAAATGAGAAGTGAATCCACTTTGAGAGAGTGCCTTCAAGAAACACCCGAACCCCACTCCACAAATCCTATTATTTCGACCGAACTTATTGAGAAGATACATATCTCCGGCGTTAGTGGCGTATAAGATTTAGGATTTTGGTCATTCGTATTTGTTTAGGATTTCGTCCTTCGTGCTTCGAATTTACTAAAAACCGCATTAGTAAATAATTCCCTTCAAATCATAAGGTTATCAGATTAAATGACTTGGCCCTGACATTTAAGCGAAGGGATCTACCATATGCTTCCGCTTTTCAATCGACAATCGCCAATAGTAAATCTTCAATTAGAAAGGTGTTGCCCGGTTATTTCCCCTCAAAATGGGGTTTTCTCTTTTCGAGAAAGGCTGTTACACCTTCGTTTTTGTCCCGGGTTCCGCAGACTTCTGAAAAGGCCTGATTTTCAATTTCGAGCCCCTGTTCCAGCGTCAGCGAGAGCCCTCTTGAGGAGACCTTTTTGGCTGCCCTCACGGCAAGTGGCCCCTTGCTGTTGATCTTGCCTGCCAGCTCGAATGCCGCGTCCCTCAAAGAGGCGAGGGGGACAACCTGTTGGACCAAACCGATTTCCAGTGCTTTTTCAGCCGAAATGGCCTCGCCCGTGAACAGGAGTTGGTTCGCCCATCCCAAAGGTATGGCCCGGGGAAGCCGCTGGGTCCCTCCGGCTCCCGGAATCAGCCCCAAATTTACTTCCGGTACACCCAGCTTGACATGATCAGCAGCGATTCTGATGTCGCATACCAGGGCCAGTTCTAACCCGCCGCCCAGGCACAGACCATTGATGGCAGCGATCACCGGCTTTTCAAAATAGTCCAGTCGGCTGAAAAACTTACGTGTACCCTGTACCCGCTTGAGACCGCTTTCTTGATCAAGCTCCAAAAGACCCGGTATATTGGCCCCTGCCATAAAGAACTTCTCACCGGCCCCTGTGACGATGAGGGTCCATACGTCGTCATCCTTCGAAATCTGAGAGAGTTTTTCCGAAAACTCGTCTCTCAATTCGGGGGTTAAGGCATTTGCAGGGAGGTTGTTTATGGTAATAAAGGCCACCTTTTGAAGAATTTCTATCTGGATCATTTCTGTTCCCATCGTCCGCTCTCCTACCGTTTTGAAGTCTAAGAAATGGAAATATTAGCTTGACATCTAATTGATAATTTAATTAATTTGTTGATTAAATTTTATGTCGTAACAAATTTACTCCCACACCGGTCATGTTGTCAACGCCAAAGCCTTTAACCACTGTAGTAGAAGTTCAACCGTCTATTTTTTTGACAGGATCGACAGGACGGACTGGATTGTTTTATCCTGTCAATCAGAGAACATATCCTGTTCTTGACTAGCAGCTCAATTTTTTGCGGGAGAAGATGCCATGGACTTCAAGTATATCTTATTTGAGATAGAGGATC
Organism: Desulfobacteraceae bacterium; assembly: GCA_016783065.1. Taxonomy (GTDB): domain Bacteria; phylum Desulfobacterota; class DSM-4660; order Desulfatiglandales; family Desulfatiglandaceae; genus JABMQV01. Next base: position 15,145 of record JADHXI010000055.1, on the reverse strand, counting down.
ACATCGCAAAGGTCATATTGAACATACCCGAAAAATTGAACGCTCTCAACCTGGAGGTACGTCTGGAACTCCTGGAGGCCTTTGGACTGGTGCGCGGTGATGACTCGATTAAGGTGGTTGTTATCACTGGAATGGGGAAGGCCTTTTGCGCCGGGGGCGATGTTTCGACAATGGAAGGAATCACACCGGTGGCGGGACGGCTGCGGCTCAAGAGTGGCCAGAGGTTGGTCAAGGCCATGGTGGAATTGGAAAAACCGATCATCGGGGCCATAAACGGCATCACTGCCGGGGCCGGAGTAAGCATTGCCCTTGCGTGCGATATTCTCATAGCATCCGAGGAAGCCAGGTTTGTTCTGCCTTTTACCAAATTGGGGCTGGTGCCTGACTGGGGGCAATTCTATTTCTTGCCCCTTCGGGTGGGAATTGCGCGTGCCAAGGAGCTTATGTTTACGGGAGATATGATAAATGCCGCCGAGGCCGAACGTATGGGTCTTGTCAACAGGATAGTTCTGGGTAGAAAAGTGGTAGAGGAAGCCATGGCTTTTGCAGAGCGGTTGGCAAGAGGGCCGAGTCAGTCCTATGCAATGATCAAGGCAGCCCTGAATCGGTGGCCGGCAAGTCTTGAGTCATTTTTGGAACTGGAATCCACCATGCAGGCCGTGGCCTTCAGTAGTAAGGATTTTGACGAGGGACGGAAGGCGTTCCTTGAAAAGAGAAAACCCGAATTCACTGGAACCTGAACCTGACCCCGACGTAATAGTTCACGGGGGAATAAAGCATTTGACAGGATGAACAGGATAACAGGATAGTTATGATTTTAAGAAGAAGCTCATGTAAGATCCAGTTGATCATAGAATTTATCACAACCTGGGGGAAGTAGAGCAATGGAATATGGAGAACTAAGGGGCGCTTATGGTGTTTACAACAAAATGGGATTTGGATTTCGTGAGAGTGTCTATGAGAGGTGTATGCTTATAGAATGACAAAAAGCAAAGCTAAATGCAGAGGCACAAAAATCCATTACAGTCTACTATGAGAATCAGTAGGACTGATTCTGAATTTTGGAGAAAGCAAGGTTGATGTGAAACGCAAGATCAAGGATTTGAACTGAGAGATCAACAAGATAAGAAAAAAATCATGTTCATCCTGTTGATCCTGTCAAAAATAGGTGAACTGGTACGTTTATGGCAAAAAAGGGTGCTGACTTGAAAAAGAAACAGGGACCGCTGGAATCCCCCGTGGATGTGGCCTTCAGGAAGATAAAGGAGATGATGTATCACCATGAAATAGTGCCTGGGCAGAAGCTTCTTTATCAGGAACTGGCCCAAAAGCTTAATATGAGTGTCACTCCGATTGTTCAGGCACTGAATAGATTGCAGCTCCTCAACATTGTCTACGCGGAGCGTAATAAGGGGTTTTACGTCGGAGAGGCTGACCCGGTGGAGGCCAAAGAGCTGTTTATTGCCCGGGAGGCGTTAGAGACCTATGTTGTTCCTTCCGTGATAGAAAATCTCACCGACAAAAGGATCAGTGCCATTGAAAGGGCCATGAAAGAACACACGAGGGGGGTTTCGGTTCCTCAATACAGACGAATTCTCATGATCAAGGACACCAATTTCCATCTCAAGATTATCGAGTGTGCGGAAAACAAGGTGATTTATAATATGTGCAAATTGCTGCTTGAACAGATCTACCTGAAATACAGACCCGAATATATGAGAGAGCCCAGACTGACAAAGGCGGCAGAGGAACACGAAATCATACTGGAATCGTTAAAAAAAAGAGATGTGAGAAAAACCAAACGCCTGGTCAAGCAGCATATAAAGAAAGGTAGGGAGCACGTTGTAAGCAGCCTGCTGGAAGACAAGACCATTGAGTTTTAGCGGGTCGCAGCAACTTTTCTATAAGTCCGGGTGAAATAATAGGATTTCTGGAGTGGGGGTCGGGTGTTTCTTGAAGGCGCTCTCTCAAAGTGAATTTACTTCTTACTTTCGCAGTGGGTGATATTTGGGGTTTTCTCCTCCTGAACCCTTATTGGCTTCTCCATGCTCTCGGCAAAACCCCAAATATCAGCCACGCTACCACAACAGGTTTAGAGAGCGCCTTCAAGAAACGCCCGAACCCCACGGTGCCCGAACTTATTGAGAACTTCCCATTTGAAGGATGACAAGACACTAAAGATAAAGGATCGTTTGTTATGCCAGACACCTACAAGAAAATTCAGGATGAGAAAACACGGTGCTCTGAAACCCTTATGAACAAGCGGCCATTCGGTCGTCATTTGACTGACTGGGGCGATCCCGTCGAGGTGTTGTATACCCCGGACGACATTGGGGACGGGGACTATGTTGGAGATTCCGGGTTTCCCGGTGAATATCCATTTGTACGGGGGATTCATCCCAATATGTATCTGGGCCGGCCCTGGACCATGCGGCAGTATTCCGGATTCGGTACGGCAGAGGAGACCAACAAGCGATTCAAGTATCTGTTGGAACAGGGGCAGACCGGCCTTTCGGTGGCCTTTGATCTTCCCACCCAGATCGGATATGACTCGGACCATCCCATGAGCGAAGGGGAAGTGAGTAAGGTTGGCGTACCGGTCGATTCTCTCAAGGATATGGAGCTGATCTTTCAAGATTTGCCTCTGGATAAACTGTCAACCTCCATGACCATTAATGCTCCCGCGGCCATCTTGTTGGCCATGTATATCGTGGTTGCCGAAAAACAGGGGATTTCATCTGAGAAGCTCAGGGGGACCATACAGAACGATATCCTCAAAGAGTATACGGTCAGGGGGACCTATATCTTCCCTCCCCAGCCTTCCATCAGGCTCATCACAGACATCTTCGAATTTTGCAGCAAACACGTGCCCCTGTGGAATACCATAAATGTGGCCGGTTACCATATGCGTGAGGCGGGCTGCTCGGCCGTGCAGGAAATTGCCTTTAGTTTTTCCAATGCCATTGCCTATATTGAGGCAGGGCTTCAGGCCGGCCTCGACATTGACAGCTTTGCGCCGAGGATAAGTTGGATCTTCAATACCCACAACAAGATCTTCGAGGAAGTGGCCAAATACCGTGCCGCCAGAAAGGTGTGGTCGGAGATTCTCCGTTACAGGTTTGGGGCCAAGGACCCGCGATCCTGGATGCTTCGTTTTCATACGCAGACATCGGGAGTGAGCCTGACGGCCCAGCAACCCGAGAACAATATGGTACGGGTGGCCTACCAGGCCCTGGCCGCTGTCTTGGGAGGGGCACAATCGATCGCTGCCTGTTCCTTTGATGAGGCCCTGGCGTTGCCCACGGAAAAATCAGTCAGACTCAGCCTCCGGACACAGCAGATACTCCTGCATGAAGCCGGGGTAACGGACACCGTGGACCCCTTGGGAGGGTCTTACTACATAGAATCTCTGACTCGGAAGATGATTGGAGAGATCAAAGAATTGATCTCCAAGATCGATGAACTGGGCGGGGCGGTAGCAGCCATCGAAAAGGGATATATACAAAAGGAGATCGAGACCAGGGCATATGCTTTTCAAAAGGAGATTGAGAAGAAAGAGAGGATAGTGGTTGGCGTGAATGATTACAAGATCGAGGAAGATCTGAACTTTGCCATATTTAGACCTGACCCTGCCCATGCACGCAGCCAAATATCGAATCTTCGGAGGTTGAAGGAGACCAGGGATCAGGCCGGTGTCCGGTCCTCCCTGGACGATTTGCGAGAGGCCGCCGGGGGGGAGGAGGATAACCTCATGCCATTTTTTGTGGAAGCAGTTAAGTCCTATGCCACACTGGGAGAGATCTGCTGTGTGCTGAGGGAGGTGTTTGGAGAGTATCAGCAGGTTGAAACGCTTGGGAAGAGATGAGAAGGAAGGTAACCGTTCATAGGTTCAGGCCTGCCCGCCATCGCTCTCGCTCAGGTGAGGCGGACGGGGTTCAACGTTCAGGGTTAATAAACGCTTACGAAGGAAGTAGATTGGATAAGAAGGAGGAGCTTATATGACGACGGTGGGAATAAGTTTATGCGGTGGCTACATCCCTTATCTCAGGCTGGATCGAGGGGTCATCGCCCAGATATGGGAAAGGCATTCCATAGGCGGGGAGAGGAGTGTGGCCAACAATGACGAAGACAGTATCACCATGGCCGTTGAGGCGTCAAGAAATTGCCTGGCGGGCCAAGGTGTTGAAGAGGTGGATGGACTCTTTTTTGCCACCACCACGGCTCCCTATAAGGAAAAGATGAACGCCTCGTTGATTGCGACGGCGGTGGATTTAAAAAGGGAGATAACAACGGCTGATTTTGCCCATTCACTCAGGGCGGGGACAGGGGCCCTGAAGGCCGCCTTTGACGCGGTGAAGAGTGGTTCCATGGGCAACGTGCTGGTGGCGGCCTCTGATTGTCGTATCGGTTATCCAAGGTCAGACCAGGAACAGGCCTTTGGCGATGGTGCCGCCGCCGTTATGGCGAGTTCAAAAAACCTGCTGGCAACCTTTGAAGGGAGCTATTCCATCTGTAACGAGATGATGGATGTTTGGAGAAACCCTGAGGATACCTTTGTCAGGACCTGGGAGGGGCGCTTTATCCTGGGCGAGGGGTACATCAATCACATGAAAGAGGTGGTTTCAGGCCTTTTCGGCAAATACGGCCTTGAGCCGAAAGACATATCAAAGGCCATCTTTCCCGCCCCCGATGTTCGGACTCACGGCAACCTGGTAAAACAATTGGGATTCCAAATGGAGACACAGGTGCAGAATCCCTTGCTGTCGATCGTTGGACATTGCGGTTCCGCGCATGCGCTGCTGATGCTGGTGGAGGCCATTGAAGAGGCGAGTCCCGGGGATATGCTCCTTTTAGCCAACTATGCCGATGGTGCCGACGCAATGCTTTTCAGGGTCACCGAGGCGATCAAAAGGGAGAGGAACCAGCGCAGTGTGAAGGATTATATTGAAGAAAAGTCTCTTCTTGCCTCCTATGCCCGGTTCTTGAGTTATAAAGGGTTGGTGGAAACGGTCCCCGGAGAGCCGTTTCGTCTGATGCCGTCTGCAACGGCAAGCTGGCGGGATCGCAGGGGGATACTCAGGTTTCACGGAAGCAAGTGCACCGAGTGCGGCAAGGTCACTTTTCCGGTACAACGTGTATGTTATCATTGCGATTCAAAGGACACGTTTGAAGAAGTCCCCCTATCCCATATGAAGGGAGAGGTCTTCACCTTTACCCTGGATAACCTGGCCGGCAGGAGCGATGATCCGGTCGTGGTTCAAACCATCGCAGACTTTGGTGAAGAAAAAGTCCGTTTTTATGGCATGATGACCGACTGTGACCCATCTGAGGTGGAGGTGGGGACGCCTGTCAGCCTTACATTCAGGAGGATCTATGAAGGTGTGGGGATGCACAACTACTTCTGGAAATGCAGACCAGTGAGAAGGGGGGGCAATACATAATGGGCAGCATAAAAGACGAAGTCGCTATTATCGGGATGGGATGCACCAAGTTTGGTGAACGCTGGGATATGGGAGCGGAAGATCTGGCCATCGAGGCCGCCTATGAGGCCTTTGAAGACGCCGGGATCGAAAAAAAGGAGATCGAGGCGTGTTGGTTTTCAACGGTCATGTCCTCGGTAATCGGGGTGTCGGGAACCGTGGCAATGGATTCCCTGAAGCTTGGAAATATTCCTGTCATTCGAAATGAGAACTGGTGTGCGTCCGGTCACATTGCCCTTCTTGAGGCCTGTATGGCCGTCGCCAGCGGGGCATACGACGTTGTTATGGCCCTCGGTGTGGAGAAGCTGAAAGATACCGGGTTCCCCGGTCTGGGAACGGGAAGGGGGATGCATCCGGTCTATGAGGCCAGGAGGACATCACCGGGATCTTTCGGGTTGATAGCCCAGCGTTATTTCAAGACATACGGATTGAGTGTGGAGGAGGGCAGGGAGACGCTGGCCAAGATAGAGGTCAAGAATCATGACAACGGGAGCCTTTGCCCCAAGGCCCATTTTCGCAACAAAATCACCGTGGAAAAGGTTTTGAAGGCACCGGTTATTGCCTGGCCTTTGGGCCTTTTTGATTGTTGCGGCAACAGCGATGGTGCTGCCTGCGCCATCATCACGACGGCTGAAAAGGCAGGAAGTTTTCGACAGGATCCCATTTTCCTAAAAGGGTTTGGCATATCCGCAGACGCCATGATGCCCCATTTCAGACCGGAATTCAGCTGGACCAGCTTTGAGGCCCTCAAGACATCCTCCCGTAAGGCCTATGAAATGGCCGGGATCAAGAATCCCCGTGAAGAATTGGATGTGGCAGAGGTCCACGACTGTTTTTCCATCACAGAGCTTCTGATCTATGAAGATTTTGGGTTCAGCCCCAGGGGGAAGGCAAGAGAGGATGTTGATTCGGGTTTTTTCACCCGTGAAGGAGGTCTGCCCGTAAACATTGACGGCGGTCTGAAATGCTTTGGTCACCCCATCGGCGCCAGCGGCCTGAGGATGACTTACGAGGTTTACAAGCAGCTACAGGGGAAGGCGGATTTGCCGGAGCGACAGATCAAGGACCCGAGGCTCGGCCTTGCCCACACCTTCGGGGGTCCGCCCCAGATCAGTGCGGTTGCCATCCTTGGGAATGAGATGGGATAAGGTAAGATTGCAGATTGTAGATTGCAGATTGCGGATTTCGGGGTTTGAAAAGATGTGAAAACAATGCGTGCTTGTCGTGAAGAACAGATAACTAAGGGCTTGCGCAAAAATAACTTCGCAGAATTGGCGCCCAGATTTGGGTCAGATTTGGCTGCGCCGATTGAGCAAAACCACCGAAATAGTAGTACTATTTTGAGGATTTTGCGATTGAAGCGCGGCCGAAGATGACCTGAAGATGGAATGCAAAAATGTAAAGTTATTTTTGCGTAAGCCCTAAGCAAAGGGATAGTAAGAGATGACTGATTATGTAGAGAAGTATGATCCGGAAAGGATTGGCATCCCTGCCAATGCCAGGAGGACACCTGATCGAGCTGCCCTTATTATGGATGGTCAGGTTGTTACCTTTGAGGAACTTGAAAGGAAGACCAATGCACTTGCCAATGCCCTTTTGGGACTCGGGATAAAGCCCGGGGATCGCATTTCCATCCTGTTGCACAATAGCCCCGAGATCTTAGAGGCATGGAGCGCCGCAGGAAAGATTTCAGTCACCCCCATTGCCCTCAATTATCGTTTCAAAGAGGACGAGCTGGCCTATATCATCAATGATTCGGAATCAAAGGTCTTGATCTACGGCCATGAATTTGAACAGGTCGTGGATGCCACAAGGGCCAAGCTGACGGTTCCTCCCCTTGTATATATCTGCCTCGGGGGATCACGGGCTCCGGGTGTGCTGGATCTGGATGAGATTATAAAAGGGGCCCCTGATACACCCCCCCAGGTGGAGTCGGACGCAAGCGGGGTGGCCTCCTCACTGATCTATACCTCCGGTACCACGGGGAGACCAAAGGGTGTCTTTAGAAAGAGCAGGAACCGGCTCAACAGCTTGCTGTCATATGCCCATCTCTTTGAAACCACCCATGATGATACCCACCTCGTTGCCGGGCCCCTTTATCATTCAGCACCCTATGCCTGGGCCGTGTTTTCATTGATCCTGGGAAATACAGTCGTCATCATGCCCCGTTTTGATGCCGAGGAATATCTTCGGTTGATCCAGGAATATAGGGTAACAACAAACTGGGCGGTTCCGACTATGCTCAACCGCATTTTGAATTTGCCCCCCGAGGTCAGGGAAAGGTATGACACCTCTTCATTAAGGGTCATGACCGTTGGCGGGGAGTCTTTCCCCTTTCCCCTGGTAAAAAAGGCAGTGGAATATTTTGGAGAGGGGAAGATATTTGAGTTCTTCGGGGCAACGGAGACGAGCTGTGTTACCTACATGAGACCGGAGGATCAACTCAGAAAGCCCGGGAGTTGCGGGGTACCGGCCCTAGGGTGTGACATTAAATTGCTTGATGAAAACAGGAACGAAGTCCCCGTGGGAGAACCGGGGATCATGTATGTAAAACATGAGTTCCTCCTGGATGGGTATTACAGGAATCCTGAGGCAACAGCGGAAAACTACCACGATGGCTATTTTACCGTTGGGGACATGGGAAGGGTGGATGAAGAGGGATACTGCTACATCGTGGATCGGGCCGTGGACATGATCATCTCGGGCGGGGTAAATATCTATCCTGCGGAGATCGAAGAGGTATTGTATGGCCATCCCGACCTCTTCGACGCCTCGATCATTGGCGTCCCGGATCCGGACTGGGGCGAAAAGATTGTGGCCTATGCAGTGAAAAAAGAAAATGCCCGTATCCGCGAACAGGACGTCATAGATTATGTGGGGCAGCGGCTTGCCTCATACAAGAAGCCAAAAGAGGTTATTTTTTTGAGTGAGATCCCTTACTCCCCTTCGGGAAAGCAACTCAAGCGGGTTCTCAGAGAGGAATATCCCAGTGACGTTACCCCTTAACTCTTTGAAAGAAACAAGGGCCGGGGCCTCCCATGGCGAAAAGCACCATGAGGCACCCAATGGGTCATGAGTTTTGGAGAGTCTGTATTCATCGCATTGGGATAGAAAGGCCGGCAGGCGTTTACGGGTTCAAAGGTTCAGGGGTTCAAGGTTCCATTCTCGTCCCCGGACTGTATTTGGGATGCGTATTTACGAGAAAAGCGTCAGATTTGTCATTCCCAATCTGAAAGTTGACGGCGCATTGACAATTATTTGGCAAAACTTGAATTTTTTGCGAAGACTTTTAGTCTTCAATTTTGTCCTTGTCCCTAACCCTGAACTTTGAACCCTGAACCTGTGAACGGTTACAAAGGCTGAAATGTCAAAAGACAAAAAACTCATGCCCATGTCAGAGGCCATAGACCGGTATGTGGCAGACGGAGACGTCCTCTATCTGGGAGGATTCATCCAGCAGGAGCCGTTCGCTGCGGGACATGAGATCATAAGACAGGGCAAGAAGGATCTGACGGTTTCCAAGTGTGCGGCTTTGATACTGGTGGATCAGCTGATAGGGGCAGGGGTGGTTAGCCGCCTGATTACGACCTTTACCTGGAATCCCCTGCCGACCACCGCACACTGTTTTGTACGCGCCGTGACAAAACAGATCCCCGGTGAGGTGGAAATAGAGGAGTATTCCATCCTGGCCCTCAACCTGGCCTATTTTGCAGGGGCATTGGATCTGCCCTATGTGGCAACCAAGACCATCCTGGGTTCAGGGTTTGATGGGGAGCAGACCGATTCCGGGGTCAAGAACAGGCTGAGGTTTGAAACGTCTCCATTTAACGGTGAACGGGTCTGTCTTGTTCCCCCCATCAAGCATGATGTGGGCATAATGCAGGTCCAGAGGTGTGACCCTTTTGGCAATGCTCAGGCATGGGGGATGTTGGGAGAGGTTCGTTACGGGTTACAGAGCTGTGACAAGGTCATCATATGCGCCGAGGAGATTGTGGATACCGATGTTGTGATGCGGGATCCCAACCGCACCCTTGTGCCGGGGTTCCGTGTCAGCGCGGTGGTGGAAGAACCGTGGGGAAGCCATCCCGGACCCATGGCCGGGTATTACGACATGGACTGGCCCTATCACGCCTATTATGAGAAGGAAACCCGCACGGAAGGGGTGTTTCAGGAGTTTATGAAAAAATGGGTCTACCATACAAGAGACCGGAAAGATTATCTGGGGTTGCTCGGGCAGGAAAGGCTTGAGGCCCTTCGTCCAGAGAACTTTGAGTCAGACCCAGTTTCCTATGGCAAACTCACCAGCCATTTTGGGGTGCCGTATGCGTGAGACAAGGGGACCAGTTACACCCGTAGAGCAAATGATTGTGTCTGCCGCAAGACTGATAGAGGATAAAAGCGTCCTGATGGTTGGGACCCAATGGCCCATCATCGTTTCCTTGCTGGCCATGTCCCTCCATGCCCCCGGGATCACCATCTGTTATGAAGGGGGTGCCGTCCTGGGAAAAGTCCCTGATCGTATTCCCTTTTTTACGGGCGATCCGGTGGTCAACTCGAGTTCCGTCCTGATGGGGAATTCATTTGATACATTGGGGATGGTCCTTCACGGGGGGAGGGCTGACATGGCCTTGTTGTCTGGCGCCTCGGTCGATCGTTACGGAAACATCAACACCACGTGTGTCGGGGATTACACATCCCCAAAGATCCGTTTTGGGGGGAGCGGGGGGGCCTGCGATTTTGGTAGCCTGGCACCCAGGACGATCATTATCCTTGAACATGACAAAAGACGATTCCCCGAAGAGGTCGATTTTATTACGACCCCCGGATACCTCAAGGGAAAGGATGATCGCATCAGATCCGGCCTGAGGGCCAGCACGGGTCCGTACGCGGTTGTAACCACCTTGGGCCTTTTTCGTTTTGACGAAAAGGGGGAGATGGTGCTCAGGGCCCATAACCCAACGGCGTCAGTCCGTGAGGTAAAGGAGGGTGTTCAATGGGACCTGAAGGTCCATAAGGACGTAGGCCCCCTCGATCCTCCCAGCGAAGAAGAATTGCGAGTATTGCGGGAGCAAGTAGACCCCGGAGGCATGTACCTGCGGGAAGCGAGATTGCTCAAAGGAAGAGAAGTGGTCATTTAACGGGAGAACCTGTAGGGCTGATTCTGAATTTTGGAGAAAGAAAGGTTGATGTGAAACGCAAGATCAAGGATCTGAACTGAGAGATCAACAAGATAAGAATAATAATCATGTTCATCCTGTTAATCCTGTCAAAAATACCTTAACAGTTACGGAGGACGTATGGACTTTAAGAATATTATCTACAAAAAGGAAAATGGTGTAGCCCATATAACCATTAATAGACCGGAGAAGAGGAACGCCCTCAATCGGGCGGCCCGGTTGGAGATGATCCAGGCCCTTGAAGATGCAGAAGGGGATGTGGCTGTAAAGGTGATGGTCCTTTCAGGTGCCGGCGGGAAGAGCTTCATGGCGGGATCTGATCTTACGGAACTTTCGAAGTTTTCGCCGCTGGAGATGGAGGCATTCACTTCCACTTTGGGAGGCAGGTTTTATACGCGGTTCGAACAGTCGGACAAACCCACAATCGCCATGATCGATGGCCTGTGTCTCGGGGGAGGTCTTGAACTGGCGCTGACCTGTGATATCCGGGTTGCATCGGCATCATCCAGGTTTGGGCAGCCCGAAATACTCCTTGGTATCATACCCGGGAGTGGGGGGACCCAGAGACTCCCCCGGCTTGTGGGGATCGGAAAGGCCAAGGAACTCATCCTCACCGGGAACACAATTGACGCAACAGAGGCCCACCGGATAGGGCTGGTGAACCAGGTGGTGCAACAAGAGGAATTGGAGGAGACAATGATGGGCATTGCGAAGCGGATCACCAAACAGAGCCCCCTCGCGCTCAAATGGGCAAAGAAGGCCATCAATATGTCCCAGGAAACCGGCTTGGGGGCGGGGATGGCCTATGAGACCCTGGCGGATTGCCTCCTCTTTTCCGGCAAGGATCGTGAAGAGGGAATGAAGGCATTCTTTGAAAAGAGGAAACCCGAGTTCAAAGGGGAATGAGGAGAAACAGGTAATGGACTTTGAGCTTTCAGAAGAAAACCGTATTTTTCGAACGGCGATACAGGATTTTGCACAAAAGGAAATTGCCCCTCTGGTGGACGAGGCAGAGGAGACACACACATTTCCCGTGCAACTGTTCAAGAAACTGGGGGAGCAGGGATTTTTGTGTCCTCGATACCCGGTGGAGTTGGGCGGCGGGGGGGGTGACAAGATTACGGAATGCGTCATGGTGGAAGAACTCAACAGGGTGAACCCCGGTATTGCTGCTGCAGTGATGGCCCAGAGCGGTTTGGCAACCCAACCCATCTACCGGTTCGGGTCTGAGGAACAAAAAGAAAAATTTCTCATTCCTGCCGTGAAGGGTGAAAAAATCGGGGCCTTTGGCCTCACCGAGCCCAACGTCGGGTCGGATGCTGCCTCCATACAGACGAGGGCCGTTCGTGATGGGGACAGCTATGTGATCAATGGAACCAAGATGTTTATCACCAATGGCCCCATCTGCGACTATGTGATCGTGGCCGCTTACACGGATCCGACAAAACGGGGCGTGGGTATCAACCTGTTTATTGTTGAAAAAGGTACTCCCGGGTTTACCGTATCAAGAAAGCTGAACAAGGTGGGAAACCGGTCTGCCGAGACCGGGGAACTGGTCTTTGAAGATTGCGCAGTCCCTGCCAAGAACATGATCGGAGAAAAAGAAGGGGGCGGGTTTGACCAACTGTCCGACACCCTCATTTCAGGTCGCATCACCTATGGCGCGCGGTGTACGGGCACGGCTCAGGCAGCATACGACCTGACAACACAGTATGCCAAAGAAAGGGTCCAGTTCGGACAGCCCATCGTCAAATTCCAGAACACTCGGTTTAAGCTGGCAGAGATGGCTACCCACATCGACGTCATGCGAACCTACACCTATCAGGTGGCGCGGAAGTATGACCAGGGGAAAAACGTCCGCAAGGAAGCTGCCATGGTCAAACTCTTTACGGCAGACATCCTCCAAAAGATCCTGGCCCAGTCCATGCAGATCCACGGGGGCTACGGGTACATGATGGAATACCCTATCCAGCGATTCTGGCGGGATGGAAGACTCTATACCGTGACAGAAGGAACGTCCGAGATCCAGCGTCTCATCATCGCCAAGGAACTGGGGCTTTAAGGGTATGGGGTGAGAGCGTGGAAGGGCATGGACTGGGATGTCATGAACCGCCTTCATGAAAAGGGATATATCGGCAACCCGAAGAGCAAGGCCAAGTCAGTTCCTTTGACAGAGGAAGGTGCCAGGATATCCGAAGCGCTTTTCAAGAAGCATTTTGGCCTGTCTTCATAAGCTAATGCGGGTTTGACTGCCCCGGCACCGAAGAGTCGTCTACTAAAATGACGGTCTCTTTGATCAGGCCGGTGCCTAAGAGGGCAGATTCGTTTACTTACTTTTTTAGCAGCGTCCCTATAAAAGATTCTATACGAGGATTAGAAGCGAACCTGAAAGAAATTGCGCATAACAGTCAAAGGGGTGCTAGTCTCATTTTGCCTTTAGTCGTAGCCCCAAAAGAGTCAAGAGCAGATTTGACCCCTTTTACACAAACATCGGCACATTCTCAGTGATTATCTTACGTCAAGGGGCTGACCCTAATTCGCCTCTACAGATTGAAAATTAATGAAGCCACAAAAAGGGTGTCAAAATCACAAGAGGCAGGAATGAGATCCCGTTCCAAACGGATGTCCTACAACAGGAATTGCTGAATGTTTCTTGCAATCCCTGTAACAGGCATCTATAATGTGTAATATCCAGATAACCCACAATAGAGTTGCGACATGGACATGCAAAGACAATTGCGGCTGGGCCCCCTGCTGGCCATGAATTCATTTTTTCTTCTCGGGCCGCGCGCTACAGGAAAAACAACCCTCATCCGTCAAGAATTGGTGGAAAAGGCCACGATTATCGATCTTTTGGATTCTCGGTACTTCCTGAAGCTGAGCAGCGCTCCCCATGAACTGGAATCACTGATTATGGCAACGCCCGCGGAGATCATTGTCATCGACGAAATCCAACGCATCCCGGAGCTTCTCAACGAAGTCCACCGGCTCATGGAAAACCGGAACATAACATTTCTACTGACCGGCTCAAGTGCGCGAAAACTCAGGAGAGGCAAGGCGAATCTCTTAGCCGGTCGCGTCTGGGAGGCGAGAATGTTTCCCTTTATTTACCGGGAACTGGATGATTTCAACCTGGATCGCTACCTGCGGTATGGCGGGCTGCCCGCCGTATATCTGAGCGAGTATCCGGAGGAAGCCCTCGACGCCTATGTAAGCACATACCTTAAGGAGGAAATCATGGCAGAGGGCCTGATAAGGCGTCTGCCGCCGTTTTCGCGTTTTCTGGAGGCCATTGCATTGGCCAACGGAGAAATGATCAACTTCACCAAGATCGCCAACGACTGTCAGGTCCCTCCCTCGACGGTGACCGAATATGTCCATCTCCTGGAGGATACGCTCATCGGATTTCTCCTGCCGGCCTGGACCCGCTCCAGAAAACGAAAAGCGATCAAAGCCGGAAAATTCTATTTCTTCGACCCCGGTGTCACCCACCTGCTGTCCGGCACTCAAACACTGGACCGGAACTCCAACCTCTATGGGAAGAGCTTTGAGCAATTTATCGGCATGGAGTTGCGGGCCTACCTGAGTTATACACGAAAGAAATTTCCGCTAAGTTACTGGAGATCAAAAAACGGCCATGAGGTTGATTTTTTGATCGGCGAAAGGACAGCCATCGAAGTCAAGGCCTCCAAAAAGATCAGCAGGAACGATTTCAGGGGATTGAGTTTTTTGAAAGAAGAAGGCGTATTTCAAAATTTCATCCTGGTCAGCCAGGACCCGGTCAGCAGTCGTGTCGATAATATCCTGGCGCTGCCCTGGCAGAAATTCCTCACAGATCTCTGGAATGACGCCTTCCTCTGACAGTCGGGTGAATGAATGCAAGAAGAGGTCGCACATGGATGAAGATTTGCACGACACCCTTGAACGGCCTCCTAAACTTCGTGCTGTGTTGGCGAAGCAGGGAAGACATCCTGATCAGCGGTTTCGGGAAGTTCTGTGTAAAGGACAAGAATGACCGGAGAGGGAGGAACCCTTCAACCGGTGAAGATATGATGCTGGGAGCAAGAAGGGTAGTTACCTTCAAATGCTCCCGGCCACTGAAGCAGAAACTGAACGGGAAAGGCAAAAAATCCTGAGAATCCTAAAGCCTGTTTGCGCGGAAAGGCATTTTCATTGACTTCCGGTATGTTTCTTTGTAAACGGTATTAGCTAATATCGCTGAACCAATGCTCTTTTTTCAACCCCGATAAGAAAGAGGATTTGAAATGGTTAGTGAGCGTCCAAAACCCCGTTACTCCGGACAGGTGGAGAGCGGGGTTTTGTATTTTGTGGCCCAGCTTAGTAGTTAAAGGTAAGATCACGGTA
Organism: Desulfobacteraceae bacterium; assembly: GCA_016783065.1. Lineage (GTDB taxonomy): Bacteria > Desulfobacterota > DSM-4660 > Desulfatiglandales > Desulfatiglandaceae > JABMQV01. The sequence continues at coordinate 123 of JADHXI010000055.1, read as the reverse complement.
GGAATGCCGGTTACCCGGCACCCCCCGTACAGATCCCAGCGAGCACTGCTAATGCACTGGGCTCCTGCTTCAAGTATTGACGCGCATACGTTGCAGTGGATAAGGATGACAGATAAAAGGACT
>JADHXI010000054.1 GCA_016783065.1 Desulfobacteraceae bacterium | reverse complement strand
AATTTTTTCCATTGATCCTCTGGATGAAAATGTGCATAGTCTCCAAGGCTGCTTGCGCCGGAAAAAAACAGTTGAGCCCCTCAGTGCATGATTTTATAGAGAATTTACAACTTGACACCCATGTAAAAAGTCAGATTTCTCACAGAGTCCGCAGATAACACAGAGGTAATATATTGACATTATTCATTTTGTCTTGGCGTTCTTTGCGCCTCTGCGCGAGATAAGAGTGTTTTTGCGGGACCATCAACTTTAACATCTAACGAGGACTTGCCATGGTAAATATCAAGGAATTGGTAAAGGAACACAAAGATCTTATCATCAACACGCGTCGTGACCTGCATCGCATTCCAGAACCCGCCTACACTGAAGAGAAGACATCCGCCTATGTGGCAGACTACTTGAGCAGAGAAAAACTTGAGGTAAAGACCGGCATTGCTCAGTACGGTGTAGTGGGTTTGATGAAAACAGGGAGACCCGGCCCAACCCTGATAATTCGTGCTGACATGGATGCCCTCCCCATCACCGAAGCAACGGGACTCCCCTTTTCGTCAACGCATGAGGGCGCGATGCATGCGTGCGGTCATGACGGCCACATGGCCATGGTCTTAGGCTCGGCAACGGTCCTCAACAAAATCAAGGAAAAACTGAACGGCACTATCAAATTCCTGTTCCAACCTGCTGAAGAGGGTCCCGGGGGGGCCAAACCCATGATTGATGCTGGTGTGATGGAAAACCCCAAGGTGGACTATTCCATAGGATGCCATCTGTGGCCGGATATCCCGGACGGGACCATAGGAGTGAAGACAGGCGCCTTCATGGCGGCCATGGATCGCTTTGACATAGAAATCATCGGAAAAGGAGGGCATGGCGCCATGCCCCATTTGTGCGTCGATGCACTGGAGGTAGGCACCCAGGTAATCAATGCCCTGCAACGGGTCGTGAGCCGACACATGAATCCTTTGAGTCCGGCGGTGGTGACAATTGGCAGCTTCCGTGCCGGCAGCACCTTTAATGTTATTCCTGGAGAAGCCCACATGTGCGGCACCACACGGACTTTTGATCTGGAGATCTGGGATTCCTGGGAGAAGCGCATAGATAAGATTGTTCGTGGGGTCTGTGAATCCATGGGCGCAGATTATAAGCTGAAATATGCTCGGGGATACCCTCCCACCATCAATGATGAATCCATGACCGAGCGGGTTCGCCGATGCGCTGAAAAGGTTGTAGGTAAAGAACGGGTGATCGAGCCTGTGCCAACGATGGGCGGAGAGGATATGGCATTTTATTTGGAGCGGTCAAAGGGATGTTTTTTCTGCGTCGGCGTGGGCCGCGAAGGCGATGCCCCTATTCACAACCCAAACTTTGATTTCAATGAGGATGTCCTGTTGCTGGGGGCTGAAACCCACTGCCGGACCGCCCTGGAATTGCTGGGGTCATCGTGACGGTGTAAAAAGACAGCCGGGCTCGTCCGCAAGGGGAGAGTCAGATTTCATGACTCCCCAAACTTATTTATCATCTGAGCCATGCATATGAGGGAGGTTTCAAGATGGGGCAGAATCAACTAAAGGCCGATGCAAAAAACATAGCCTTGGAAAATGGTGCTGATCTCGTGGGTTTTGTCAGGGTAAGCGACCTCCCCGAACACCTGGAGGACATGACTAGAATCCTTCCCACCGCACAGAGCCTGGTGGTGGTTGCCGCCAGACACAGCCTGGGGGCAATGACTTCTGCCGTAAATCAAATGGCGCAATTCGATACTATCCACGCCTATGATGAATGCGCCCGAGCCGCCCACAGAACCGCTCGATTTCTGGAGTCAGCGGGACTCCCTTCCGTTGCGGTGCCCGCCTTTATTCCAATTGATATGGAAAACCCCAAGAGAGGGATGCGCGGAGAAATCTGCTGGAGGCGGGCAGGGGTGAGGGCAGGTTTAGGCTCCTACGGCGAGAACGGCCTCCTGGTCACGAGGGAATTCGGAGCGGCAATCCGAATTTCAGGCATCCTGACATCTGCTGATCTGGAGGGTGACCCCCTCCTGGATAAGGACGTTTGCGACCATTGCATGCGCTGCATAGAGGCCTGTCCTGCTGAAGCCTTGACAGGGGAAGGGAAGATCAACAAAAAACGCTGCGGAGATAGAATTTTCGAGTATGGTTTCCGGTTTTTCAAGGATCTCATGGCCGACCTCATTCAAAAACCCGAGGCAGAGGCCCAGGAACTCTTGAGAGGGCACGGTTTAAGGGAGATGTGGCAAACATTCATGACAGGAAACTACTACTATTGCTTCAAATGTCAGTCACAATGCCACACGAATCAGAAAAGTCAAGCGCAGACGTGCGGACATTCTTTTCAACGTACCCAGATATTCTACTATCCACCTTGCCCTATCGCCGGCCGGGGAAAACTCTGGGCATCAAAACGCTCAAAACCCAGTCTGGGGTTAACAGGGCAACGAACTGGAACGTGGTCAACGATGGCCGCACGCACACACTGGTAGCATCGCTTACACTTTTCTATCTCTGCAGCTCTTCCTTCCTTGACCTTTATGGCCCACATTGGATCTGCCAGAAGGGCTCTTGAGAGGGCCACCAGGTCCACGGAACCATTTGAGATGGCCTCGGCAACCTTGTCGGGATCTTGGAAATTAGGGCACATGACAGGGATGGAGACCGCCTTTCGGATCGCCGCAGCATCTTCCGTCATGGCATCTTCCCCAGCCGGAAAGAGATGTGTTGCCGCACCGTAACACCCTTGACTCACCGAGAGGTAGTCTGCACCGGCATCCTGGAGGGCCTTTGCCATCTCAATGGATTCGGGAAGATCAAGTCCGCCCGGAATCCACTCACGGGCACTAAATCGATAACCCACTACGAAGTTTTTTCCCAGTGTCTCTTTCATACCGTGGATAGTCTCGAGTGAAAGACGCCATCGCTTCTCCGGAGAACCGCCATAGTCGTCGCTGCGGCGGTTATAGTAGGGAGAAGTAAACTGGCAGAGCAAATATCCGTGGGCCCCATGGACCTCTATACCGTCAAAGCCTGCCCGTTTTGCACGAACAGCGGCCCTGACCATTGCCTCTTTGAGTCCGATAATTTCCTCCACCTCAAGGGGTCGGGGACGCTCCGGGGAGGTCTTTGCAATCCCTTGTAGCGTCTTGGGGAGCCCATCCTGCTGGATGAGGGCCGGTACAGCAGAAGGGCCCACAAGAGGCCTTCGTTTGTGATGACTCATGGCCTGGGCCCCATGCCCGGGGGCAAGCTGAATAAAGGCCTTGGCCCCTCCCCAATGGATGACCCTGGCAAGATCCTGCAAGCCCGGAATACTTCGATCCGACGCCGCGCCGAGCCCACGTCCTGCAATAAAGGCGAAACGGCCCGTAACCCCTGTGATTTCAACAATGACGAGGCCCAATCCACCCGTTGCTCGCGTGTAGTAATAGCAGAGCTGCTGATCGGTTACCATTCCCGTTTCATCCCCCATCCCCACATAAGTCGGAGCCAGAGCGATGCGGTTATCCAGCTGGATCTCTCCGATATTCATCGGCTCGAAAATGATTTTGTGTTGAGGCTCCATAATTCTGCTCCTTAACTCTTTTTCTGGCATCAAATTTGACACCCATGTAAAAAGTCAAAATCTCACGCAAAGGCGCAAAGCTCGCAAAGTTAATTCATTAATATTAAAAAATATTTCCTTGATGTCTTTGGTGGGAAACATACTTTTTACGAGACCATCTAATTTGATTAACACATTAGCCCGCGTCAAACCTATCCCTACCCAAATCATCCTATGGGGGTTGTTTTCTAACGACACCCGCCCGTCTACTGATTGACAAATAGGTTAAGCCAAAAAACTTTCCCACCTCCGCGTTTGTGAAGCGACCTGTATGACATGGCACATGGATCATCACATCTTGACATGGATAACACATTATCTGAAGAGGGTTCAATGTAAAGTTAATGCTCTAATCAAGCCGTGACACCTATTCCGCGACCTGCCGCGGCGAAGCTTCAGTGAAAACTGGTTCCCTGCCCACCGAATTTCGAATTTGAATGGTCACATTCCGCACCTGGGCTGTCGGCGCAGGCGGGTCCGGTTTTCAAGTCGGCTTGTTTAATCACGGCATGTGCGTGATTGCTCAAAGGCTATCTTATGAAAAGTGGCAAACCAGTTGACATAATGAATTTTTAGCGTATGATATATCATCTGATGGGTCGCGTATTATGAAGTTCGATTTGATCAGGTCTGTATCGGATATGAAAGGAGACCAATATTGAATCGTCAAATAGATATTCCCCGATTCGTCCGTGAGCTTCGACAACGAACCGGGCTCACCCAAGAAAAATTCGCCGCCAAGATCGGCGTCACCTTCCCGACCATCAACCGCTGGGAGAACGGTCGCGCCAAACCGTCGCCGCTGGCCATGCAGCGTATCGAAGAACTGTTGCGCAGCATGGGCGATGATGGTGCTGACTTTCTGGAACGTGGTCTTTTAAATAAATGAAATGCAAACCTGCTGGTTTTTTCAGGTAACGGGCCAGGGAATCCGAAAAAATTTTGTAAGGTGCAGTTAAAATTGGCCGCATCGTGACAAGATTATGAGAAAAAATGAACTCAAAGCCATTGCCGCCAAGGGAGAAGACAGTCGTCTGCAATTCAAGCAGAATATCCGCAACGTAGATGCCCTTGCCGCAGAAATAGTGGCTTTCTCCAACAGCGAGGGCGGACGTATTCTTATTGGCGTCACAGATGCCGGAGGACTTCAAGGGGTTCCCCGGACCGAAATCGGGCGAATCAACCAACTCATCAGCAACGCGGCCAGCCAGCATGTGCGCAGCCCCATATCGCCCATGACCGATAATGTGATCGTGGGAAAAGGCCGGATCGTGGTCGTGGTAACCGTCCCCAAGGGGATCGACAGACCCTATTTTGACCGCAAAGGCGTGATATGGCTCAAGAGCGGGTCGGACAAGCGGCGGGTGAACTCAAAAGGGGAGCTGCGCCGTCTGTTTCAAATGTCGGACCAGTTCCATGCCGATGAGCTACCGACCCGCGCCGGGCCTGATAAGCTGGATAAACTACGGCTACGTGATTTTCTTAAAAGTTTCTTCAACCAGGACATCCCTGAATCACCGGATACCCTAGGAAAGTTGCTCCAGAATATGAACCTGGCCACCATGGACGGCATGTTGAACCTGGCCGGTGTGTTGCTCTTTGCCGAGCGACCGGAATGGATCGTGCCCCAATTTGTGATCAAGGCGGTCCGGTATCCGGGCAACGAGATCCACGTGTCCGACTACTTGGATTCGGAAGACTTCACCGGACCTTTGCGAAAGGTCTTTGACGATTCTCTTGCCTTTGTCCTTCGCAATCTGCACAAGGTCCAGGCGGGCCGAGGGGTAAACGCCCTGGGCGTGCCCGAAATCCCTCCTTTGGTTTTCGAAGAACTGCTTGTCAACGCACTGGTGCATAGGGATTACCTGGTCAGTGCGTCCATCCGGCTTTTCATCTTCGACAACCGCATCGAAATCATCAGTCCCGGCCATTTGCCCAACAATTTGACCATTGAGAAAATACGTCTCGGCAACTCCATTATCCGCAACCCCATCCTGGTCTCCTATGCGGCAAAAGGAATGTTACCCTACCGAGGGCTGGGCTCAGGCATTCAACGTGCCTTGGAAGCCTGGCCGGAGATCGACTTTGTCGATGACCGCGACGGCTGCCTGTTCACCGTAACGGTTCACCGAAAGGCAGTAAAAAGTTCAGGGAAAAAACTTGAAAGGGTCGGAGAAAAGGTCGGAGAAAAAGTCGGAGAAAAATTATCTGAAAATCAGCAATCAATCATTGAAGAAATTATTCATAATCCATACGTTTCTGCAAGAGAATTGTCTGAAATCATAGGAATATCCAGCAGAAAAATCGAAGAGAACATAAAGAAACTGAAGGCTCAGGGCGTAGTCAAACGTATCGGCCCGGCAAAAGGCGGCCATTGGGAGGTTCAATGAAACCAACCTATCCTGATAACCCCTCGATGGGCAAGGCGGGATGCAGCGAATCGAGGAACTGCTGCGCAGCATGGGGGACCGGGGCAGCGATCCCTCAAATTTACTGGCCATGATACGCTGTAGCGACTATCGGATGATCAGATGAAAAGCAACGTTCCGGAGCAGACGCGATGACAAAAAAAATCACCAAGGAACTCATTGACCGTATCTTCAAAGAGCCAGGTGTTAAGTATGAACTCACGGAATTCGAGACGCTGGGGAAGCCGATTCATGAAATCCTTTCCATTTACCCGAAAACCGTGGAGACGGGCCGGGATGCCGGTAAAACCAAGCATTATCTGAAGAGCTTCGTCCCCTTTTCTTCAGGAAAAGAGGAGGCCCAGGTTCACGTGGAAGGAGGAAAATCAGCCCCTGAGGAGATTGTCAGGCAGCTTTGGGTGTATAAGCTCATTCACCAGTATGGCTACCAACTGGACGAGATCGATCTGGAAAAGAGCGTCCAATTCGGTACAGAGGTGGGCACCAAGGCCGCCGATATCATCGTCTATACCGACGCCACCAAAGAAACGCCCAAGATTATCGTGGAATGCAAAAAGCCCAAACGGAAGGACGGCATTGAACAGCTAAAGAGCTATATGAACGCCAAGGGCGCGCCGGTGGCGGTTTGGTCCAACGGCAGTGACAGCATTATTCTTTATCGTCCTTACCCCAAGGAATTCGATGATACCCTTTTCGATATTCCCCGCCGCAACCAACAGCCCAAGGATGTTCTGGAGGCCAAAAAGACCCTGCTGCAACTCAGAAAAGAGTTCAACTTTAAGAAAATCGTTCAGGACCTTGAAGAATTGGTGCTTGCGGACAGCGGGAAAGACGAATTCAACGAGATTTTCAAGCTCATCTTTGCCAAGATCTGGGATGAGAAAGAGGCACAGGAAAACCGGAAGAGTAAAGTGGTAGAGTTCCGGAAGGCCCTGGACCCGGACATCACCTTCGACCGTATCAACGCCCTTTTTCAAAAGGCTGCCGAGGAGTGGCCAGGCATTTTCAGAGACGGCGAAGACATCGAACTGACCAAACGCCACCTGCAAGTCTGCGTGGGTCCTATTGAAGGAGTGCGGCTGATGGGGTCCAACCTGCGGGTTATGGACGATGCCTTTGAATACTTATTGCCCACGGAGGCCAAAAAGAAGAAGGGCCAGTTTTTCACCCCTCGGCATGTGGTTGAGATGTGTGTACGCATGCTCAACCCCAAACCAAACGAGTATGTTATGGATCCGGCATGTGGATCGGCTGGCTTCTTGCTGCATGCCATGGACTGGTGCTATCCTGTCCATGACATGGATGCCAGGGAGTTACGCAAATTCAAGTATGCTTCCAAATACCTCTGGGGCATTGATTTCGAAACCCGTGCCGCCAAGACAGCCCGGGCTCTTATGCTCATTGCGGGCGATGGCCACACCAACATCTTCGGCCCGGATGTGAGCAGCCTCGACCCCAGGACCTGGTACGAAACTGCTTCGGGTCAAGCCCTTATGTACGGGTTGCGGCAGTCCAAACTGACCGCCAAGAAGATACCTGCCAATGAAACCCTCCTAGATGAGGATCACGCCTGGGAGTATTTCGAGAACCTGAAATTTGATGTCATCCTTACCAATCCACCTTTTGCCGGCGAGATGAAGGACCGCAAGATGCTGGCCCACTACGAGCTGGCCAAACCGGCCCTGAAGCGGGCCAAAGACAAGGCGCCCAAGGAGGAGCGCGATGTGCTGTTCATCGAACGGGCCCTGAAGTTGCTCAAACCCGGGGGCCGGGCCGCCATCGTGCTCCCCCAGGGAAAGTTCAACAATTCGTCGCTGGCCTTTATCCGCGAGTGGATTCTCAAAAAGGCCCGGCTGCTGGCCGTGGTAGGACTCCACCCCAACACCTTCAAGCCCCATACCGGCACCAAGACCTCGGTGCTGTTCTTCCAGAAATACACGGCCCAAACCCTTGCACGTATTGAAAAGGTCAAGCAGGAAGTGGCCAACGCCTGTCCGGACTACGAACAGCAGATCAAGGACCTAATGGCCGAGCATCGTCTATTGCAGGATATACCCGAGGAGAAGATCCCGGAGGAAATAGCGGATCTCATGGCGGAGTCCTTTGCAGAACCGGAACCGGAGATTGTTGAAGCGGAACCAGTGATCTCCGAGGACGACTATGAATTTAGAGAACCGGATCTCCGGATGGCCGCAGAGGGCAATCCCTCCCAGGAGGACCTCATTAGCGAAGCTGAAGAAAAATGCGAGAACTTGAAAGCGGAACTGCTCAGTGTCAAACGAAAGCTCGGAGATCTACAGAGCGATATCGAAGCCCTTCAGCAGCACCACCACATGGAAATTGACGCCATAACTCAACAATGGGAAGGGACCAAAGCCGATCTGCGAGCCCACCTGAAACCGATCAAGGAGGACCAGAAAGCAGCGCTCAAGAGGCTCAAAGACAAGCAAAAGATGAAGCAGCGCACCTACAAGATTGAAATCAAACACCTGGAAAAAACCATCCCCGAGGCGGAAACCGCCGTCAGGCTTTTCAGCAACAAGGGCAAACTGGAGCTTATATTGGCAGACCCCGACCTGCTCGGCACCCTGAAAGAGCGCTGGATCGCCGCCGAGGTGGCAAAACGTCTTGATTACCCCATTTTCATGGCCGTGAGCGAGCGCGCGGGTAAGAACAATTCGGGGGATTACGAATACCTGTTGGATGAAGATGGCAGTCTGGTGGAATTCCCCGACGGCCATCCCCAGGAAGGGCAGCTCGTGGTAAATCAGGACCTGGTCAACTACGACCTGACAGCGGATGCTTTGGGCGAGGCGGCCAAAGTTCCCGACGGCCAGCTCTGCGTGGCCGAGGCGTTTATAAGGTTTGCCCAAGACCAGGGGTTCGATTTTTGGGAGGCGGAGTGATGGCGGTTTGGAACAGCATAGACTATTCTGACGTTCAAGAATTTAATCGTGCTGACGCAGAATTCTATAAGCCTGAATACCAAGAATGTTTTGAGCGCGTGAAACTCCACAATGCAGAAAAAATATCTAATTTTGCCTATATCACGGATGGCATACATGCTTCACCCAATATAGTGAAAAATGGTATTCGCTATATATCTGCAAAATGCGTCAAAGATAATGAGTTCATAATCGACAATTGCATTCACATATCTCATGAGCAAAATGCCCAGAACCCAAGAACACAATTAGCTGCTGGCGATGTCATAATCACTACTGTTGGGACCATAGGAAATGTAGCTGTTGTTGATCCAAATTTGACTCCCTGCAATTGCGACCGTCATGTGGGGATTATTCGAATTACAGACCGTGGAAATGTATCTCCTTACTATGTATCAACCTTTCTAAATACAAAGTATGGTAAATTTCAATCTCTTAGGGAGGCTGCGGGAAATGTCCAATTAAACTTATACATTAGAAATATTGGACATATAATAGTTCCGCGATTTGGGAAATATGAAGAAGAAATTGCATCTTGCACAAAGCAAGGATACCTGTTGCGATTAGAATCACAGTCCCTTTACAATCAAGCCCAAAACCTCCTCGAATCGGAGCTTGGCCTGGACATACTAAATTTCCGGAAACCGGTGGGCTACACGGCGCAGTTCAGCGAGCTGGAGTATTCGCGACGGTCAGATGCTCAGCATTATCAGCCCCGATTCACCCAACTCCTTAGACACCTATCCAGTTTTCCATCAGAGCGAATCCGTGATATCCGCACCTACAACCGGCGAGGCCTACAGCCGATCTACGTTAATGATGGTCCGGTTAACGTGGTCAACAGTCAGCATTTAGGGCCGCGACACATCGACTATGACGGCCTCCAGAAGACCAGCGAAGCAGCCTTTGCAGCATCCGCCGAAGGGCACATCCAAGAAAACGATCTCCTTATCTACACGACGGGAGCCTATATCGGGCGTACAAATGTATACCTTCACAACACGCCTGCCCTGGCAAGTAATCACGTCAACATCCTGCGCCTGAATGCCGGTATTGATGCCGCTTACATGGCGCTTGTTTTTCAGTCGGCGGTCGGACAGTTCCAAACCCAAAAACATGCTCGCGGCAGCGCTCAGGCGGAACTCTATCCAGCTGACATTGACCGGTTTGTCGTTCCCCTACTTGACCCAACAAAACAAACCGCCATCGGTGATCTGGTCCGAAAAAGTCTTAAGAAACAGCAGGACTCCAAGCGCTTACTCGACCAGGCCAAAACCCGCATGGAACAACTCATCGAGGAGGCAGTGCGCAAATGAGCAAGGATCTGATACCCAGTGACGGATACAACCCTGGCAGAGGCCAGTTCCTCGTGTATGAAGCCGAGGACGGCCAGGTCAAGATCGACGTGCGCCTTGAGGATGAGACGGTTTGGCTGACTCAGCAGCTTATCGCCGACCTGTTTCAGACAACCAAACAGAACATAAGCCTCCATATCCAAAGCATATTTAAAGAGGGTGAGTTGGCACCGGAGGCAACTGTCAAGAAATACTTGACAGTTCGCCGGGAAGGCAAGCGGGAGGTAAAGCGGCTGCTGGAATATTACAACCTGGATATGATTATCTCCGTGGGTTACCGGGTGAAAAGCCACGTGGCCACCCGTTTTCGCATCTGGGCCACCCAGCGCCTGCGTGAATATATTATTAAAGGTTTTGTACTGGACGATGAACGTCTGAAAAATCCGGATCAACCCTTTGATTATTTTGACGAACTGCTCCGCCGTATCCAGGATATCAGGACCTCGGAGCGGCGCTTTTACCAGAAAATCACGGACATCTATGCCACCAGCATCGACTATGATCCGACAATGGAGATCAGCATCGACTTCTTCAAGACGGTCCAGAACAAGATGCACTGGGCCATTACCGGTATGACTGCGGCGGAAATTATTCATGAACGGGTTGACAGTGACAAGCCCCACATGGGCCTGACCAGTTGGCGCGGCGCCAAGGTTCGCAAACAAGACGTGCCCATTGCCAAGAACTACCTCACCGAAAGAGAACTCCTTGCCTTGAACAACCTGGTTGAGCAGTACCTTATCTTCGCAGAGGGCCGGGCCATGCGCCGCATCCCAATGCATATGGCCGACTGGATCAAGAAGCTGGATGCCTTTCTGTCGGTCAATGAACGGGAGATCCTCACCCATGCCGGCAGGATTTCACACGAGATGGCGAAGGAACTGGCCGAGGCTGAATACGACGAGTTCAACCGGAAGCAGATTCGGAAAAAGGATCTCCAGGATAGTGATTTTGATAAAACAGCCAAACAGTTGACGGGCGGCAAGGGAGGGACGAAAAAATGAACCTGTCCGGTGAAGACAAACAGCTTCTGGATGAGCTTTGCAGACAAAATAGTGTAAGCCGGAGCAAGGTACTCAAACTCCTTCAGACGGTTTGGGATTGAAAACGAAAAGTGTGAGGCGTTGTCTGTGATCGCCAACGGCCTGGATGATATTCTTAGAGGAATCAAGCTTCGGTTCGGCGGCAGCAACGCTGTCTGAAAACTGGGTGCGCGCGATGAACAAGCTGACACAGCTGATCGACGCCATGAATGAGGAAGAAAGCTCGCTGTCATCCATCGCGAGTTTGACCGGCTCTACAACCCCCGCCACCCGGTGCGAAATCATTTGGAAACCCTGGACAGCGTCGAGGTGGTCAAAATCATCAGGAATACGTTGAAGAATGGAAATCGGAATGCGGTTGCGATTTATCGTAACCTTGGCTGAACAAATCAAGGTTCAAAAGGACACCGAACAAGTAATCGAACAAGTAACCGAACCAGTAAGCCGCATCCTTAACTGCCTGAAAAATGAACCCTTGGGTGCACGTGACGCAATGCAATCCCTTGGATTACGTCATCGCCCAACGTTTCTCTACGACTATTTGCAGCCGGCCATGGATGCAGGCTTTGTTGAAATGACCCAGCCCGAATCGCCAAAGAGCCCAACTCAGAAGTATCGCCTGACAGCGAAAGGAAAAGCTGCTCTTCTGGAGAGTAGTCAATTGGAATCCGGGAAATGAGAATCCAGACCATCGAAATCACCAATTACAAGGCCTTTTACGGCACCCACAAGATTAACGTGGGCGGCAGCTAAGGTGCCCCCGCCCTGTTAAATCAGTCTCTTCTGACCGACATCCACAGCCTGATTCTTTCGGCGCGCCACTAGGTGGCACAAGCGGTCAATGCCGGACTCACCATGCTTTAATGGCGAATTGGATGTCCTATCCGCCGGGATATTCTCAAAGAAAGGCGGGCTGCCTACGGCAAGGAGCTTGTCCCCGCACTGGGGCGACAAAGGTTTGGTTGCCGAAAAAGTTACAAACCCGACCGATCCGACAAAGCATTACGTGTTGGTGGCTCCCGCCTAGATGAATCGCTGTGGCGGGCTGCGACATCGAGCTATGACATGCTATGACACGAGCTGTGACATCAAGTTTCGAAGCATAGAAAGTGGGAAATCGAACCTAACTTGTTTTTCGGTTCGCCGGGAATGGCCCGATCTTCAAGAACTCGTCGAATAACTGAGGCGTGCGGCTCATGGGCCGAATGGAGAGCTGGGAACGAGGTCATCCACTCCACGAAGCAAAAAACCTTCATCTTTTGCAGGAACGGCCTTCGTCCCCTACAACTTCTTGATGATTAGTTTCTTTGTCACTCCGTTTCATAGTTTCATGCCGGGTGTAAATCAGGAGTGTTGGAGTACTGGAGTATCGGAGTGTTGGGTCCAAAAACGGAAAAAGATCTAATTCTTGTTCTTCGATCCTTGTTGTTCCGAGATCCAAATACGTTGCATATTTGTCCATTTAGTTTTTCCATTACTCCACCACTCCATCACTCCATTAGTCCCGATACGATAAACCTCCTCCCTTGTTAAGGAATGGATGACTATCGTTTACCAACGGCTGTGATTTACACCCTTTCATGCCTTGATGAATTGCCGCCAGCCCGAAGACCTGCCGTTGGAAATTCACTTTGGTGAACCCGGCTAGACGAATGATATCTCTCAATTCCTGTGGACCATAGAATCTTGGTATGGTGTGGGCCAAATACCCGTAAGCCATGCTTGACCCGGATATGGCACCGCCTATTGATTTCACAAACAGCTTGACATAGAGGTCGCGGACTCTCCTTACAACCCACAAAGATGGTCGTGAAGTTTCGACATTTACAAAACGCCCTCCTGGTTTAAGAACGCGATAGTATTCAGTAAATGTCCTGACCAAGATATCCTTGCTTTGATTAATGTTGCGTGTGGCAAAAGACATGACTAAGAGATCAAAGCTCTCATCCGCAAAAGGCAAAACCAGGGTATCGGAGGAAACAAACCGTATACGTCTCGCTCTGGGCTTTTTCCTGGCCTGCTCCAACATGGGCACCGATAGGTCTATTGCATAGACCGTTGTATCTTTCGGCGCGAGCTTGCTCAGGTAAACGGCTGTCTCACCGGTACCCGTGCAGAGGTCAGCCCATTGACCTCCATCGGCCATTGCAGCAATCTTTGCAGCCTGTTTTCGCCACGCAATATCAAGCCCAAGCGTCAATATATGGTTTACCATTTCGTATGTCGCCGGTACCTGTTGTGAGAATACTGATCGGACGAAACCAATGTTAGTGTCTGCCATGCCTCAGGCCTTTTAGTTCGGAGATTATTGCCGGGACCACCTCTTTCACATCACCAACAATACCGTAATCAGCGATCTTGAAGATCTCGGCATTCGGATCCTTGTTGATGGCAACAATCATTTTTGACCCGCTCCTGCCGGCCGTATGTTGGACCGCCCCGGATATGCCACATCCGATATAAAGATCGGGTCTGACAGTCTTCCCGGTCTGACCTATCTTATGGGCTTGAGAAACCCAACCGGCTTCCATTGCAAACTGGGTCGCCCCCATGTCGTTCCCTCAACCTGAGGGCCGCCTCAAGGGCGTTTTTGTCATTGGGATTGATGATGCTGGGGATCCCTTTTCTGACCAGCGACCCTGTTTCAGGATCCCATCTTACCTCTGTTACGTCCGGTACCTGTTTGATACACACAATGATATTCATTAAGCCTATTCCTTCTCCTCCAATCCAATACAACGATTCACCGCACAATTTCTACCTTAGCAACGCACCCCCCGCTATTGTCTTATTAATCTCAGAGCTGCTGGCAACAACCCCGGCATGGGCCGCGTAGCGAAACAATCTCTCCACCTTGTACTCTTTTGAGTAGCCATACGATCCATGGATCTGCAAGGCCAGTCGCGTGACTTCTTGAATGGTGGGGACCACAAAAATCTTTAGTTCCGAAGAAAGGGTGTCAATATGCTCCCCTTCGTCCTGAATACAGGCCGCCCTGTACGTCAAGAGCCTGCATGCGTCGATCTTGGTCTTCATTTCGGCAAGCATCCACTGGATACCCTGCATAAAGCCCATGGGCTTTCCCCTTACGAGCCTCTCCTTGGAATACTTTATGGATTCATCCAGGGCCGCCTGCCCAAGCCCTACCATATATGCGGCCTGTTCTATCCTTTCTCCGGCGATCCAGCGGAGTAAGATCCTAAAGCCATTTCCCCTTTCTCCCAGTATATTGGCCTTGAGAACCCTCACGTCCTTGAAAAAGACATCCACGCAGTTCATTCCCTCGAGTCCCATAAATTCCCAGGGCGCCGAGGTAGTGTAGCCTTCGGAGGATTTATCAACGATAAAGGCCGTAACATTGCCTTTTTGGTCCTTGATTTCTTCATCCCTTACGTAAAACACCCCATATCCCTTTTTGTTTCCGCCTGTAATATATCTCTTTGTGCCGTTAATGATAAAATCATCACCGTCAGGAACGGCAGTGGTGGTCAAGGCCGTGGGGTCTGAGCCTGTGGCCGGTTCGGTAAACGCCGTAGAGGCATAGGCACTCCCATCACACAGGGGTGGCAGAAACTTCTTCATGACATCTTCCGAGCCCCAATGGTGTATGGTCTCGGCCGTACTGTTGTTCATAAGCATGGGATAGGCGCAGACCGTGCCCGTCTTCCCGAGTTCTTCGGAAATCAGAATGATGTTAAGGTGGGTCGACCCCACGCCACCATATTCCTTTGGGACGGCCACACCCAGCATTCGGGCCTTGGCAAATTTTTCCAACAGATCAAATGGATAATCGTTGTCGGCAATAATCTGCTCAGCCATGGGCATGATCTCACGATCACAGAAGTCCTTTGCCGCCTTAACGATCATTTTGCTTTCGGGTGATAAATTGAAATCCATTTTTTTCTCCTTTCTTTACGTATTATTTACACGTTGTTAATATTACGATATAATTCGACATAAATGAGGTTACTACAATATAGTTACATCTCTTTCCTTTTAACTCACCAAAACCATTTTTGTCTATTGAAATATCCACTGAACATTTTATAATGCCATCCGCAAAGCAGTCTGGGGAACCATCAGATAGGCTGGCTGTCATCCTCCCCGAAAACCTCTTGTCTACAGCCGGGGGACAGATGTACAGAAGAGATTCCACTTGACATTCCCCCGGTGTTCAATATTAAGAGAATCCTGAAAACGAGAAGGATAGCATAATGTCAAGGTAGAATTCAGGTAACAAAGGAAGTGCAGGATCAAGGACCCCCATTAATACGTTAGGTCCAACAAACGGGATTATTTCTTTAAAATTTGAGGTGTCGAAAATGAGCAGTTCAGAGATCAAAGAGGTCTTGGAAAACTCTGAGTTTTTCGAGGGGCTCGAAAAAAATCACATCGAGAGGATATCCGGCCTTTGCCAAATGAGGACTTACAGAGCCGGAGAATACGTCTTTTGTCAAGGGGATTTCGGAGAGCATCTCTATGTAATGGCACAGGGGCGAGTATTTCTGGAAAGGTCCCTGGACTTGGGCCCGCGCAAAGGAAATGCCGTGATCGGAATCCTGGGAAAAGGACGAGTACTTGGTTGTTGGTCCACCCTCCTTGGCGAGCCGCATAATCTTATGGCATCGGCCTGCAGTGAAAAAGATTCAAAGGTCCTGGCAATGAAAGGTGCAGAGCTTAGGGAGATGATGCTCAACGACATGACCCTTGGATTCAGGGTGCTGGAAAGGCTCTGCTTCTTGCTGAGGGACAGGATACAGGGCGCATATGGCGCCATGGAGAGAGTGTAGATCACTCTATAGAGATAATCAAAGGAAGTCAGGCGAAGGATGACTTATGTCTGAGACGACGAAAACCACGAATGAGGAGATACTTGCCGAAGAAAAGGCCATGTTGGAGGACATAGCCGCTAGGCTTTCTGGCTTCGCTAGAGAAAGGGCCAATCTGGTCCCCCTCCTTCAGATGATTCAGGAAAGACACGGCTATCTCCCCCCAGATGCCATAAACATGGTCGCGGAATATCTTGAAATTGCCTCTTGTGAGGTTTATGGCGTTGCCACATTTTATAACCAGTTTCGATTTACCCCCCCTGGGAAACATCAGATCAAAATATGCCTGGGTACCGCGTGCCATGTCAAAGGTGGTGATATCATCCTCGAAAATTTTGAACGGAAGCTGGAGATCCGGGAAGGGGAAATCACCCCTGACAGGGAATTCGGTATTGACAGGGTGGCCTGTGTTGGATGCTGTGCACTGGCACCGGTGGCCACGGTGGATGAGTCAGTCCAGGGGCACATGGCACCCAGCAAGGTGGAAGGTATAATCCTGGGTTTTCAGATAGAAAAGGAACGTGAGGCGAGAGAAAAGCAAAAAGATGACGCCGGAGAAAAATAAAAACCTGGATCAGATGTTCACCGCGATCCAAGAAAAGGCCGCGAGACACGCCGATTCAATAACAGAAGACCCGGCTCCAAAGATATACATCGGCATGGCCACCTGCGGCCTTGCATCAGGGGCCTTGGAGACAAAAAAGGCGTTTGAAGAAGCTCTCAGCCTGCGAAATATCCAGGCCCGCATACTGCAGGTAGGGTGTATGGGACACTGTTATGGAGAGCCCCTGGTAACCGTCCACAATCCCGGTTTCCCACCGATCTTATATCATCAGGTAACCCCTGGTAAGGCGACCATGCTCGTAAAATCCTTTTTGGAAGAGGGGGACCCCCTCTTTGAGTATTTGCTGGGCGCCATGGAAGAAAACGATCTGATCCCGCAGGTCTGGGATTTTGCCCGCTTCAGCCAGGAAAAGCGGGTTGTTACGGAAATATGCGGTTTTATCAATCCCGAGGAGATCCTGGATTATATTGCAATGGGTGGATATTCCAGCCTTGCAGAAACCCTCCGGCTGGAACCCCACGACATCATCAACCAGGTGAAAAACTCCGGTCTCAGGGGGAGAGGCGGGGCCGGATTCCCTACAGGGAAAAAATGGGAATTGGCAAAGGACGCCAGGGGTCAAGAAAAAACCGTCATCTTAAATGCAGACGAGGGAGATCCCGGAGCTTACATGGACCGCACCATCCTGGAAAGCAACCCCCACCAGGTGCTTGAGGGCATTGCCATATGCGCCTATGCCGTGGGGGCACGGAAGGCCATTTTGTATGTGCGGTCGGAATACCCCCTGGCCGTGAAGGTGGTTACAAGGGCCATCGAGCAGGCCAAAGAACTGGGGCTCCTGGGCAAAGGGATTCTGGGAACCTCATTTGATTTGGACATCTCCGTGTTCCAGGGGTCCGGGGCCTTTGTCTGCGGGGAGGAAACCGCCCTCATCCAATCCATTGAGGGCCAAAGGGGCATGCCTCAACTTCGACCGCCTTACCCCGTCCAGAAAGGTCTGTGGGGCAACCCCACGGTCATCAACAATGTCAAGACCTTTGCCTCTGTTCCACCGATTCTCAAACACGGGGAATTCTGGTATAGACAAATCGGCACGGAGGGCAGCACCGGGACAGCTATCTTCTCTGTGGTGGGGGATATCCTGCACGCCGGTCTGGTGGAAATTCCCATGGGTGTCCCGCTGCGAACCCTCATCTTTGATATATGCGGCGGGATTCCAAACAAGAGGACCTTCAAGGCAGTCCAGGTAGGGGGGCCCTCGGGCGGATGTCTGCCCGCGGATTTCCTGGACACCCCCATTGATTTTGATTCCCTGACAGAGGCGGGGGCCATGATGGGCTCCGGCGGCATGGTGGTGATGGATGAGGATACCTGTATGGTGGATGTGGCGCGGTATTTCCTCGATTTTACCCAGAAGGAATCCTGCGGCAAATGCACCTTTTGCAGGATCGGTACCCGTCATCTGCTAAACCTGCTGGAGCGAATAACAAAGGGAGAAGGTCGAGAAGGAGACCTGGAACTTCTGGAGGATTTGAGTCAAGACATACGGGATGGCTCTCTCTGTGGTTTGGGAAAGACCGCCCCCAATCCTGTGCTCACATCTCTGAAGTATTTCAGGGACGAATATGTGGCCCATGTGAAGGAAAAACGGTGTCCGGCCGGCGTCTGCCGTGCCTTGACCGCCTATTATATTGACTTGGAAAAATGCGCGCGCGGCTGTGATGCCTGTGTTGGGAGCTGCCCGGTTGAAGCCATCTTTACCACCAAGAACAGAAAAAAAGGGATCGACCAGACCCTCTGCGTCAAATGCGGTGAATGTGTGACCGCCTGCCCAGCCGAGTACGATGCGGTAAGGAAGGTATCTCCCCCGGAAAGGGCCCCTATTGTGGAAAGACCCGCCGATATTAGCGATTGACGAAATCCGCTCTTCAAGACAGAGCGGCGAAACAGTTCCACGTGAATTGAGACTATGGCTAAAATTCTGATAGATAAAAAGGAAATTGAAGCGAAAGAAGGGGCAAACCTCCTACAGGTGTGCCTCAAAAACGGCTTCTACATCCCCAACCTCTGCCACCTTGAGGGCATGGACAGCCCCCCGGCCTCGTGCAGGCTCTGTTTTGTTGAAATTGAGGAGGAAGATGGACCGGTCACCTCATGTAGCGTCACAGTGAGAGCTGGTCTGAAAGTAACGACCGATACACCCCCTGTCAGGAGACTCCAGCGTTCGGCGCTGAAACTCCTCCTATCGGCCCATGACGTAGACTGTGCCCGATGCCCCGCCAACAAGAAATGTGGCCTGCAGACCATTGCCAGATTCCTAAAGGTCGGGTTAAAGCCAAAGCAATTGGAACAATTGCGAAAGGAAACAGAGGGGATGGAGGATCACCCGTTTCTGCGATACGATCCCAACCGCTGTGTTCTGTGCGGGAGATGTCTCCAGGTCTGCCACGGAAAACAGGGACAACCTTTCTTGACCTTTGCCAAACGGGGCTTCGATACCGTAATCGCCTCCTACGGAGAAAAAGACCTTTCAAACACTACTTACCAAGAATTTACCGCCTGTGCCCAGGCATGTCCTGTGGCTGCCCTTGGCCCAAAAAACGACTGACACGTCAACAAAAAAATCCCCCTCATCTCTTGATCTACAAGAACAAATGCTTAACTAGCAAACACAAACGGATAGAGAAATTATCCTGCTAAGGAGGTGACAGATATGACAAGAATATTAGATTTGATTCCAAGGACAAGGTCTTTTGTCCCGGCTGGGACTTTCTTCGATCGATTCGTAGGGGTTTTGATCTCCCTGCCATGTTCGAAGATGGAAAGACGTGGGTACCGGCCTTTGATATCAGCGAAACCGAAAACGAGTATGTGGTAACCGCTGAACTACCGGGTATCGATGCAAAAGACATCGATGTGACCCTTTCAGACGGTGTTTTGACCGTAAAAGGGGAAAAGAAACAGGAAAAGGAAGATAACGGTGAAAGCTATCATCGTGTGGAGAGATCCTATGGGTCGTTCCAAAGAAGCTTTCGTATTCCTGAAAAGGTCGAGACCGAGACGGTGGATGCTGCGTACAAAGACGGTGTGCTCAAGCTGACGCTAAAAAAGGCCGAGGAAACAAAACCAAAAAAGATAGAAGTCAAGTAAGATAAACCGGTTGCCCCGCCACCTGGGCCAACCAATAAAAAGGGCGCCGCCCAGAATGTCTGGCGGCGCCCTTTTTTGTTGTAATATTGAAAGCCTGGTCCCCAGGTCTTCTCCATTCAGGTCCCGCGAAACAGCGGTTCAAATTTTCGGTTACCCTTTAGCTCCTTACATGCCGATTGTTTGACTAAATGTGTCAAACAATTTCGATTGGGTATTGCAATCAATAGGCGTTTTGAGTGTTCAGGGTTCAGTGTTCTGGAGGAAGCAATGGCAAGACACCGACTTTTCTTTCCTGAACTCTGAACACTGAACCCCTGAACACTCGCATTACCTGAGGCGTCGAAACAATGATCAACATTGATTCAAAGTTGAAGCAAATTTCAAATATGTTTGGCTAGCCTTTGAACCCTGAACCCCTGAATCGGTTTAGGTGTTTAAAGAAGTCCTGGTCCTGCATTGCAGAGCTTGTATTTACTTTATGACTCATTTAAGATGATCGAATGTTACGGATCGGATCCATAAAGCTAAAAAATTGTCTTGTTATGGCTCCCTTAGCGGGGATCACAAACCTACCTTTCCGCATCATCGTCAAGAACCTTGGGGCCGGTCTGGTCACCACCGAGATGATCAGCGCAAAAGGGCTGACGCTAGGCCACCAAAGGACCTTCAAATATCTCAAAAGTCACCCCGACGAAAAACCACTTTCGGTCCAGATATTTGGTCCTGACCCGGATGTGATGGCGGCGGCCGCCCAAATCGCCATTGAAAAAGGTGCGGACATAATAGACATCAATATGGGGTGCCCGGCAAGAAAGGTCGTGAAAACCGGCTCGGGGTCGAATCTCTTACGCGTCCCTCAAAGGGCCCGGGAGATCGTCTCAGCCGTCCGCCGGGTCTGCTCCGTCCCTCTGACCGTCAAGATCAGGGCGGGATGGTCTCCCGATCAGCCTGTTGCTCTGGAACTTGCCAGTATCATTGAAGACTGTGGTGCCGATGCCATCACCATACACCCCCGTTATGCCACACAGGGGTTTTCCGGACACGCTGACTGGTCCATTATCGCAGAGGTCAAATCGCACCTGAAAATCCCCGTTATCGGAAACGGTGATGTCTTTAGCCCTTCCTTAGCTATTGAGATGAAGCAGCAGACCGTGTGCGATGGCGTTATGATCGGCAGGGGTGCGGTGGGAAACCCCTGGATCTTCAAACAGACCCTCGAAATGGCGCAAGGCCATGAGATAACCCCCCCGGGACTATCCGAAAGAAGGGCCTTAATCATCGAGCACTTCCGCCTCCTCTCCCTTGATATGGGTGAGCCCAAGGCGTCCAAGGTTATGCGGGGTCTTCTGCTCCGCTATACAAAGGGGCTGCCCAATAGCAGCCGCTTCCGCGGCACCTTTACCGGCATCAAGAGCCTTGAAAGCTTGATGGCCGCACTGGATTCTTATTTTACTGAATTGGAAAAAAGTTCTAATTTCTCAGATGTCCGAACGACCGTAGGTCGTCAAGAAGCCACTGTATGACGGTGATCACAGGGGAAGGCCCTGATGAAAGTAAAACTGGCAAAAACCGCGGGTTTCTGTATGGGTGTCCGCCGCGCCATGGAGATGGCGCTGGCGGAGGCCAACAAAAAAAAAGGCCCCCTATACACCCTGGGCCCCCTCATTCACAATCGACAGGTCCTTGATCTCCTTGCATCCAGAGAGATTGTCCCCTTGGATGATCCCAACACGATCGAGGCAGGCAGGATAGTAATCCGGGCCCATGGCATCCCCCCGCAAGAACGACGGAGAATAAAGGATACCGAGCTCGAGATCATCGATGCCACCTGTCCAAAGGTAGCCAGGGTTCAGGCAATTATCCGCTATCACACCAACAAGAACTATGCGGCCGTTATTGTTGGGGATAGGGACCACGCCGAAGTGATCGGCCTGATGGGTTACAGCAAGACCCCTGTCTATCTGATCCAAAACGCGAAAGACGTTTCAGCACTGCCCTCTTTGGAACAACTGTTCGTCGTTGCCCAGACCACACAAAATGAGGTGATCTTCCGTGATGTGGTAGCGGCTCTCAAAAAGCGATTTCCCCACATCCTCGTCTTTGACACCATCTGTGAAGCTACCCACGAGCGGCAACAGGAGGTCAGGTCCTTTGCAGGCCAGGTGGATGGTGTGGTGGTGGTGGGCGGATACCACAGCGGCAATACCCAGCGACTTGCACAGGTTTCGCAAGAGGCGGGCCTGCCCACCTTCCATGTGGAAACTGAAAAGGATCTGGACAAGGCCGCTCTCGCCCGGATGGACCAGATTGGCGTAGCTGCCGGTGCCTCCACCCCAAACTGGATGATCAGCAACGTAGTCAACGCCCTAGAGGGCTTGCGCGGTGAAGGAAAGCTTTCTCTCAGGTATCGGCTGCTTCAAGTACTAAGGTTTTTGACGCTGAGCAACCTCCTTATCGCCTCCGGGGCCTTTTCATGTGCCTACGCCATCCCGCTCCTGTCAGGCAGAGATCCAAATATCACCTTGCCGCTGGTGGCCTTCTTTTACATT
>JADHXI010000053.1 GCA_016783065.1 Desulfobacteraceae bacterium | reverse complement strand
CCGAGAATGGCTATTTTTCCCAATCTCTGCGTCAAACTCAAATTATAATCCTCGAAATACTTTAATGTATTCCTGTGGTTATAATTTCCGCCTTCCTTGATCTTGAAAAAACTATCTCATTCTCGGACAGCCTCCTAGAGACCAGGTCTGCTGCGGTTAAGAGCGAATCGGCTGGAGAACAGCATCTGTTTTTATAATCCGTATCAGTAGTCATGGCAATAACATATTTTTGTTTCTACGAGATCATATATTCAGCTGATTTGGCGCCTTTTGAGAGACTTTGACTGCTGTCCGATCTGAGGAACCGCTTGATTTCTTGCCGAACTTTGGAGTATGAAGCCCTTGTGAACTTTGGGAAGTTGGCAGAATACCTCCCGGTTGGACCTCACGTTGAGAAGTTCCCTTTGTATCTGTTGGGTATGGGCCTATAACTGCCTTTTGAGTAGGTGTCGTATGGATTTTGTTTCTGTCCCTGATTATCACATCCACACTGTCCTCTGCAAACACGCCGAAAGGGATGTCTCCGACTACAAGAGGGCGGCACAACGGCATGAAATAACCGAAATTTGTTTCTCGGATCATGGCCCCAACCCGGACGGGTATGATCCGCGTCACCGGATGGAGATGCGGCAGTTCCCCTCCTACAAACAGATGGTCACATCCCTTCAGGACAGTAACCCGCCCGTGGTGCTTTTTGGCATTGAAACAGACTTCTATGAGGGCTGCGAGAAGTTTCTTGGCGAGTGGCTTCCCCGGCAGGGATTTGACCTTGTCATCGGGTCAGTCCACTATATCGAAGGGTGGGGTTTTGATAATCCCTCGGAACGGCATGTCTGGGATTCGGTGGATGTGGCGGACACCTGGCGGAAATACTTTGACCTTGTGGGAAGGATGGCAGATTCCGGACTTTTCGATGCGGTCGGCCATCTGGACCTGCCAAAAAAATTCGGCTACCGACCCCCGGATAAGGCCATAAAAGAGATCGTGCAGCCCGCCCTTGATCGCATCGCAAGGGCTGCTATGGGGATTGAATTGAATACATCGGGCTTGAGAAAAACGGTGGGTGAAATATACCCATCACCGCTCATTGTCTCCCTGGCGCGCGAAAGAGAAATCCCAATATGTTTTGGTTCAGATTCTCATACCCCAGAAGACATAGGGGCAGGGTTTGACCTTGCACTCGGATTGGCCTCTGAGGCAGGCTATAAGAGCCACTTCCGGATATGCCAGCGATCCATGGAGTTGACGCCTCTTCCCAGGTCAGCAGATCAGGAGAAGGGCGACCCTCAATAGCTTATTAGGGCCTATTTGCCTGGGCGACCCCGAAATTCTGTTTTCGCGAATCTCCTTTTCGAGCGTAGGGCCCTCCAGGGTCTTGATGACTTGTAACCCTTAAATGTGGTCTCATCACCGATGAGCCGTCACACACCTCATGTCCCTCCGTATCCGATCTGTACCTTTTCACCTTCTACGATGACCGGCACTTTCCGTACACCGTTTGAGAATTTGAGCATCTCCTGGAGCCGACCCGGATCCTCTATAACATCTATGTAAGTAGCGTCTTTGTAAGCCGACCTGGCCTTATCTGTATAAGGTCAACGTGCCCTTCCGTAGATAACGATTTTGTCTTCCATGCCCTCTCCTCCCTAAATAGTGCCTGAACGAAAACCTCGAAATGAAAACGAACCCAACATCAATCATGAGGTTTTAGTCAGTTTGAATTAATTCCATTAATCCAAAATCTAAAATCTAAAATCTAAAATCGTGCCTGAACAGGGTTTTCGTTCAGGCATTAATTAGTCTATGTAAAATCGAATGTCAATCCACAGCAGATTGATGGTGTTTGTCAATGAAAAGTGGCGATCTGTCTGTTTTCTTTTCAAAACATCCTCTTTGAGTGATGCGATCCGGATTGCTGAGATATAGTTCTTGACAGGGTAATGGGCAGCACCTAAAAGGGGAAGGGCCGTCTGAACTATGATGGACATTGGTGGAGGTCGTGAAGTGAGCAGTAGCGGACGTTATGAAATTCGCATTGCCGGGTTTGGAGGTCAGGGCGTCATAACGGTGGGGAAGATTCTAGGAACCGCGTTCTCGGTATTTGAGGGAAAGAATTCCGTGAACACCCAGTCCTATGGACCGGAATCCCGCGGAGGGGCTTGCAGGTCTGAGGTAGTTGTTTCTGACGGAAAGATCAATTACCCCTACGTCAGAAAGGCGGATGTCTTTGTGGCGCTCTCCCAGCTCGCCTTTGACGCCTACATCGCTGAACTCAAGGAAGGCGGTATATTGCTCGTGGATCCAAATTCGGTGAGAGACATTTCCGAAAGGGATCACTATGAGGTCTATGAGGTGCCCACAGCCCTGATTGCGCATGAAACAGGCAATGCGAAATATCAGAACGCCGTTGCACTCGGCGCGCTCTATCCGTTGATAAAAGATTATCTCAAGGAATCATCTCTCAGAGAAGCCATGGATGAAAACGTTCCACCTGAAACCCGCGAGGCCAACATGGCCGCCTTTGCCAAAGGAATCCAATATATCAAAGATCATTATCACAAATGAGGATAAAGAGAATTTTTCATGGCCGGGCCATCGGAGAAAAATTTGTTGAAACCGGGTGTCTATTACCTTCAGGGAAACCAGGCATGCGCCGAGGGAGCCATCACAGCGGGATGTCGTGTTTATGCCGGTTATCCCATCACACCTGCATCTGAGATCATGGAACATGCCGCCCTGCGGTTGCCTCAGGTGGGAGGGCGGTTTATTCAGATGGAAGATGAAATATCGTCCGCGAGTGTATTACTCGGAGCATCCTGGGCGGGCGCCAAGGCCATGACCGCCACGTCAAGTCCAGGGTTTTCCCTGATGCAGGAAGTCATATCCTTTGCCATCATGACCGAAACACCGCTGGTGATAGTGGACGTGCAACGTCCGGGACCGGGCCAGGGTTATATTACAACGAGCCAAGAAGATGTGATGCAGGCAAGATGGGGGCACCATGGTGAAGGATCCATCATTGCCCTCTCACCCGCCTCTGTTCAGGAAATGTTTGATTTTACCATTGAGGCCTTTAATTTAGCGGAACAATGGCGGACGCCGGTCCTGGTGATGGCTGAGGAAACGGTGGCGCATATGCGGGAGCCCCTGACCATTCCGCCACAAGACCAAATCAAAGTCGTAAATCGGAAAAAACCGCAGGATCTCGGGATTTCGCCCGAGGAATTCTTGCCCTATGGCCACGCCATGGTCCCGCCCATGGCAAATTGGGGCGAGGGGTATAACGTAAACCATGTGAGCCTTGTTCACCATGAGGACGGAAATGTTACCAAATACAACCGCGACATTCATCTCGATTCCGTTTCCAGGATTCAGCAGAAAATTGAAGGAAATACAGACCATATTGCTCGCGTGGAGACACGTTTCTTAGAAGGCTGTCGGCATCTTGTCATCTGCTATGGGAGCGTTTCCAGGACAGCCGTTGAAGCTGTGATGGAAGCACGCCAAGAACGCGGCATCGATCTCGCCTTTTTACGGCTGGTCACGCTGTGGCCTTTTCCCGAAAAAAAGCTAAGGGAAATTGTAAGGGATGTGGACACCGTCTTTGTGCCGGAGATGAACCTGGGGATGATGAAACACCCCATTACCGAGGCCCTGAGAGACCGCTGCAACAGGATTGTGCCCATACCCACCCTGGGCGCCCTTCATTCGCCGGAAATGATCCTGTCCAAGATCTATGAGGAACTCAAATGACCAGGCATCCAATGCTAAAATATCTGAAAGAAAAAGGGCCGGCGGGTCCCAGGATGCCGACCATCATGTGTCCCGGCTGCGGTGCCGGTCAGGTGCTCAACTATACGCTGCATGCTGTTGACGAGATCATTCATAATGACGGCACCAGGAAGGAGGATTTTGTTTTTATTTCCGGGGTTGGGTGTTCCGCAAGACTCACCAGCCATTACCTCAACTTTGATTCCGGGTGGACCATTCACGGCAGGTCCCTTCCCATTGCTACAGGTGCCCTCCTTGCCAATCCCTCGCTGAAGATTGTTGTTTTCACGGGAGACGGGGACGCCATGGCCATCGGTGGAAACCATTTTATTCATACCTGCAGACGTAATCTGGATGTGACCATCCTGTGCATCAACAACGGTCTCTACGGAATGACCGGAGGTCAGGTTGCCCCGACAACTCCGACAGGGACAGCTACGGCGACCACACCTTACGGGAACATGGAGGAAGCGTTCGATCTCTGCAAGATGGCAGAGACTTCTGGTGCGAGCTATGTTGCCAGGTGGACCACAGCCCATCCCCGACAGACCATAAAGTCCATCAAGAAAGGAATTGGAAAAAAAGGTACTGCCTTTATAGAAATCCTGTCACAGTGTCCCATCCACATGAAAACTCCTCCTGTGGAGATGTTGAGAGATTTTAAGGCCAATACTGTTTCCATCAACAAATCAAGAGGTCACGGTGAAGATAAAATTCTGATAGGGGAATTCTGCCATATGGAGAGACCCGAATGGACTGAAAAATATCAGAAAATACTTGAACAATTCGATTAAAGCTTTTGTTTGTTTTGATAAAATTTTATGTAATTTAAGGGCGAATTGATGAACAGACTTTCTATAAATCCCGACTACTGCAAGGGTTGTCTGATATGCGTTGACGCCTGCCCCGGAAAGGCGATTGGTGCTTCCGATAGAGTGAATCCCAAAGGTTACACACTGCCGGCTGAGAGGGATATGCAACAGTGCAACGGCTGCAAATTGTGTGAAATCGTCTGTCCCGATTTCGCCATCGCCGTTGAAATAGAGGAAGAAAAATCATAAAACCCACGGTCCCGGCACCCGGGACCGGTAAGGAGGAGGGTGACCATGGAGGACAAACCCATAAATAAAACCCCTTTTTCGGAGCTTCATCACATTTCAATCGTGGTGAGAGATATTGATAAGGCCGTCAGGTTCTATGAATCCATCGGCATCGGGCCATTTATAAGTTACCCTCCCATGAAGGAATACGTTAAGCTCAATGTCCCGGACGAGGAGGGCTTCTATCATTTGGTTATCAAATGTACCAAGATCGGTCCTATAGAACTTCAACTCATTCAGCCCGGGAAGGGAGAAAGTCTCTACAAAGATTTCCTGGAGACAAAAGGCGAAGGAGTTTACCATCTGGGGTTTGTGGTGGACGACATCGAAAAAGAAGTATCCACCGTAAAGGGAATGGGTTTTGAGATTATCAGCAGCGGCAGGCGGGAAAACGGGAGCGGCTTTGCTTATCTGGATACCGCTCAAAAAGGAGGCGTAACCTTGCTGATCAGGCAGAGCCCCCCTGAGAAGTAAAGCCTATCCGTAGATGTTCAAAGGTTCAGAGTTCACCGTTCAGGGGTACCTTTCTTTCTCTGAACCTCTGAACCCCTGAACTGATGATCTGTGGACTTCAGAATGGGGGGACGGAAGGGGTTTACTTATAAACCTCTATGGCCACATCAGGACAGATCATGTAACAAAAGCCGCAACCTGTACATGTGGTGCTATCGTCGAAACAGGCGATTCGAATACCTCGGTGGTCCACCTCCTCGGCCAGCCTGATGCTCTCCTTCGGGCAGACCCATATGCATAACCCACAGCCCTTACACCAGTCTGGTTTGATGGCGATCTTCCCTTCAGGGCTGCTCATCTGAGCTCCCTACTATCAGACCCTTTTTCTACGGCCTCTATGCCTTTTATGACCGCCTTTTCATTCAAGGGAATCAGATTATGCCGGTGTTTTGGAAGGACCCGTGCAAGTCCATTTGTGAGTGAGTCCAATGAAACGGTGTTCAATACGTGAATCAATCCTCCCATGGCCACCATATTGGCCACCTGGATATTTTCCATATCCGTTGCAATCTGATTGGCCGGAATATTAATAAATCTGAGATCCTCGCCTCCCGGGTGTGAACCAATGGCGGCGTCGTTATGAATGATAACCCCGCCCGGTTTCACACTACCCGTAAACCTATCAACCGAGGCCTGGTTCATGGCCATCAAACAGGTGAAAAACTTTCGAACAGGGGACCCGATCCTGTTGTCTGAAATGACAACCGTGCAATTTGCGGTGCCCCCCCGCATCTCAGGGCCGTAGGATGGATAAAAGGTCACCTCAAGGCCTTCATATATGGCGCCACAGGCCAACAACTTGCCCATCAACATGATCCCCTGACCCCCGAACCCGGCGATAAGGATTTCGTCTAACATTGGTGGGCCTCCTTGCGCTTACTCGAGAATTCCCCCAGGGGGTAGTGGGGAATAATTTCTTTTTCGATCCTCTCCATGCACTGCACCGAATCCAATCGCCAGTTAGTGGGGCAGGTTGCAAGGATTTCCGCAAGACCAAACCCCCGGTCTTCCATTTGAACCAGGAAGGCCTCCCGAATGGCCTTTTTGGCCATGAGGATGTTCTTGATATCGTGGACCGAAACACGGGCGATATAGGAATCAGGGGAAACGCCCGACAGCATCTCGGCCATTTTCAGAGGATATCCGCTGGTCCGCGGATCCCGGCCCGAAGGATAACTGGTCGTAACCTCACCGAGTAAGGTTGTGGGGGCCTGCTGACCGCCGGTGGCCCCGAAAACACCGTTATTTACATAGATCACAGTAATACGTTCGCATCGCGAGGCGGCATGAACGATTTCACCGGTACCGATGGCCGCCATGTCCCCGTCTCCCTGATAGGTGAACACCACTGCCTCGGGCCGGGCCCGTTTCAGACCGGTGGCGACGGAGGGACCCCGACCGTGAAGGGCCATGACCATATCACAGTCAAACTGGCGCCAGTTTCTGACCGAACATCCCGCAGATGTGATGCCGATTGCCTTTTTTGTAATATTCAATTCATCTAACACCTCAGCCACAAGCCGGTGGATGATGCCGTGGGAACACCCCGGACAATAAGGGAAAGGCACATCTGTCATGGCATCGGGTTTTTGGGAAACAATGTTCATGCCGTTCATGTTCTTGCTCCTAAGGGCTTACGCAAAAACAACTTTACATTTTCGCATCCCATCTTCAGGTCATCTTCGACCGCGCCTCAATCGCAAAATCCTCTAAATAGTACTACTATTTCTGTGGTTTTGCTCAATCGGCGCAGCCAAATCTGACCCAAATCTGGGCGCCAATTCTGCGAAGTTATTCTTGCGCAAGCCCTAAGAGATTCCTGAAGACAACCTCAACATCTGTCCAGAACGTCACTGATGCCTGCCGTTTCTGTCAAACCGAATGATTTCGTCGTAGATTTCGTCCGGAGTCAACACGTAACCACCACCCACGCCGTAGTGAATAACCTCGGCCGCACCGCAGACCGCCAGTCGCACATCTTCCACCATCTGCCCATTATTGGCCTCCACCACAAGCAGTTTGCTCGCCCCCTCTTGAAGAAGCCGTTTCAAGGCCTCTTCAGGATAGGGGTAAAGGGAGATCGGACGGAATAGGCCAACGGAAACTCCCTCGTCCCTGGCCCGCACAACTGAATCCAGTGCAATCCGAAAGCTGCTTCCGAAGGCGACAACGAGCATATTGGCTCCATCTGCGTACAATGCTTCATGTCGCTGCTCGTTTTCTGTCATCTGCTCGTATTTTTTCTTGAAATTCCGATTCCATTCAATGAGTTCTTGATCGGTATGGGGGGCCACTTTGATAACTTTTCGAGGGTTGTTGCCTTTACCTCTTACGACCCAGGTTTTCTCTGGCGCCTCGGCCCATTTCAGACCGTCGGTTGTCACCGGCTCCATCATTTGCCCGAGTATGGCATCTGAAAGGATAATGACCGGGTTTCGGTAGCGATCGGCGAGGTCAAAGGCCTTGTAAGTCAGTTCATAGAGCTCCTGCGCACTCGCAGGGCCAAGGACCAGGCATTGGTAGTCTCCATGCCCTCCGCCCTTTGTTGCCAGCCTGTAGTCGGACTGGGCAGAAGAGATCCGGCCCAGACCTGGGCCTGCCCGACTAACACACACCACCACGGCGGGCATTTGTGCCGTCGCAAGGGTGGTGAGACCTTCTCCCATCAGGGTAAAACCCGGACCTGAAGATGATGTCATACATCGCCTGCCCCCGGCAGCCGCACCAAATACCATATTGATCCCAGACAATTCACTTTCACTCTGCAGGAAAGTCCCTCCCACCTCGGGAAGTCTCCGGGCCATGTATTCAAAGAGCTCGTTCTGAGGAGTTATAGGATATCCAAAGAAAAATTGGCACCCCGCGCGAATGGCCCCTTCTCCGACAGCCTCGTTTCCTCGCATAAGGGTCTTGCCAGGTAAAGCCCGGTTATCTTTTTTCTTAACTGTCATCGGAATTCCATTTTCCTTTACTGAGTGATTCCCTCGCCCCCGAATGACCCTCCGGCTTATTCCACGCGTACCGGACCTCAGAAACACCAGCACACTGTTTGATACCCCCAATACCTTTCGGGGCAGCTCATTGGTATGGTTTCGTGAAAAACCGCAATGTCAGATAGCCTTTGAGGCCCTGAGGTTTTCTACCTCATCCCTTGAGTATCCCAAGAGGTCCTCGTAAATGACTTCATTGGCCGAACCGAGAGGGAGGCCAGGGAATCGAATCTTACCGGGTGCATTTAACAATCTGAATGGAACGTTGGGTATCTTCAGAAGGGTTCCTGTAACCGGGTCTTCGATCTCTATCACCGATCCTCGGCTCAGGAAGTGAAGGTCTTTGCCGATCTCCTCCATGTTGGCGATGGGCCCTATGGTGATACCCAACCGCTCGCATGTATGGATCACTTCTTCCGCATCCTGACTGCCTATCCAATCTGAGATGACCTGATTGATGATTTGCCTGTTTCCTTCCTTGATACGCTCCTCATTGGTCTTGAAGCGGGGATCTGCGTTCATTTCCGGATGACCCACACATTCCATTAGCCGTTCAAATGGACCTTGGGCAGCGCCGGAAAGGGTAACCCACTTGCCGTCCTTGGTACGGTAGTTGTTTCTCGGGACCACATAACTCAACTCGTTTCCTTTTGGCTGAGGCGCCTTGCCGGTCAGGAAATAGCTCAAGAAATCAGGGCCTAACATGCCAAACAAGGGCTCATACAACGACATATCAATGATCTGTCCTCCCTTTTTCCCCCTTTCTTGTCCTCGGAGGCAAATCATTATTGCGAAGGCCAGATGAGCGCCGGTGATAAAATCTGCCAGGGCCATGGGCGCATTTGTGGGTGGTCCGTCCGGTTGTGCATTGAGATAGGTAAATCCGCTAAATCCTTCTGCAAGTGTTCCAAAGCCAGGGCGATTGGAAAAGGGTCCGGTCTGGCCGTAACCCGACACCGTTCCGATAACAAGCCCCGGGTTTTCCTCGATCAGGGCTTCTCTTCCAATCCCCAGTTTTTCCATGGCCCCGGGCCTCATGTTCTCTATGAGGACATCGGCCTTTTTTATCAAACCAGTGAATATACGTTTCCCTTCCGCGGTCTTCAAGTTGAGGGTGACCGGGAACTTGTTACGGCCCACCACCGCCCAAAACGGAGAAATCCTTGTTTTCTCGATGATTCCCCACCCCCGGATCGCATCTGGATTTGAAGGGTTTTCCACCTTGATGATATCAGCTCCATAATCCCCCATGAGCGTCGCTGCAAAGGGGGCTGCCATGACCGTCGCCATATCAATGACTCTGAGCCCCCTCAAAGGAAGTCGGGCGAAGTTCACCTCTGCGCGTTGACCTAAGATAAATTCATTGAGTTTCTTTCTTATTGACATTCTTCACCTTTCACAGATACGGGAAATCATTAGTTCGGACATGGCCGCGCTGTTAACCCTATGAAAATTTCCTTATCATGATCTCTCCAAGCTCCTTTGACCGTGTCGTGGCAGCCTCCACGGCATTGATAAGGGTTGTCCGGAGCCCGCCTCCTTCCAGGGTATGAAGACCGGCGATGGCTGTTCCGCCGGGCGAGGTGACACTGTCCTTGAGCTTTCCCGGGTGCTCATCTGTATCTATCAACAGTTTGGCAGCGCCCAGGACCGTTTGTGCCGAGAGAAAAAGGGCGTCTTCCCTTGCAAGTCCCACTTTTACCCCGGCATCGGAAAGGGCATCGATGATCAAGAAAATATAGGCGGGCCCACTCCCGCTTAACCCCGTCACGGCATCCATGAGTTCTTCTTCAATAATGACGCTTTTCCCAACAGAATCAAAAATTGCCTTGGCCAGGGTAAGGTCCTCAGGAAGGGCATTCTTGCCCGCCGCAACGGCCGATGCCCCCTCCATGATCAGGGCTGGCACATTGGGCATGACCCGAATGACCCTCAGTTCCTTTCCCAGGCACGATTCTATGGCGGCAAGAGGGACCCCCGCGGCAATTGAGATGACGATTTTGGACATGTCCAGACAGTCACCGGTTTCCTTTAGCACAGGGGCCATGATCTGGGGTTTGACCGCGTAAATGATAATTTCGGATTCCCTGGCCACGCCTGAGTTGTTGTCTCGTGTGACGACCCCAAATTCCTCTTCAATCTTTTTGAGTTTTCCTTCCTTGATATCTGAACAAACAATGTTTTCCGAAACCGATGATCCCGAATTGATGAGTCCGCCAATCAAGGCCCTCCCCATATTTCCTGTCCCGATTACGCCAATCTTCTTGTTATCTAACATAGATTCTATCTCCTTTGGTTGAATTCTCGTTTGAATTTAGCTTTTTTCAAAATCGGCACTAGTGAGTGGAAAGGGCCTTGATCTCTTTTTCTATCCGGGGGATGTCTTCCGGGGATAAGGACATCGGGACATTGATCTTGAGCCTGTTTTGGTTCAGGAACTGATATCTGTGCGGCTTCCCGGTTACCGTCCGGATCAACCCCTCCTTATCCTTACCCCCGTTTTCTGGAAAGGTCAACGTGAACCCGTTGCTTCCCACATCCAACCTGCTGACCCCCACGCCTTTTAAGAGAAGTCGAATCGCCATCAGGCCAAGGAGATTTTCCACCTCCTGTGACGGAGGGCCAAAACGGTCTCGGATTTCTTCCGCCAGTTCTTCCAATTCTGATTCTTCGAGGAGACTGGAAAGCCTGCGGTACAGATTCAGCCTCACGTCGGTGTCGAGGACATAATCTCCCGGCAAAAACGCAGGTATGTCCATATTGATTTCAGGATTGATATCCTTGTGCCATTCCTCGCCCTTGAGTTCGGCCACGGACCTCTCTATTAATTTGAGATAGAGTTCGTAACCCACCGCTGAGATATGCCCCGATTGAGAAAACCCGAGGATGTTGCCCCCACCCCTTATCTTAAGGTCATGCATTGCGAGATGAAGACCGGCACCCAGATGCGTAAAATCCATCAGGGCCTTTAACCTTTTTTCAGCATCTTTTGTAAGGACCGATCCTTTCCCGATAAACAGGTACGCATAAGCCTTTTCCTTTGCCCTCCCGACCCGACCCCTCAGCTGATATATCTGGGCCAGTCCAAAACGATCCGCGTTGTTGATAATGATGGTGTTGGCCGACGGGATATCAAGCCCTGACTCAATAATTGCCGTGCAGACCAAAACATCCACCTCTTTCCGGAGGAAGCGCATCATGGTTTCTTCCAGTTCTCTTGCCTTCATCTGGCCATGGGCCGTGGCGAAGCGTGCCCGGGGAACCATTTGCTTTAGCCGATCGGCCACATGGTCGATAGTTCGGACCCTGTTATGGACAAAAAAGATCTGACCGTTCCTATCCAGCTCAAACCCTATGGCCCGGGTGATGAGCGATTCATCATAGGGGGAAAGATATGTTTCGATTGCGTGCCTGTCCTGGGGAGGCGTTTCAATAATACTCAGATCCCGAACCCCCATCATGGACATGTGAAAAGTCCTTGGAATAGGGGTGGCTGTTATGGCCAAAACATCCACCAGGGAGCGATATTTCTTTATTTTTTCCTTTTGATTGACGCCAAAGCGCTGCTCTTCGTCAATGATCAAGAGCCCCAGGTCCCCGAATTTGACATCCTTTTGAATCATCCGGTGCGTACCGATTAAGACATCGATTTTTCCCGATCTCAATCTTCCCACAATCTCTGCTTGCTCCGCCTTTGTCTTGAAACGGCTGAGTATATCCACACGGATAGAATAAGGGGAAAGCCTCTTCTTGAAGGTCTCGTAGTGCTGTTCGGCCAGGACGGTGGTGGGGACCAAAAAGGCCACCTCTTTCCCATCCGATACGGCCTTGAATGCAGCCCGTAAGGCAACCTCGGTCTTGCCAAAACCCACATCTCCACATACAAGGCGATCCATGGGCCGTTCTGATGCCATATCTGCCAGAACATCTTCGACCGCCTTGCTTTGATCATCGGTCTCCTCGTGTTCAAATGTAGCCTCGAATTCCCGGTAGTAGTTATCCGGAGATGAAAAGGCATACCCTTTTCTATACTGCCTCAAGGCATATAGCTCCACCAGCTGTCTTGCGATCCGTTTGACCGACCGACTGGCCTTTTCTTTGGCTATATTCCACGAGTGCCCTCCGAGTTGGTCCAGTCTGGGATTTCTTTCCTCTGCGCCGGCATATTTCTGGAGGATACTGATTCGATCAGCCGGGATGTAAAGCTTGTCATTCTTGGCGTATTCTATAAGGACAAAATCGTTGATCTTGTTGGCGATTTCCATTTTTAAGAGCGCCTTGTACCGGCCGATACCATGTTCCTCGTGGACGACAAAGTCCCCTGTCTTGAGTTGACTGAAGCTGGACCAGTTAAGTGCACTCTCTCTCGGTTTCCTTCTTGACCTGGGCCCCGCGCGTTTTGGGCCGAAGACCTCGTCTTCACTCACCGCATAAAGACCGAGATCAGGCCAGGTGAACCCCTTTGAAAGTCGTCCCAGACAGATGCTCAGGCCGGGCGTTTTTGGAATTTCAGCCCAGCATTTGGCCACCTGCTCCACATGGACCTCGTAATTCTCAAGAATTTCGGTTAAGCGGTTGGCCTGTTGTTGGGTTCTGATGATCACAACGACCCTGGCACGGGAAGCGATCCATTCAGAGATTTTTTCTGCAAGGGGCCCCATAGACACCCTGCCTTTTCTTTCAAGCCTTATTTTCAATTCGTCATCAGTTTGAAACGGTCCATTGAAGTGCGTTATCTTCCGGGTATGTAACCTCTCATCCAAGTCCAGTTCACTGAATTCAACTCGTTGACAGTTTTTGAGTTTTTCACTTATTTCCTCTGAGCGGACAAGGAGTCCTTCGGTTTCAGGGGAGGGTATCCCCTTTTGTGCGGCTTCCTTGCGGAATTTTTCCACATCATCATAGAATCTTTGGCTGATCTTTTGAGACATGGATTCCAGACGATGCGGGTCAAATAGGGTGATAAGGCCTTTATGGGGAAGATATTCGAAGAGCGTATCCAGAGCAGGATAAAAATGGTTGAGCCAGGCCTCCTGCCCTGGAAAGGCCGTTCCCGCCTCCGAATGGCCCGGGAGCCTTCCCATGGACCTGGCCCTCTCAATATTCTCCTTGTCCATGATGATTTCTGAAGCAGGGAGAAGGACCATTTCGTTTAATTCATTCTTTGACCTCTGGCTGAGGGGATCAAATTGACGCATTGACTCAAGTCGATCCCCCCAGAATTCGAGACGGACCGGCAGGGGATAGAGTGTCGAAAACACATCAATCACACCGCCCCTGACTGAAAAATCCCCTTCCTCCTCCACCAGTGAGGCACGTGTGTATCCGGTGGTCTGGAGTATCCGTAAAAGGGAATCCCTCTCCACCTCCTCACCCACTTCCAGATACTCAAGGGAGCCGACCAGGGCATTTTTTGGTAGGACCCTGAAAAGCAAGGCCTGAAGGGATGTGATGATGACCGGGTTTTTATATGAGATCAGGGCGTATAAGGCCTGAAGACGTTTGGTAACCACTTCCCTGTGGGGGCTTAGCCCGGTGAGAGGAGACATGTCGTAAGGGAGGAACTCGTACAGCCGAAGTTCATGATCTCCCAGCCGCCCCCCGTTATCCGACATAAAGAACTGGAGTTCTCTAAAGAGTCTTTCGGCCTCTTTTTTCTCAGGCAAGATGACCAAAGCGGGCCGGTCAAAGTCCGACAGGAATTGGGCAAAAAAGAAGGACCGGGCCGAGCCGGAGAGCCCTGTCACACGCGTGGCCCTTTCGCCGTCTCTGATCCAGGCCTTGAGTGTGGTCAAGTTTTCAAAATCGATTTTCATGAATTTTGTGCGGTTTTACGTAACACATGGTTCCAGGGTCTCAAGGGCCATGATCTTGGTATCAAGCTCCACCCTCAGACCGATGGGGAGGGCCAGGTTTTTTTGGCCATGTCCAAAGGAAAGGCCTGTTGCAATGGGAATATGGAGACCGGAAAAAATGTCCATCAACAATTCATCTATGATCGGCTTCTGATCGCATTCTTCAAATCGGCCCGCAATCAATCCGGAAAGCCCGTCCAATTGCCCGGAAAGCCTTAAATGAGTGAGCATTCGGTCCACCCTGTATAGGGGCTCCCCCTTTTCTTCCAGAAAAAGAATGCATCCCTCAAGCGATGGCATATAGGGGGTGCCAAGGAGATGGCACACAAGACTCAGATTGCCCCCAATCAGTGGTCCGGCGGCCTTTCCCGGGACAAGGGCTATTGTCTCTTCCAGTCTCATTTGGAAGGGCAGGCCGGTGGAAAGGAGTTGGAGCAAAGCATTCCAATTGCCTTGATCTCTGATTCCCAGCTCACGCACCATGGGTCCATGGAAGGTTATCAGACCGGTCCTCACATGGACGGCCATCAAGAGGGCTGTAATGTCGCTGTAACCCAAAAGGATCTTAGGGTTTTCTCTTATCAGATCATAATGGATCTTATCAAGGAGCCTGAGGGTGCCGTACCCTCCTCTGGAACAAAAGATGGCCCTGATCTCCGGAGCCTGGAACATTTCGTGGAGGTCTTCAAGGCGAACCTCGTCCTCTCCTGCCAGGTAACCGTTCCTTTCATACACATGGGGAGCCACTCGAACCCTAAAACCTGAGGTTTCAATCATTTCGAGGCCAGTTTTAAGCGCTGCCCTGTCCACGGGACCGGCTGGTGATATGATCCCGATCCGGTCCCCTGACCTCAATCGCGGCGGTTTTAAGAGGGGGGGGCAAGAGGCTGGATTCTGGTTATTGAGTGTTGGCATCGTAAAATCTTGGGATTTGACAGGTGGTCCAAAATCAATAATCGGCGATTGCGCATCTCACGCTCAGGCCCGGAACGGTCCGGACGCTGGACTACGGTTTGGCCCCTTAGATCATGCGGAGGAAGATAAGAGATTCAGGGAGGCATGTCAAGGCTATCAAAAGTGGATGAAACATGCGGCGGTCAGGACAGACAATGGATCTCAAAATTACTTTGATGTTTGAGGGTGCTGTGTCTATAATGCGTGGACAAAAGGTTTTGTTGCACCTGTAATGGAGGGGAGTTCCCGGATCAGATGTCTTTTGTCTTTATCGGAACGACAGGAGATCATGCAGGCCACAGCCTCTTGACCTGGACGATGGCGCAGCGGCTTGTGGAAGAAGGCCTCACCGTGGGCTTCATCAAGCCCTTTGGGAGCCATCCGATACATGCCCAGGGGCTCTGGACCGATCAGGATGCTCTTCTGTTTAAAAAGGTACTGAAACTTTGCGAACCGCTTGACAGACTGTGTCCCTATCCGCGCTCAGAAGGGGCGTGGGGAAAAAAGAGCAGTGATGAGATCCTAAACGAGATAAGGTCTCTTGTGGAGGAACTCTCCGCAAAGAAAGATGTTCTGCTTATCATGGGCTCAGAACATATATTCTTCGACGATGCATCCCACGGGGTTTCAGATATTCTTCTTGCCCTCAATGTGGAGGCCGATTTCGTCCTTATTGATCGCTTTTTGAAAACCCAGACATCCATATACTCAATTCTCTCTGCAAGTTCACTGCTCAAGGCCAAACTGAAAGGAATCGTGCTGAACCGGGTCCAGCCGGACAGACTTGACATGGTCAGGAATGAGGTGATTCCCTCCCTTGCCCGGCAGGGGATCCCCATTACGGCCCCGATCCCGGAAGACCCCCTCCTTTCTTATCGGACACTTGGGGAGATAAGGAATATCTTGGAGGGTGAGTTCCTTTGGGGCGGGGACGATGTTGAACGATGCGTGGGCGGGATGACGGTTGGATCTCACGACCTTCCCGACGGGCTCATGCTTCTAAAGAGGGTCTATAACAAAATCATCCTCTTGGAACCCGCACCCCTTGAAAATGGAGCCGATGAAGCTCCTATCCGAAGGGCCGTCACGGGGATCCTGCTGACAGGGGAGAGAAGGCCGGCCCCTCAGGTCCTGGAGGCAGCAAAAAAGGCCAATATCCCCCTTGTCCTGGTTCGAGGCGACACCTTTAAAGCCATGGAGCGCTTGGAACACGCCACCCCCACCCTTTCCCCGGATGATGAGGCCAAGATGCATCTTTTTACCGACTTGTTGGATAAGGAAGGGGACCTGGATGGACTACTAAAGTCCTTAGGCCTTATAACGTAGGCGATGGCAGGTTTATCAATGAAATGAGCATCTTAGATAGTCTTTGAACGAAAACCTCGAAATGAAAACGAACCC
The DNA here is from genome assembly GCA_016783065.1 of Desulfobacteraceae bacterium. Classification (GTDB taxonomy): domain Bacteria; phylum Desulfobacterota; class DSM-4660; order Desulfatiglandales; family Desulfatiglandaceae; genus JABMQV01. Next base: position 5,991 of record JADHXI010000053.1, on the reverse strand, counting down.
AACATCAATCATGAGGTTTTAGTGAGTTCGAATTAATTCCATTAATCCAAAATCTAAAATCTAAAATCGTGCCTGAACAGGGTTTTCGTTCAGGCACTAGGAGGCTGTCCGAGAATGGCTATTTTCCCCAATCTCGGCGTCAGGCTCAGATTTTAATCCTCGAAATACTCAATGTATTCCTGCGGTTAAAATCTTCGCCTTCCTTGACCTTGGGAAAAATTTCTCATTCTCGGACAGCCTCCTAGATACCCTGTCTCATCCAATAGTATCCAAGATAATCCTCAGGAGTTTATTGGGTGAAATCGGTTTGGACAAAAAGAGGTTGGCCCCCGCGTCGATCCCTTTCGCCTTGTCCTCGTGCCGGCTCTTGGCACTCAGGAATACAATCGGTGTTTCTTTGCAGTTCTCCCTTTGTCGAATCCTTTTGCAGAGTTCAAGACCATCCATCTCCGGCATGATGATATCCAGCACCAAGAGATCGTAGCCATACTTCTCGATTCTCCCCAGTGCCTCGGCACCACTTGAGACGGTATGTACTTCATAACCTTCCGGTGTGAGAAGTTCGTTGAGGGCTATGAGGATCAGTTCATCATCGTCCACAACAAGGATACGATTCGCCATTTGATTACTCCTTTCTCGATTCGGGGAGCGGGAGGATGACCCTTACTTCTGTCCCCTCTCCAAGTTGGCTGCTGATTTCAAGTCTCCCGCTGTGGGCTTCTATAATGCCATAGCAAAGGGAAAGGCCCAAACCTGTGCCCTTTCCAACAGGTTTGGTGCTGAAGAAGGGCTCAAAGACCTTATCCAGGTCATTTTTGGGGATTCCCATGCCGGTATCCTTGACAGAAACGCAGACGGCCCCGGACGCCTCATCTTCCGCCAGGTAAGAAAGTATGGTCAACTCCTTTGTCCCTTCCACCTCATCCATTGCGTCCCTGGCATTGGAGATCAGATTGAGGAATACCTGTTCAAGCTGATTGAGATTCCCAAGGACCTGTGGTAACCCCTCCGAGAGATTTCGGTGAACCGAGATGTTGTGGTCCAGGAGCTGTTGTTGGGTGATCATCAGGGCATCCTCTATGGGACGGTTGATATCAACCCCCACAAACTCATGGTCGGTCCCCCTTGAAAATTCCTTCAGATGTTCAACAATTTTACGTATCCGCTCGTTGCACTTGCGTATAAGTTCCAACCGGTTTCTCTCCGGGCTCTCCCTGCTGATGTTATTCAGGATGACATGAAGAATAGTCTGAGAAGCCATGAGGGGGTTATTCAGCTCATGGGCAACCCCCGCAACCAGTTCTCCGAGGGCCCTCATCTTTGAGGCCTCAACCAGATGGGCCTGGGTCTCCTTGAGCTTTCCTTCCAGACGCTTCTGTTCTGTAATATCCTTAAAGATGCCCGCGGTCCCGATAACCTGGTCATGCTCGTCCCGGAGCAAAAAGAGCGACGTCATGATTGAGAGGATTTTTCCGTCTTTTCTCCTCACCGCCATCTCATAGTTTTCACTCCTTTCAACCTCACGGAGCAGATTCATGATATCTCTGGCCTGCTGGATCCCATTTAGATAAAACCCTGAAATATGTTTTCCCAAAAGCTCTTCTTTTTGAAAGTGTAGCGATTGCTCCATGGCCCGGTTCATGTAGGTGATTTTCCCTTTGAGGTCGGTGGTGACGATACCGTCAACAGAGCTTTCCAAGACGTTTTCCAGAAATTCTTTGGTCTTTCTCAATTCCGTCTCAAGGATCTTCCTGGCGGTCAGATCGCGGATTATCTCCACAAAGCCCGTGGTTTTTCCGGACTGGTCCACGATGGCCGTGACAATGGTATGGGCTGGAAATCGAGTCCCATCCTTCCTTACCCGCGCCATCTCCAGTTCGCAGACGCCCTCGGTCCTCGTGCGTCTTGACATCTCCTTCTGAATGCCCCGCTTGCGATCCTCGGCTGTGATCGTGATTCCGACATTTTCCTCGTTGAGGACTTCCTCCCTCTTCCATCCAAAAAGCTTCTCCGCCCCCGTGTTGAACTCGGTGATCTTGCCATAGAAATCGAGGGCCACAATGCCATATTCCGTAGCACTATCGAGTATGTTGTTCAGAAATCGGGAGAGATCTCTATATTCTCCGCGTGATCTCTTGAGTTCCCGGGTCCTTGCCTCCACCATCCCCTCAAGGTTTGAGGTGTGGCCCTCTATCTGGCCTATCATCCGGTTAAAGGATCTTCCCAGAAGCCCTATTTCATCCCCACTCTCCACATTGACCCTCTGGGAGAAGTCTCCCTCAGCCATCTTTGCGGTCACCTCTGTAAGTTCCTGGATTGGTCTGGTAAGGACCTTTGAGAGGGTTATTATCAATATAAACAGCAGTGCAAGGCCCGCTATGACCACCACAAGGATAAATCGCTCGGTCTCATACAGGCTATGATAGACCTCCTCCTCGTAGGTCCCCGCCACAATAATCCAGTCCCACGGTCTAAAATACATGAATCTGTTGATCTTCGCCCTGGCAGCCTTTTCCCCTAACTCCGGATTAATCCAAGGGTAACGAATGGTCCCTACTTCACCGTCACCAAGGGCCAAGGCATCCTGGATCATACCGCGAATATATTCAAATCCCGAGGAATCTCTGGAATCAATGATGTCCTCCCCTCTTTTGGCAGGATGGATCCTTAGGGTGCCTTTGCTATCTATAATGTAGATATAACCGGTATCTCCCACCTTAATGTCCTTTATTTCTTCCTCAAAAAAATGGGCACTTCGTTCCTTGACGCCAACAGAAAGGGCACCTATCACGTTCCCGATCCTCCCCTTGATGGGTTCATAGGCCTTGATATACCAATCGTCCCCTACAAAGGTGCGTCCTTTATAGGAATTCCCGGCCAAGATCGACCGCGCTATGGGGTTCTCTGGTGGAATAAATGTCCCTATGGATCGTTTCCCATCTTTTCCTTTGACAGTGGTGGAGATCCTGAGGAGACGGTCTCCCTCGATTCTTTGGAAGATGGTGCACACCCCGCCAACAAGGTCCTGAACTTTATCCACAAAGTGGGTGTCCCGGGCAAGAAAAACATCCCCGATCCTTACCTCCCTGCCAGGGCCATAAATGAACTCAAGGGCCACCTTCAGGTCTGTGGCCACCTTGTCAAGGGCCATCTGCTGCTGGACCTCGCACATGGTGTAGACGCTCCTGACCAAATGTCCCAGGTCTTCGTCGGAGGCATCCTTAAGGGCTTTGGCAAAACGATCTATGGAGAGGTAGGCAACACAGAGGAGGGGAAGCAAGACCACAAATAGCGTCACACTGATAAGCTTTGCACGGATCTTCCAATCCCGAAAAGGAGGTATGGGCATTTGGGTCCTTCGGAGTGTGAATAATCCACATTATTCGCCTGATAGCTTATTACAACACAAAATGGTCAGAGATGTAAAGTCTCGTTCGGGTCTACCTCTTGTCGATACGAGATCAAAAAAGGGTAAGTTTTCAATAAAATCCGGCGCTGTGAGGTTCGGGTATTTCTTTCCACCGCTCTCTAAACCCGCAATGGGTGCTTGGCTAATATTTTGGGTCGGGGAAGGTGATCATAGCCCTGGGGTTTCCAACCATCCGGTACATCACGGGTGAGACCCAGCCTTCATCCAGCAGGTCATCATCGATCTCCGAAAGTATCCCGTCATGGATGGCCCAACTACGTCCCCTTATGCCATAAGCGAACTCGGGCCTTCGGAAGGGGGTGCTCCCATCCAATTTATTAAAGAGCTTTTCTCCCTCCTGGAAAAGCTCGTGGATCCTCTTCATCTGCCGGTAACCCCTGAAATAGCTGAACCCATATCTTTCATAGGTAATTGCGTTGTGATAGAAGAGGGCTTCCAGTCTTATGGTTTTGATGTCGAAGATACGGCAGAAAGACTCAATGACATGCACCGCTTCTCGGGACAACCCCAGGCCCTTTCTGACTTGCCCGGGAAACAGTCCAGCCTCCAATGCCCTTTCCTCTTCCGGGAAATTCCTATTGGCCCACCCGAAGAGGGTGTCTCTTCCCTCCTGATCCAATTGGGTGTTAAACTTTGGGGAGCCGGGGTCGTTCACAACGATGAAATCCCACTCAATCTGGGTAAAGTCGTCCGAATCTGAAAGCTGAATGGAGTAAAGGGGTTCCTCCGTTCCCTCAAGCCTGATTTCCACCAGGCAGGTCGTGTCACCCGGCGGAGAGAAAAGGCGCACCACCTTGTTGCCCTTTTTATTGCAAAACGAGATGGGATCGATCCCGAAACGGTGATATAGAGAGGCGGGGATGAGGATCCGGTAAAGACCCTCCTTCTCTGATAGGGAAAGGCGGCTAATTTTTCTAATCATGGGCATGGGTCAACATCTCTCACCGCTTTTACCATTAGACCATTTTTGTGAGCATGTCAAAAAAGAACGGCAATCCTGGTTTTTCATTTTTCATTGACCCGGCTTTCGCCTCATTGTTAGAGTCTTACGGGGCGTAAAACACCTCACACGTGGAAAATCTAATTATACTTGAGGCCAATAGGAGAGGCTTTGGTAGAAAAGGATATCCAGACCCTGGGGTCTGTCTTTGTCTATTCAGATGAAATGGCTCGGTTTGACTTTGGGCCCGACCACCCATTTAAGCCAGAAAGAGCAACCAAGGCCTACGACCTCTGCAACCGTTACGGGGTGATGAATTACCCCTGGATGACCCTCCTCGATCCCCTGCCCATAGCGGAAACATTACTAACTCTATTTCACGACCCTGCTTACGTCAGTCTTCTCAAGGAAGCGAGCCGGGGGGAGGTGCGTCTCGAGATGCTTGAGCGCGGCCTGGGAACCGACGATAATCCTGTTCTACGAGGGATCTACGAATGGTCACTACGGGCAGCAGGTGGCACTCATGCGGCCCTTGATCATATTCTGAGAGGGAGTGCCCTTGTTGCCTTTAATCCCCTGGGGGGGTTCCACCACGGCATGCCTGACCATGCCGAGGGTTTCTGCTATATCAATGATATAGCGGTTGCCCTAACGGAGGGTTTGCAAAAATTGCCAGGATTAAAGATCGCCTACCTGGACATTGACGCCCACCACGGAAACGGAGTCCAGGAGGCCTTTTATGGAGACCCAAGGGTACTGGTTGTCTCCCTCCACGAAACCGGTAGAACCCTCTATCCCTGGTCCGGGTTTGAGACGGAAATCGGGGAAGGGGAAGGGGAGGGCTTTACAATCAATTTTCCTCTTGAGCCTGGAACCGATGATGAGGTCTATGATTTTGCGCTCGACGCCATAATCTTCCCCTTGGTCAAATCCTTTTCGCCTGATCTAATTGTTGCCCAACTGGGCGCCGACACCCTGGTCTCCGACCCCCTCACCCATCTAAAGATGACCAACAACAGTTATCAGAAGGCTGTCAAGGGGATGATGAATATTTGTTCCAAGATCCTGGGCCTTGGCGGGGGTGGCTACGATCTATTCCGAACGGCCCGCTGCTGGACGCTGGCCTGGGCGCTTCTAAATGGCGTGGAGCCGGAAGACGAGTTTGCCGGCTTGGTGGGTGGGATGATGTTCGGACCTGAAATGGAGGTGGGGAGCCTTTATGACCTCCCCTACCACAGCAAGAAGGAAATCAAAGACAAGGCCTTCAAAGAGGCTCGCAGGGTGGCGACATACCTCACGAAAAACCTCTTCCCCATCTACGGGATATAGGAGAAATCAACGCAACTTTTCAATAAGCTCGGGTGCCCTTGAAACTTGATACGTGAAACCTGGAACCTGAATTTACTGCTTTCCGGCCACCAATTTATCCACCACCTCCGGTTCAGCCAAAGTGGATGTGTCTCCGAACTCGTCCACCTGTCCTTCCGCGATTTTTCTCAAGATCCTCCGCATGATCTTTCCGCTCCGGGTCTTGGGGAGGGCCTCGGTAAAGTGGAGCTTGTCCGGGGAGGCAATGGGACCGATTTCCTTTCTCACATGCTGGATAAGTTCCTTTTTGAGT
>JADHXI010000052.1 GCA_016783065.1 Desulfobacteraceae bacterium | reverse complement strand
AGGGGTATGATCTCAGGCTGATAAAGCCACCCCCGACACATAAGAAATCCTTCAAGTTATATTATTAGATTTTTCCTGTCCCTGTGTCAAGCTCAAATGCTCGATGGTCAAACCATATGCAAGGCCATCTTCTTATAGCATCCTCGCTGCGGTCAACTCGAAGGGCAGGGCACTTCCACAGGGCTCCAAGTCAGCCCGTTTGTCGATGAAATAGCCGTCGAACAGGGCCTCTTTCTCCCTTGACAGGGGACCGTTTTGCAGCCATAATCGCCCTCACCAAAGGCGGTCACACTCCAATTGTTTCGTCTCAAAAAACCACCACCTCCGGGCGTTGGTTCTTTACTAGTCCCAGAAGGCACGTCCGCTGGGTGTGGATTCTTTATTGTTGTAAGGGCGTGGTGGCCGAGGGAAAAACGGCGGACAAATTCAGCGTTGAGATAAACGGAGACTGGAAATGAAATATGTTATTGATCCAGATGATCTTGAGGGCTGGAAGATTCACGAGGGTGTTACAGCCAAGATGGTTGGTGAAGGTCAGAAAATGACAAGCCTTATGACCATCTGGGAACCTGGAGCCAGATTTTCAATGCATTCCCACTCCCACGAACAAATCGGTGTCTGTCTTCAAGGGGAAGCCATATTTATCATCGATGGCGATGAGTATGTGGTGAAGAAAGGGGACGTGTACAATATCCCTTCCAATGTACCCCACAACGAGCGCAACGACGGCGACGAACCGGCTGTATTTGTCGAGTGCTTTGCCCCGGTCCGCGAGGATCTGTTGCGACGAAGGTTTGAACAAAAGATCCACGAAAAATGAATATAACACGTGCTTTTCTAAAAACCCCCAATGGGCAGGAAAGGAGGAGGAATGTGATTGCAAAAAAAATATCCGATGTGAAATGGGAAGATCATTTTATGACAGACAAGGGGAAAATCAAATGGCTCCTGACCCGAGAGAGAGATGGCTCCCCCATAACGGCCATGAAGGTGCGTCTCGAGAAAGGGGTGACCCTGCCCGATCATACCCACCGGGATCAACCCGACCTGATTTATGTAATCGAGGGCAAGGCCACCATGTTCATTGATGGGGAAGGGGAGTTTCCCCTTGAGTCCCAGATGGTTGTCATGGTTCCACCCAATACCCTCCATGCCATCAGGAATGTGGAAGAAGAGGTCATTCTGTACAACGTCTTTTCACCTGCCACCAAATAGAGCGGGCGGCCCGGAAGAATGCCCAAGAACCTCTCACCGCAAGGTTGTCATCAGGGGGATTATGTCGTCCCTGGTTTCCGACCTGTCGGTACCTCTTTTTGTGCGGGAGCCTCAAAAAGGCCCTTTCTTTTCAATCAAGGAGTGATAAGCCGTGAAGAAGGATGACCTGGATTTGGCGATTATCGGATCAGGACCGAGCGGTCTTGCCGCGGCCGTCAAGGCGCGACAGAAGGGGATCAAGAATCTGGTCGTATTCGAGAGGGATGAAAGACCCGGAGGGATCCTCCCGCAATGCATCCACAGCGGTTTTGGTCTGGAGAAATTCAAGGAAGAGCTGACAGGCCCGGAGTATGCAAACCGCTACATAAAAATGGCCCAGGACCTGGGCATCGATATCCAACTCGACAGCACGGTACTGGAACTTGGCAAAGACAGATCCATCAAAGTAGTCAGCGAAAACAAAGGGATCAGGACATACAACTGCAAAACCCTCGTATTGGCCATGGGGTGCAGAGAGCGCGCAAGGGGGTCTCTGGATATCCCGGGGACGAGGCCCGCGGGAATATTTACAGCCGGACAGGCCCAGCGGCTCATCAATATTGAAGGACTGATGCCGGGAAAAGAGGCGGTGATCCTCGGGTCTGGAGACATCGGCATGATCATGGCGAGGAGATTGACCCTGGAGGGGGCGCAAGTAAAGGCAGTGCTGGAAATCCTCCCATACACAAGCGGTCTGATCCGCAATGAGGTGCAATGTCTTCACGACTTCAACATACCGCTCTTGTTGGAACATACCGTTGCTGAGATCCACGGGGAGTACCGGGTTGAAGGTGTCACCGTGATACGGGTGGACCAGAGACGGAATCCCATCCCCGGGAGCGAGCGGTTTATTTCCTGCGATACGCTCTTGCTTTCCGTGGGCCTGATTCCGGAAAATGAGCTGACAAAAATGGCCGGCCTGGCCATAGATCTAAGCAGTGGCGGACCCTATGTGGATGAATTGATGGAGACCAGGACCCCGGGTCTTTTTGCGTGCGGAAACGTCCTCCATGTGAGCGATATGGTGGACAATGTCTCTCTCGAGGGGGAACTCGCTGCGGAGGGGGCTTTTCTTAGAATCAACGACAAGGGATATGTTTCAGGTGGGATAATTGATTTGAAGGCTGATTCCGGCATAAGCCAGGTGGTCCCGCAGCGGTGTACCAGGGAACGGGACGTATGGCTCAACCTGAGGGTGAGAGACCCCATGGGCAAGATGAAAATCCATGTGGGAGATATCATGAAAACGACCTTTGCTTCTGCCAGACCCGGGGAAATGATTCGAGTGAAGATACCGAAAAAGGCCCTTCAGGAGCTTGGTCCTGCAGACACGACACTGAAGCTGAGATGCGAGGAGGTTTAACACCATGGGCGATCTTCGTGAGTTGGTCTGCATCGTATGTCCCAAAGGGTGCCGGGTCCAGGCGTGGGAAGACAAGGAGCAGGTTCACATAAAGGGTGACGTATGCAAAAAGGGAAAACCATACATTGAGCAGGAGTACCGGGACCCGAGACGGATCTTAACCACCACGGTCATGACCGAAAGTGACCGGGTTAGACGTCTGCCGGTTCGAACCTCGGCCCCCATTCCCAGGGAGGATCTGTTTAAGGGCATGGCATTGTTATCCAAGACAAGGGTCACGCCGCCGGTAAAGATGGGGGAGGTGATCGTGGCGGACATCTCATCGGGCGTGGCTGTTATCGCATCTGATGACCTGTTGGAGTGAAACGGAATTGATGATTGGCGATTGCGCATTGAAAACACAAGAAAAAATACATGACAAGAATCGCTGGGTGGGTTGGCACAATGAATAACGAAATCCCGGTTCAGGAGGGTTACTCCGGAGAATACGATATTATCGTGATCGGAGCGGGTATCATCGGGTCCATGATCGCCCGGGAGCTCTCCAGATTCCAAATCAGGGGAGCACTCATTGATAAAGAGCCCTTTCCCGGATTCGGTGTCACAAAATCCGGCATGGCGCAGATTCACTCCACCGATTTTTGTCCCCCCGGGACGTTGAAGGGCAAGTTATGCCTTGACGCGCCCGCAAAGTTTAAGAGACTTGCCGGTCTGCTTGATGTAACATACAGAGAGGTGGACGAGCTCTGGTTGGCCCTGGAATCCTCCCAGATAGCGAACATCGAGGCCGCCAAAGAACGCGGAGAAGGACACGGGGCAACCGGATATGAAATCATCGGTGCAGAGAGGATCCGAGAACTGGAACCTCACGTGACCGAGAAGGCCGTTTCCGCCCTCTACATTCGCGGTCTCGGCGTAATCCACCCGACGGAATGGTCGTTTGCACTCACAGAAAATGCCGCACAAAACGGTATTGAAACATATTTCAACACCTCTGTCCTGAATATTCAAAAAGCCGAAAACAGACAATATGTGATTCAGACCTCAAGAGGTGCTTTCAAAACGAAATCTATCGTTAATGCAGCCGGACTTTTTGCGGATGAAATTGCATGGATGGTCCAGGATCATCATATACGTCTCACACTCAGAAAGGGATCAGTGGCAATTCTGGACAAATCCGTTTCCCACCTTGTCCGGCATATGATATTCGGCACATTTTCTGAAACCCATAGCCAAAATGTTGCCCCAACCGCACATGGCAATCTTATCCTCGGAATTCATTACACAAAGACCGACAATAAGGGAGATACCAGTGTAGACCGGGAAGGGATCGAAAAGATCATGAAACTGGCAAGAGAACTCGTCCCGGCGCTGTCGAAAAGGGACATCATTACCAGTTTTGCCGGGATCATGGCAGGCAATACCATGACAGGCAATGGTGATTTCTATATCGCACCGTCGGAACACGCCCCGGACCTCATTCATGTCATCGCGGGGGCGCCCGGACTCACGGCTGCGCCGGGTATTGCGGAACTCGTAGTCAAGATGCTCTCTGATGCCGGAATAGAACTGGAAGAAAAAAAGGCCTTCCAGGAGAAAAGGAAAGGATGGCCTCTATTTTCGGCTGCACTCCTTGACAAACAAAAAGAAATGATAGCATCGAATCCAAAATTTGGACATATTGTTTGTCGATGCGAGCAGGTCACTGAGGGAGAAGTCACGGAGGCCATCCATCGCGGGGCCGGTACCCTGGACGCAGTCAAACACGTGACCCGTGCAGGTATGGGGCGTTGTCAGGGAGGATTTTGCGGGTCGATTGTCTTGGGGCTTTTGTCAAGAGGTCTGGGAATTCCGCCCCAAGAGGTAACCAAGAAGGGAGGAAGGTCGTTCATCGCTGAAGGAGCAATGGGGGAATGAAGCTGAAACACCCGAACCTCACTCCATAAATCCCATTATTTCTTCCGAATTTATTGAGAAGTTGCAAATTTATTAGGAGGAATTGGATATGAAATTCCAAGATAAGTTCGTCTTAAAACTTGATGATGGTCGAAACGAACCCATCAAGGATCTTGAACATGCCTCACGTATCGTGCTTGTGGACGATGAGAGAGTGGGAGCGGAAGATATCACTTTTGCGTATTGTAAATTTGATCCGAAAATGTCCTTTCACAAGAAACACACTCACGAGGACGCGGAGGAAGTCATGTATATCCTCTCCGGAAAGTTGATAGGAGGGGTAAAGGATCAAGAGTTCGAGGTCGTAAAAGGGGATACCATTTGGGTCCCCAGGGGAGCTGTACATTGGGCCTACAATCCCTTTGAGGAGCCGTGCGAGTTTGTTTTCCTCTATACCCGTCAATCCCTTCAGTCGGCAGGATATGAGATCGTCGAGTGACCGCATGCGGTTTTCGCGGCACCGATCTCAGGATTGTCTCGGGATTGGGGGTCAAATATGTCGGGGAGCCTAAGACTACAAGATTGGCCCAATGAATACATCAAAGATCTCCAGATCCTCCGTGACGTCAAACAACCTGTGGGAAACTCCGGGCGGTATGTTAAAGACAACACCCTTCTTCACTTCAAACTCCCCCAGGCCATTGATCCATAATTTCCCTCTACCCGCGAGGGGGACGATGATATCGTTGGCATCATGGGTGTGTTCGGGGAGGCCTTCGCCTTTGGGAACCCGGGCAAAGATGCAGGTTCCGTCCACATTATCATCTCTTTTCGACACCACAAAGGCCAAACTCACGTTTTCATTTGCCGGATGAGGGTTCCATTCAAGATCTTTAGCCTCGTTGATGATAGAGTCACGCATCTCTTCCGTTGCAGCCTTTTTTTCCTTGGTTACTTCCCATCCCCCGATCTTTTCTGACGTCATTTGCTTCTCCTCTCTGGAATCCATAAATTCGCCTGAACACGATTTCGTTCAACCGATCGTTATATATTTCAATCCCATGTTTTTTACAACTTGGAAAAACCGATCTTTGTCCCTCACAAGAATTTCCGGTGCATACGTCTTCCCTTGAAACAGACGGGAGCCTTATCCAGCGTAATTGAATAAGTCTGGAAGAAATAATTTGGAGTGGGGTTTGGGTGTTTCTTGAAGGCGCTCTCTCAAAGTGAATTTACTTCTCCCTTTCGCAGTGGCTGATATTTGGGGTTTTTTCCTCCTGAACCCTTATTGGCTTCTCCATGCTTTTGGCAGAACCCCAAATATCAGCCACCATGGGACTACAGGTTTAGAGAGCGCCTGAAAGAAATGGCCAAACCCCACGGTACCTGGGTTTATTGAGATCTAACTACCCAGACCCAAGAATTGAATTTTTTTGTTGACTTGCATTCTGTATCATCGTAGTGGCTTTTGCAGAATTCTTAAACGTAAACAAGACCAAATTAATTTTGGGGAGGAGAAACCATGGGTGAAAAGAAATCAGGTCGGTTTACACCGTTTTTTGAAAACACTTCCGTCGGGAAAATGAAGGAGAGAATTTGGAACATGTCAGACGAAGAAGTGGACAGGAGTCTCACGGAAGAATACGGGATCCCGTCACCGGGAGAAATGGATAAACCGGGTTCCTATATCCAGAACACCCCCAGGGCTGATCTGGTCAAGAACCGCCGGAAAAATGATGTGGTGATTATTCCCGTGGGGTCCACGGAATGTCACGGTGACCACCTCATCGGCGGCCACGACACACTCCAGGTCACGCGGATAGCCGAAGCGGTCCGCCGCAAGACCGCGAAAACAGGGGCGCCGGTAAACGTGGTGTATCCCATCAACTATGGCTGTCACCCGCCCTGGCACCAGGGGATGTTTGGCACCGTCATGGTCAACGACGAGGCCTTTGAGCAAAGCATCATGCACATCATGTATGGCCTCTGGAATGATGGGTTCCGCAAACAGATATGGTTTAACAACCACGCGCAGCAGAATGAAATCGAGAAGGCCATCAAACGGTTTATGAATACCTATCAACTCCCCGGTTTCTATGTGGCGCCTGAACTACAGCGAACGGTCCGTGAATTTTTCGAAACAAAAGAATATGGCGGGAAATTCGACACGCGTTTTATCCATGCCGATGAGGCCGAAACCTCAATGGGTCTCCTCCTGTTCCCCGAGATGGTCAAGATGGAGCATGCCGTGGATACCGGACCCATGGCGGACTACAAATATTTCCCGGACGGGCACTTTGATCTATCAGCCGAGGAGCTGTTAAGACCCAATACATACAGAACCCGGGCGGGAGATCTCCCGTTGGAGATCGTAGCGACTCCCGAGGGGGTCGTGGGCAAGGCCACTTTGGCGGATGCTGATAAAGCCAAACCGCCCATACTGGCCGTCTGTGAATATCTCGTTCTTCTACAGGAGGAAATCTTGGAGACATGGCCGGTGGGAACCGTTCCCGAGCCGGAAAAGACCACATTCCGAACCAACAAGGAGATGGAGCCATACCTCAAGGAACCGGGCAGTAAAGGGTGGAAATCCGTTTATTCTTTACCCAGGATCGGGCCTTATTAATTTGTCCCGATCAAGAAATTCCGTCTTTAAACAGATAACGCTTTCAGTAACCGTTCACTCGGCTTTTCCTTCTCTTTTGACCGATGAGGGATCGTTGAAAACGCCGGGCGCCGGGTTTCAGCTTCGTCTTTAGCTGCGGACGAACTCCCACGCCTTATCTATGTCCGCTACGTCAAAATATTTCTCGATGAGTTCCTTTTTCTTCTTCCCGAACAGCTTGTTGTCAAGCTCAACCAGCGCCTTTTCCAGTTTGCTGTTTCCCACAACCGCGAGGTGACGCATTTGGTCCATATGCTTCAGTGCATACCTGGAGTCCTCTATGAAGGCGTTTACATGAATTTTGCCTATGTTCAGATTGTCAATCTTGAACAGAAGATTTAAACGGTCATATCCTTCGGCAATCTTGCCCTCAAATATCTTTTCCAGTTCCTCCACATCCTCCTTTGTGTACTCACCGCTAATCTCAACACCCACCACATTGCCTTCGCTTCCCTCTAATATTTGGAACATTTTTCCTCCTCTCACAAATGATAAGAAATACTCCGTGTTTCCAACAATCCCTCATCCATCAAAAAAGATAATCACCGATTTTTAAACTCTTAGTGATGAGCTTACCGGTATGCCGTTATTTTGCTGGTGCCGATCCCTTTTTCCATTTTTTTGGAGATGACCAGACGAAAAGATGCACGCACATACCGGAAGCTCTGGACTGGGTGCCACAATTGCCCCCCTTCTTCCAAATATAACCTTTGGAGCCTTTCGGCCGCCCCCTGGTTTCTTAGGAGGTGCTGAAGTGGGGTGCACTCAGTTGTTTGGGTTACTACGTATGCAAGAATGATGCAAAAATAATCGATATGGGTCTTTTTGGGGGAAAAAGGCTGTAAATTAGGTCAGTTCCGTCTTTAGCAGGAAACACCCTCGGTGCAGAACTGTGTGGCTATGGTATGGCATTTCCACCCCAACTATGGCATTGGTGCCATACTGAGAACGCCAGTGGGTAACCATCAGAAATCAAAAAAACAGTAATCTCTCAATAAGTCCGGGAGGGATGATCGGGTTTCTGGAGTCGGGTTCAGGTGTTTCTTGAAGGCGCCCGGAATGATACGGCATCATTTCAGGGCCCCGGCGAACGGGTTGTTGAACGGCCGTGTCTTTTCTCTTTTTTGACTTTTGACTTTGGGCTTACTCTTACGAGGTCTATTCTTGCTATCCTTTGATTTTTCCGCTTTCTCTCCCTTGTCTTTCATGGAAAGGGAAATCCGGTTCCTTTCAAGGTCCACATCCTGGACGGTAACCATAACACGCTGGTTGACCTTTACAATCTGACTGGGGTCTTTTACAAAGCGATCCGCCAGCTGGCTGATATGCACCAGACCATCCTGGTGGACCCCTATATCCACAAAGGCTCCAAAGGCCGTTACATTCGTGACAACACCCGGCAGCTTCATGCCCGGTTTGACGTCCTCAATGGCGTTGACCCCTTCGGTGAAGGAGACGGTCTCAAACTCCTCCCGGGGATCGCGTCCGGGTTTGGCCAACTCCTCCATGATGTCCGTCAGGGTGGGGATACCCGTCTTTTCAGTGACATAAGCCGGTAAATCGATCCTTTCCCGGAGCGTCTCATCCTGGAGCAGGTCCTCGACGCTGCAACTCAGGTCCCTGGCCATGGCCTCTACTGTGTGATAGGACTCGGGGTGCACCGCGCTTGCATCCAGAGGATTTTTCCCTCCCCTAATACGAAGAAAACCCGCGGCCTGTTCAAAGGATTTGGGACCCATCCGTTTTATTTTTTTGAGGCCATTCCTTGAGGATAGGGGGCCGTTTTCATTTCTGTAGGCGATAACGTTCTTGACCAATTGAGGCCCGAGACCGGAGACATAGGAAAGGAGCTGTTCACTCGCTGTATTGACCTCAACCCCTACAGCATTAACACAGCTTATGACGACGTCGTCGAGACTGCTCTTGAGCGCAGGTTGATACACGTCATGCTGATATTGTCCCACTCCGATGGATTTGGGGTCAATTTTGACCAATTCCGCTAGAGGGTCCATAAGCCGTCTCCCGATGGATACAGACCCGCGCAACGATACGTCAAGAGCAAGGAATTCCTCCCTTGCAACCTCAGAGGCGGAATAGACGGATGCGCCGCTTTCATTGACCATCACCACCTCAATATCTCGGGGAATGTCAAGTTCTCGAATAAAGGCCTCCGTCTCCCTGCCCCCCGTGCCGTTTCCAATGGCGATGGCCTCAACCCCAAACTTGTCACACAACCTGGATACAGTCCGGGCCGCATCAGCCCTGTTTCTGTCGGAACTAAAAAGATAGAGGGTCTCCGTGTGTAGCAGTTTCCCCTGTCTGTCAAGGCAGACCACTTTGCATCCGGTTCGGATCCCCGGGTCGATGGCCAGGACATTTTTCTCCCCCAACGGAGGAGCCATGAGAAGTTCGCGGAGGTTTTTGGCAAATATCCGAATGGCCTCGTGGTCAGCCCGTTCTTTGGTTTCCAAACGAATTTCCGTTTCCATGGCAGGGGAAAGCAGCCGATGGTAGCTATCGTAAACGGCCTCTTTTACTTGGATGGATGCGGCATTAGTTCCCCGCACGAATAAGGCCTCCAATAAGGCCGAGGCCTCATCCTCCGGGGCCGTCACCCTCAGATTCAGAAACCCTTCCTTTTCACCACGCCGCATAGCCAGAATCCTGTGGGACGGCGCAGAGGCCACGGGCTCTTCCCAGTCAAAATAGTCCCTGTACTTGGTTCCGTCTTCTTCTTTGTCGGGAATCACCCTTGCGTGGAAATGGCTTTTCTTCAGGAAAAGGGCCCGCATCTTTCGCCGGCCCTCCGGATTTTCATTGACCCATTCCGCAATGATATCCCGGGCTCCCGCGAGGGCATCTTCGGCAGATTCAACACCCTTCTCAGGATCCACAAAGGTCTCTGCTTCACGTTCGGGCTTCGTGTCTTCGTGCTGCTCAAAAAGCATCTCTGCAAGGGGCTCAAGACCTTTCTCACGGGCAATCGTAGCCCGCGTACGCCTTTTGGGCCTATAGGGGAGGTATATGTCTTCCAGGGCGGTCATGGTTTCTGCGCCGAGAATGTTTTCCCTCAGTTCTTCCGTCAGGAGTTCACGCTCTTCCAGCGACTTCAGAATGCTTTCCCGACGTTTATCAAGCTCTTGCAATTGTGTGATTCGGTCTCGGATCGTCGTAATCGCCACCTCATCGAGTGAGCCCGTGGCTTCTTTTCTGTATCGGGCGATAAAGGGCACGGTGGCGCCTTGGCCTATAAGCCCGGCTACGGCCATGACCTGCTGCGGCCCGAGTGCCAGTTCGTCAGCTATCCTATTGACGTGTCTCTCTTCCATTTTCCCTCTCGGTTGTCTTCTGAGTCTTTCACAAACCTGGCCGACTTCGCCTCTTTACTCGCAAGTCGCACCCCAAGGGCCCTGACCCCCTTGATGGCATAATCAGAGACCCTGAAGGTTTGCTGAAGAACGCGCAGTCGGGGTTTGGGTTTATAATTGACGATCACGCACCCGTCTTCCGCGGGGGTAGTCTTTAAGATGGTGCAATTATCGGGGACAATGGAATATCCCTTGTTGAGAATATATTTTTCAATCCGGCAGCGCTTAATATAGGGATAACCATTTTTGTTTCGATAGACAACCGTGAAGACGGTTTTTGCGCATGTCTCCTGGTCTGCGAATCCGCAGTAAAGCATCCCCTTGTCCACAAACAGTTTCGCAGGCACATCGATCACCGAGTATGCCCCGGTCTTCCGGATCACCAATATCCGGTCATACTGTGAAACGTCAAAAAACACGTTTCCGCTTGCTTCATAGCCGAGATATCCGGTCTTGAGGTCGTAGCGGAGCTTCAGGTTGCGCTGGGCCGCTTCACGCACGTCGACCTGATCAAAAGAGATGATCTCTGCCCGGCGCGGGTGCTGGGCACGGTGCTTTGTTATGATACGTTCTCCCAGAAAAGAAATGGCGTAATCCGTAATATTGGCAAGATGGTGCCTGATCTCCTTCAACCGCTTCCGGATCCCCTCCATCTCTTTCTTGGCCTTGTTGATATCGTAAAGAGAGATGCGCCGGATAAGGATCTTTAGAAGCCGCTCAACATCCTCGGTTGTGACCTCGCGCCTGATCCTCCCGGAAAAAGGTTTGAGCCCGTCCATCACTGCGTTGATAACCGCCTCCATGGTGGTCATTTCTTCAATCTTTTTGTAGATGCGTTCCTCGATGAATATCTGTTCGATGGTCCGTGCATGCAATTTATTCCTTAGTTGTTTCTCTTCAAGTTTCAGTTCTGCAGACAGAATTTCGATCAGCCGCCTGGCATGGTGTCGGATCACCTCGCTCACCGTCATGACTGCAGGCATTTCGTCTTTGATCACCAGGAGGTTCACCGCAATGGAGGATTCACAATCGGTGAAGGCAAAAAGGGCATCGGCCGTGTCCTTAGTGTACACACCCCGGGCCAGTTTGATCTCGATTTCAACACTCTCGGTGCTGTAATCGTCCACGTTGGCGATCTTTATTTTATTTTTCTTTGCCGCAGCCTCAATGGAATTGATCAGGCTTTCCGTGGTGGACCCAAAGGGCAGCTCCCGGATAACAATTTTTTTGGGGTCCCTGGTGTCGAGTTTGGCCCGTACCAGGACCTTTCCGTTGCCGTCACCGTATTCGGATACATCCACCAGACCCCCCGTCAAAAAATCGGGGAAGAGCGTAAACGGCTGTCCCTTCAGGCAGGCGTTCACTGCCTCAGCCACCTCAATCAGGTTATGGGGCAGGACTTTCGTGGACATGCCAACGGCAATCCCTTCCGCCCCCTGAACGAGGAGAACAGGGATCTTTGCCGGATAAGTGATCGGTTCCCGGTTCCGGCCGTCGTATGAATCCTCATATTCGGTGATCTCCGGGTTATAAAACACCTCCTTGGCGAGAGGCAGCAGTCGGCACTCGATGTACCGGGCCGCTGAGGGCTCATCCCCTGTGAAAATGTTGCCAAAGTTCCCCTGTTTATCAATGAACAGTTCTTTGTTGGCAAAGGCCACAAGGGCAGAATAGATGGACGCGTCGCCGTGGGGGTGATATTTCATGCAGTTTCCCACCACGTTCGCAACCTTATTGAATTTGCCGTCATCCATCTCAAAAAGGGAGTGGAGGATACGCCGTTGAACCGGCTTTAACCCGTCGTCAATGTGAGGGATGGCCCGATCCTTTATCACATAGGACGCATATTCCAGAAAATTTGTGTTGAATACAGAATTGATATACGCCATCAGATCAAATTCTCCATGATGAAATCGCGACGCTCAGGCGTGTTTTTCCCCATATAAAACCGAAGTGTTTCGGGAACGCTCTTGATGGATCGGACATTCACCTTTATGAGGCGCATATCCTCACCAATAAACTGAGAAAACTCCTTTGGCGATATCTCACCCAGCCCCTTGAACCGGGTTATTTCATGATCGCTTATTCCGTCCATGGCCGCATTTCGTTCCCTTTCATTATAGCAATAGTGGGTTTCCTTTTTGTTTCGAACGCGGAAGAGCGGTGTTTCGAGTATATAAACACGGTTGGCAGAAACCAGCTCTTCAAAATAGTTTAGGAAAAAGGTAAGCAGGAGGTTTCGAATATGGAACCCGTCATGATCGGCGTCGGTGGCAATTACAATCCTGCCATATCGGAGGTTCGTTATGTCATCCTCGATACCCAGGGCCATCATCATGTTGTAAAGTTCTTCATTCTTATAAATGGCGGCCTTGTTCTTTCCAAAGACATTCTGCGGTTTCCCGCGCAGAGAGAAAATGGCCTGGGTATACACATCACGCGCTGAAACCATGGAACCCGATGCAGACTGGCCTTCAGTAATAAACACAGTGGAGTTTTCACCCTTAGGGCCATCTTGTAGATGGTATTTACAGTCTTTCAGGTTGCGAATCTTAATGGCGATCTTTTTCGCAGCCGCCTTGGCCTCCTTTTTGACCGTGTTCAATTCCTTTCGCAACCGTTCGTTGTTTAAAATCTTTTCTTCCAGTTTTCTGGCTGTCCCAGTATTTTTGTGGAGAAAGTCAACCACTGCGGACTTGACCTCGGAGACGATCCAGCCCCTGACCTCCGTGTTGCCCAGTTTATTCTTTGTCTGGCTTTCAAAGACCGGCGACTTGAGCCTCACGGCCACTGCCCCCGCAATACCCTCCCGAATGTCCACCCCCGAATGGGTCTTTTTGTAAAACTCGTTTACGCCTTTCAGGATACCCTCTCGAAAGGCAGTCTGGTGTGTCCCGCCATCGGTGGTGAATTGCCCATTTACAAATGAAAAACAGCTCTCGCCATAGTTGTTGGTGTGTGCAAATGAAAATTCCAGGTACTTCCCTTTGTAATAGACAATGTCATAGACGGTGTCGTCTCCAACCTCGGAATACAGCAAGTCCAGCAGGCCCTTTTTGGATTCAAATTTTCGCCGGTTGCAAATAAGCCGCAACCCGCTGTTTAGGCAAGCGCAATTCCACATGCGCTGCTCAACGTATTCCATGTTGAAATCATACTCTCCGAAAATCTCGGTATCAGGGAGAAACTCCACATAAGTGCCGTCCGGTTCCTTCGAGGTATTGCCCCTTTTTTTGGATTTGAGCTTTCCTTTTACAAAATTGGCCTCGCTGTATTTTCCGTCACGGAAGGCGGCCACCTTAAAGTGGGATGAGAGCGCATTGACTGCCTTGGTGCCGATACCATTGAGGCCGACACTGAATTGGAAGACATCATCATTGTACTTTGCACCTGTGTTGATGACTGATACGCATTCAATTACTTTGCCCAGCGGAATCCCTCGTCCATAGTCACGAACAGCAACAAAGTTATCCTTTATCTTAATGGTAATTTTCCTTCCATGCCCCATGATGAACTCATCAATGGCATTGTCCACCATTTCCTTTAGGAGGATATAGATGCCGTCATCATAGGTTGAGCCGTCACCGAGTCGCCCGATGTACATGCCGGTGCGGAGACGAATATGTTCAAGAGAACTGAGGGTCTTTATTTTGCTCTCGTCGTAGACGTGAAGATCCGTTTTTCTGGTCATTCCATCTCCCTGCTCGGCCAATAAGATATCAGCCATAAACTCCCATTGGGTATAGTTAGTGAAACCTGATTCCCCTGTCTGAAAAGAATAAGGTTCTTTTGGGCCTCTTCAGATGTGAAATCAATGCAAAAATGAGGTCATATCAGCCTGATAAACCTGGGAGTCTTTCTTTTGTGATAATAGTTTATTAGAGAATATATTGTGTGTCAATCACAAAGCATCTACCATATACGGTGGTTGGTCTGCCCCGGGTGGTATTAGGCCTTTCGTCCTAAACCCCAAAATGGTCATTGACCCTGCGCACAAAACCTGTTCTGATTATTCGGGGCGCTGACATCTATAGTCCTAAAGATAATGTTTTTGGTATTTGGGTATTGATTCTTTGGCTTCTCAGGCGCTTTTCGATCGACCCCGGTTGAATAGGATCCTCATTCAACGGGGCAGGCAATCGTCAATAGTCAATCTTCAATCCTATACCTTGGATGGGGGGTCTCTCCGGGGGCCATCCCATTCCCTGTTTGTGATCACCATACATCTCTAAAGAAATTCGGAGGTCGAAGTTGTTTTGCGGCTCTTAGTTTTTCTCTCTGTTTTCTTAACCCTTTACGGGCTCCTTCACTTTTATGCCTTCTTGAAGGTAACGCGTGCTTTTGCGCTGTCCAGGGGGGTGAGCGTTTTTTTGGTCTGCGTCATGCTCTTTATGGTGTTCTGCCCGGTCATTGTCCGGGTGCTGGAAAGAGTGGGCATGGAGACCCTGCCCAGGTTCTTGGCTTACACCGGCTATACCTGGATGGGGTTTTTGCTTGTGTTCGTATGCTGTTACTTTCTCATTGATTTCTTCCGTCTCCTCGGTTTCGTAGGAACACATTTTCTAAAAATGAACCTTGAGAACTGGATTTTGTCCCAGAGGACTGTATTCTTTATTGCCCTTACGGTCTCTTCTTTGGTGACAATGTATGGACACCTTGAGGCTCTTACTATCCGAACAGAAAGGATCACAATAAGGACACCCAAGATTCCCAAAGAGTTGGGCAGGTTGAGGATCGTTCAGATCTCGGATGTCCATCTGGGTCTGATCGTGAGGGGGTGTAGACTGGAAAAGATCCTCAGGGAGGTACGGGCGGCAAGACCGGACATATTGGTTTCAACTGGGGATCTCCTGGATGGACAAATCAACGACGTGTCAAATACAATAAATAGTTTTCGTCTCATCAACGCTCCTTACGGAAAGTTCGCGGTGACCGGGAATCATGAATTCTATGCGGGACTCGAGAGGTCCCTGAACTTTATGAAAGAGGTCGGCTTTACCGTACTCCGAGGAGAGACGCGCGATGTTCGAGGCGTGGTTCTTGTGGCCGGTGTGGATGATCAGACAGCAAACCGGTTTGGCCTGTCAAAGGGGGTGACTGAAGCAGAGTTGCTGTCAAATCTTCCCGGGGATCGTTTTGTTCTTCTTTTGAAGCACAGACCTTTGGTGGACCAGGGTTCTGACGGACTTTTTGACCTTCAGCTCTCGGGCCACACCCACGGGGGGCAGATTTTTCCGTTCAGCCTTATCATCAAAATGCTCTACCCGGTTGATGCCGGGCTCTTAGCCCTTAACAACGGGGCACTTCTTTATGTAAGCCCTGGTTCTGGCACGTGGGGACCGCCCATGCGATTTCTTGCCCCTCCGGAAGTGACGGTCATTGACCTCATACATGGGGAAAAACCAGAATAAGTCAGCCTTGATACCCCTCTTACAAACCAGGGGAATTCAGGCCTTTCTTGTTTTTCAATCGACAATCATCAATCAACAATCATCAATCCAAAGGGAATTCAGTTGAATCTATGCGACATTTAAAGTATCGTAATATCTTAGCCCTTTTCAACCAGGGGAATGGGGATTCCGTTTTTCGGGCGTAAAACTCGCCCGTAAGAGAGCGTAAAGCAATCACGTGCCGTGGGAGAAAACAGGGGGAAGTACTTCCGGGAAAGTCCTATGGTTTTTGGTGACGTCCCTGTCCGTGATTCCTTAACGCTCTCTAACGGTCTCAGACAGGGTTACACCCTTCAAAACGGAATCCCCATTCCCCTGTCTAAGTGCCAATTTTGAAAAAGGCTAAATTCATACAAAGTATCTTGTTTGTCTGGGGTAACAATCTGTTCAATTTTCAACAAAAAGGAGTCGAGACATGGGAGGAGGATACACAGGGAGAATCGGATTTGTTGATCTGTCTGCCGGGGACAGTCGAGAAGAGAAATTGGATAAAAACATGGCCCGCGATTTTATCGGAGGATACGGTCTGGGCGTGCGGACTCTATTCGACCGTCAGAAGAAAGGCATAGATCCGTTAGGCCCGGAAAACATCCTCGGATTCACCACCGGACCGCTGACCGGGACAAAGGTGCCTACCGGGAGCCGGGTCACAGTGGTCTGCAAGTCGCCGCTTACCGGCGGCTGGGGTGATGCCAATTCAGGCGGATATTTCGGGAGCGAATTAAAAGCAGCCGGGTGGGACGCCATTTTCATCTCCGGCGTTGCTTCCAGCCCCAAATATCTTCTGGTGACCAATGACCGGCTGGAACTAAGAGATGCGGGCCATTTGTGGGGCAAGGATACCATTGATACTGAGGAGACACTTGCAAAGGATCTGGGCCTTTCAAAACCCAGAGTGGCTTCCATTGGACCGGCATCCGAAAGACTTTCATTGATCAGTGGCGTTGTAAATGACAAGGGCCGCGTTGCTGCTCGTTCGGGCGTTGGGGCGGTCATGGGCTCCAAACGTTTAAAGGCCGTTGCGGTGCACGGGACGGAGAAGGTCCCTGTGGCCGACGGCGACCGCCTGGATCAATTTCGAAAGGCCTTTGTAAAGGAGATTCGTGAATCCCAGGGATTTCCCAAAGTGTTAATGGAATATGGAACGTGTGGGCTTACCGGTGCCCTCGTGGCCGGTGGGGCCACTCCCATAAAGAACTGGCTCCTGGCCGGGGAGCAGGCATTCCCAAACCTGGAGAAAATCGCGGACGGAGATACGGTCCTTCAGTACCAAACCAAGAAATATGGTTGCGCAAACTGCCCTATCGCGTGTGGCGGGATATGCAGTGTTTCTGGGGGGCCTCATCCTGTGAAGGAGATTCACAAACCCGAATATGAAACCATTGGGGCATTTGGCACCATGTGCCTGAATGACGATCTTCCTTCAATTATTAAATTGAATGACATGTGCAACAGGAGCGGTCTGGATACCATCTCAACAGGGGGTGTCATTGCATTTGCTATGGAATGCTTTGAAAAGGGCGTTATCTCCAAGGCTGATACGGATGGTATCGAACTCACATGGGGCAATTCTGAAGCAATGATTGCCCTGGTGGAAAAGATCATTCAGCGTGAGGGTTTTGGTGACATCCTGGCAGATGGTGTCAGGATTGCGGCCCAGAAGATAGGTGGGGATGCGAACGAGTTCGCCATACACGTGGGTGGGCAGGAGCCTGGCTTGCACAATGCGCTTTTTCTTCCGAGCAGGGGGACCGGTTTTGTTTGCGACCCCACACCGGGCCGTCACACGGCGGGTCCCATGGCACGAATCGACGCGGGCCCCGGCGCCATAGCTCCTTATCCGGAACTGGAGTTCGACGGTTTTGAGCGTTATGAATACAAGGGCAAAGGCGCAGCCAGTGCCACAGCTTCCTCCTATTGGCAGGTGGGGTCCTGTGCTGGGGTTTGCCTGTTTCCCGTAATCTTTTTCGGAAATTATCCCCTGCTCGAGTTTCTCAATGCCGTGACCGGGTGGGATATGGATATCAAAGAGCTCTTGGAAACCGGAGCCAGGATTCAGACCTTACGGCAGTGCTATAATACCAGGGAGGGACTTGATCCTTCCAAGATCAAACTGCCCCCGCGGCTGGCAGGGATTCCGCCCAAGGAGGATGGTCCACTCTCAGATATCACGATTGACATTGACAGTCTGGCCAGTGAATACCGCAAGGCCATGGGTTGGGATCCAAATACCGGCCATCCCACAGAGGCCACACTCGAGCGATTGGGTCTGAAGGAACTCGTCAAAAAATAGGGGCCCACTTCCAAATGAGGTCGAAAGGCGGACTCGTTTTTTGGGGAGTTCCGTTTGATTGTTGCGGGGTTGTGGAAGATCCCCCTGATTCCGTCGGGGTGGGGAAACCTCATGCCAGATATCCTTTATCTATTCTGGCGCCGATGGTATAGTTGGGATCCACCATATTTGCCACACGCAGGCGACCGATCTGGCTCAAGATAAAATAGGCATCGTACCTGTCAAATCCATAGTCCTTTTCCATCCACGAAATCAGGTCTGCATAGGCGATTTTTGCGGCATCTTCCATGGGACGGCTGCTGCCCACGCTCATAATGAACTCGTCACTTTCGATTCTGGGCCATTCGATAGTCCAGTTTTTGACCAGGTCCACCTTTATGGTTGTCTTTGTAGCAAATTCTATGGCGACCCCGCAGAGTTCTCCATCCCCCTGGGTGGCGTGGCAATCGCCCACGAAAAGGAGGGCTCCCGGGGCTCGGATCGGCAGGTATATCCTGTTTTGGGGCCGAACATCGGGCAGGTCCATATTGCCACCGTGACTTTCAGGTGTAAGCGAGTTGATGGAATCCAATTCCGGAGAAGTCCCGATGGTTCCGATAAAAGGTTCATAGGGAAACCTCATGCGGTCACTCCAAATGACGTCCTGTTCCGTGATGTGCACCTTACGGACGATCTCCGGGAGCGGTGATTGCAGCGAGGGGCTCTTGTTGGTGCTGGTCAGTCCACCAAAAAAAGGGGGCAGACACGTTGTTCCCCTCGGTTGAGGGCCGCGCGGCAGGATAGACTCAACATCCACCGCCAGTGTGTCTCCTTTCTCGGCTCCGTTCACAAAGATAGGGCCGTTCAGGGGGTTTGGGTATTTTATAATCTGGCTCGGTTTTGTTTGTTCGTCCGGAATTTTCCCCCCAAAGGCATCCAGGGTTTCAATAACAATTGTATCGCCTGGGTCCACTTTCAGAACCGGGTCGGCATACGGCCCGATGGTATGCTGAAAGTCTCCCTGGAGTGCCTCACTCAAAAAATGCTCTGCCATCACATCCTCCTGGACGAATCCTTATTGTCTATCGTCCCTCGAATTCGGGTGTCATTTCAATCTGAAACGCCACAGGATTATCGCTCCAGCCAATGTCCCAACATGTCACCGCACCCCTCAGAGGATACGGTTTAATTTATCCTTCACCGCCAGCGCCTCATCAACGATTTTTTTCATGAGTTCGGAAACGCTGGGGATATCGCTGATGCGCTCCACTATCTGGCCAGACGCATAGAGCCCTTCATCCAGGTTCCCTTCAACCCAGCCCGTCTTGCTGATCTTTCCGGTAATCATGGGACCAAGTTCTTCCAGGGAAGCCCCGTTGGCTTCCATTTCCAGCACCTCTTCCGCCCAGTGGTTTTTCATGACCCTGGAGGGGTTTCCGATGGAATTCATGACAAGCACGGTGTCAGTGGCCTTGGAATCAACGATTCTTTCCTTGAACGAATGGTGTGCGGGACACTCCCGGGTGCTGATAAACCGGGTGCCCATGTTGACCCCCTCCGCCCCCAAGGCCAGGGCCACCACAAGGGTGCGTCCGTCGGAGAACCCGCCGCCCGCTATCAAGGGGGCCCGGATGGCGTCCGCCGCCTGCGGGATAAGGACAAGTGATGTCACGCCTTCCATGCTGGGATGCCCGCCACACTCCGTCCCGACGATGGACACGGCATCCACTCCCATCTGATCCACCTTTACGGCGTCGCGCACACGGGCGCATTTGTGGATATGGATCAATCCCCCTTCCGCAATGATCTCCCTGTAAGGCTCCGGGTTGCGTCCCGCCGTTTCCAGAATCTTGACTCCCGATGCAATAACCGTCTCGATTATCTCTTTCGGAGGTCTGGGAATAAGGGATGGGAATAACGAAACATTTACCCCGAAAGGCTTGTCAGTCATATCCCGGGTCATGTTAATGGCCTCAACCAGGTCGTCCTTCGTGGGGAAGGTGCCCGCGGGCAGGCAGGCCAGGCCACCGGCGTTGGCTACCGCCGCCACCAGCGGGGGACGGCTCAGCCATTGCATTGTACCGCACTGTACGGGATATTCTATCCCCAGCAATTCAGTCAATCTCGTCTTTAGCATGGTTGTTTTCCTCAATAATAAGAGATAAGGATTCGTTTTTGGGGAAGGAGCATACGGAAATCGTACCTTTTGTGTCAATAACAAATACGAAAGCGAAAAAAAGGCCACGCAGGTTCCAAAACAGCTCACAACTACCTACCTTCCACGGGCAACCCATCAGAAACCGCCGAACCCCACTCCAGCCCCCAATAAAAAAGGGGCAGACTGTTGCCGCTGACATAGCAAAGACTCTTGGTGAAGGTCTTCAGTCTTTCTGTATCCCAGGTTCAGTTGCTGACGACCGCAAGGTAGGTATGGGTCACGGTAATCTTGCGGCGATGCTTCTCCGTGAAGAGACAACCTGTTTTGCTTTCTGCGCAGGTCACGAATCTTTTGCTGCTGCTGAAGGTGCTATCGGTCTTGCCCGCTCTGCTAATCGTGCACGTAAGGAGCCGCTTCAGGTAATTCTTAACGGTCTTGGTAAGGATGCGGCACAGATCATTTCACGTATCAACGGTTTTACCCACGTGGAAACAGCTTTTGATTATGCAACAGGTGAAGTTAAAGTTGTTAAACAGAAAGCCTACTCTGATGGTGAAAGGGCAAATGTAAGAGGTTACGGTGCTGACGATGTTCGTGAAGGTGTTGCGATCATGCACTCTGAGGACGTTGATGTTGCCATTACCGGTAACTCAACCAATCCTACACGTTTCCAGCATCCTGTAATGGCCACATACAAGAAAGAGTGTATCCTTAAGGGTAAGAAATTCTTCTCTGTTGCTTCCGGTGGTGGTACAGGTAGAACTCTTCATCCTGACAACATGGCTGCCGTTCCTGCTTCCTATGGTATGACTGACACTATGGGTCGTATGCACTCTGATGCACTGATGCACAGTTCGCAGGCTCATCTTCAGTTCCAGCTCACGTTGAGATGATGGGATTTATCGGTATGCGTAACAATCCGATGGTAGGTGCTTCTGTTGCAGTAGCTGTTGCTGTTGAAGAGGCTATGAAATAGTTTAAGTTCGCTTAACTGTTTTGAGCTTATAATGAGGTTTTTTTTGAGGCAGCCTCTCATTTCCGCTTGACCCTATCTGGTTTTTGCTTTAGAAATAGATTAGCTTCAATATCCAAAAACAACCGTAATTTTTCTATATCATATACCCACTTGGATAGATCTAATAATGCCCATTCAACCCATTCAGATGGATATGTTTGATCCCTTTCAGGTTTACAGACCCGCCAAAAAGGGAGGTGACCTGTCTCATTACAGAGAGGCCTTAGAAAAACTGTTGTCTGAGGATTTTGATTTCCATGGGGAAAGCAGCAGTTATGCCACCCATAGTTTCCACGCCTTCCCTGCAAAATTCCCGCCCCAATTACCAAAAAAAATTATCAACGCTCTAACCTTTCCTGGGGAAACCGTATTGGATCCTATGTCTGGCTCGGGGACTACTGTCCTTGAGGCTATGCTGCTCGGCAGGCGCGGAATTGGCATAGACATTGATCCTCTGGCTTTGAATCTATCTAAGGTAAAGGTTACTCACCTCGATCCCGGGGAACTCATAACAAATGCGGAATCTATCATTGAACGAGCCGTTCATGCATTTCAACATAAGAAAGGCACACTTAGCAGCGCCCTCTCCATACGCATTGATCCGTCCACCAAGAAATTTCTTGATTATTGGTTTTTGGAAGAGACCCAAATCGAAATAATTGCCCTGGTTCAGGAGATTGAAGTACTTCCCGATCCTGATATCCGCAGGTTCTTTCAAATCGTACTTTCGTCAATAATTATAACCAAATCAGGCGGGGTTTCTCTGGCATATGATCTGGCCCATACCAGACCACACAAAATTAAGGGCAAAATCCCACGGTCTGCAATGGATGAATTCCAGAAACGCCTGAATAAAAACTTAAAGAATATTGGTCGACTGATATGGGGCAATGGTCAGGCAGACCTCTTTTTCGGAAATGCGCAAGCAATTGGCCTGGCCGACAATTCCGTCGATCTTATTATTACCTCACCACCTTATGCTTCTAATGCCATTGACTATATGCGTGCGCACAAATTTTCTCTGATATGGTTCGGGTACACCATCGATTCCTTATCAAAAAGGCGAGGAGACTATATCGGAGGAGAACGGATCAGCAATTTCCAAATGCGGGATCTGCCGGATTATTCTGAGCGCATCATTTCCAGACTCAGCAAGGAAGATTCCAAAAAAGGG
>JADHXI010000051.1 GCA_016783065.1 Desulfobacteraceae bacterium | reverse complement strand
GCATGAACGCAATGTAGAGGGATCCGGATATCCCTGCGAAAAAGCAGCCGATAAAGAATGCCCTTAGTTTGTAACCGAAGAGACTGATCCCCATAATCTCTGCGGCTAAGTCATTGTCCCTTATGGCAACAAAGGCCCTTCCCATTCTTGATCGAACGAGGTTCTGGGCAAAGTATGTCATGATTACGGCAAAGGGCATGATCATGTAGTAGAGATTGCCCTGGGTGTCAAAAACGATATTGCCTAAGCGGATCGGCTCAAGGCTCATACCTGTCCCGCCACCAAATATCTCTGGCTTATAATGAAGAAAAAAGGCGGTAATGATGAATTGGGCCGCAATGGTTGCCATGGCCAGATAGAAGCCCTTGAGCCTCAAAGAGGGTAGTCCGAAAAGTATCCCCACCAGCCCGGCGGTTAAACCAGCCAATGGGAGGGAAAGCCAGAAGCTTAGACCCCAAAAGGTCATAAAAGAGGCACAGGCGTAGGCCCCCACACCCATGAAGGCTGCATGGCCGGCTGAAATCTGTCCCGCAAATCCCGTAAGGATGTTGAGACCATGGACCGATATGGTCATAATCATGATGATATTGATGATGTTGAGAAGATAGCGATCTGGAAAGAGCTGTGGTAAAACGACGAGAAAAATCAGGAATAGCCCTAAGGTGATCCATTGGGGCATGGTCCTGACAACGGCAATATCCTGCTCGTATCGTACATCGAAAATTCCAGCCGGTCGAGCCATGTCAGATCCTTTCTATCCTTACTAAACCAAAAAGCCCATAGGGCTTGATCATTAAAACGATCAAAAGTACGATAAAGGGGACCACCTCGCCCAGTTCTCCGCTCAAATATCCTGTCACAAGGCTCTCTAAGAGCCCCACAATAAATCCGCCCACAATGGCCCCTGTGATGGAATCCAAACCGCCCACCAGCACGGCGGGGATCGCCTTGAGGCCAAGGTTGCTATTCAGATAATGCCCCCCCGAAAAACTCCCCAAGAATATGGAGGCTACGTAAGCCAATACGGCGGCAATCACCCAGCTTATGCTGAAGATGTGAGTCACCCGGATCCCCATGCTCTGGCTTACTTGATGGTCCTCTGCCGTTGCCCTCATGGCTTTTCCAAGGACGGCCTTGTGGTAGAAAAGGACAAAAACAGCAAAACCCACGGCCACAACAACAAAGGCCCAGACCACTCCCTGCTCAATGGCAATGCTCCCGATACTCCAAGGCTCTGTAGGAAAAAGGTCCGGATATTTGTAGAGCCCTTCCCCCCATACCATCAAAGACCCTCCCTCAATGAGATATCCTAAGGCAATGGTCATCAACAGTGCTGCAATCAGGGGTTGGCCGATGAGGGGTCGCAGTGTGAGGCGCTCCAATAGCAGCGCGATAAGGGCGGTGGTTGCTACAGTAAGGACCATTCCGATTATGATGCCGAAAGTCTGGGACAGGGTTGCTCCTAAAAGGACCGCCACCATAAGCAGATGGCCCTGGGCAAAATTAAAGACCTTTGTAGACTTATAGATGATAACAATTCCCAACGCTATCATGGAATAGAGTGCCCCGAGATATACACCGGAGAGGAGAAAGTAGAATAGAAAATACATGGCAGATCCTCCTTGGTTTCACTGAGACCCCTGTGAAACCAATACTTATATAAAATGTCACGAAGTTCCTTAACTTTAGGCACTTCAAACTTTAGGCACTCACATTAGCGTACCTTTCAGGACCAACAAAAACGAGCCACCTCCTCTGGGGGTGGTAATTTGACTTGTATGCTAAACTTCTCTTGAAATACTACAGGAGGTCTTTCAACAACCGCTTGAGAAACACCTTTTCCTCCAGCGACAGGGGAGACAGGCTTTCTTCATTCGCCTTTATCCGCTCTTCCAAAATTGGGGATTTCATCTCCTTTGCTTTTGCCGTGAGAAAAATTTGCATGGCTCGCTTGTCACCGGGATCTGCCTGCTTAACGATCCATCCAGTTTTGGTCATCCTGTCTATCACACCGGAAAGGGTGGCATTATCCAATACTAAACGTCTCGCGATCTCTCCCGCTGTAAGGCCCTCTTCGTCCAAGAGTGCCTCCAGCACAAGATGCCGCATGGGGGTTAAATCGTATCGTTGAAGCCGTTTTTTAAAGTTGGAATGCGCTTTTTGGTAGACTTTAGCCATAAGAAATATGAAACAATCTTCTAAGAGATCAGGAAGGGGATATCTTTTTTCGACAGCCATAATTACTGTGCCTTACAACAGGATTCAATCAGATAACTCCTTAGCATGCTAACATTACTAAAATGGTTGTCAAGAGAATTTTTCTTAAAAATCGGCCTTTCTTAATGCCGATTTACGATGTCTGAATTAACGGAAATTTAATGCGATCTTTCCTCTAAGCGTTTTCAATACGGCCGAATCCTGCGGTACCAGAGTTTATTGAGAACTTGCGTTCTGCTCTTGGCAAGAAGATTGTAGAGACTCCTAACAGAACTGCTGCGTTCCGACAGGAGTAAGACGGGCAGAATTCTTGGTTCTTCCTCATAGGCGGCTCCCCGGATCTGGGCAGAGTGTAGAGATTGAGGACAGATCATGGATTTGTATCTTGTATTAAGAAAAGTAAGTTCGGTCGATAAAATTTGTGGTAACAATGTGGTGGAAATTCCTTCTGGTGTGAGACCCAGATCAACATCTATAAACAATTTCCGGGATGAGATTCCACTTGACTTTCCCCATGTCTTCTAAAAGGATCTTGAGAAAGCCCCAATCTCCAGGGAGTAGGATCGTGAGGTCAATGCTGGAAGAAGGACAACAATAGCAAATGAGGGACAATAAACGGGATTATTTTTTTAAAATTTGAGGTGTCGAAAATGGGCAGTTCAGAGATCCAAGAGGCCTTAGAAAACTGTGAGTTTTTCCAGGGGCTGGAACCAGATCATATCAAGAAGATAGCCAGCCTCTGCCAGGTGGAGACTTACGAAACCGGAGAATACATCTTCCGACAGGGGGATTTCGGAGAACATATATACGTCATCACGCAAGGGCGAACATTCCTGGAAAGATCCCTGGATTTGGGCACACGCACGGGGAGTGCCGTAATCGGGATCCTGGGGCGGGGGAGGGTGTTTGGTTGCTGGTCCACTCTCCTGGCTGAGCCCCACAACCTTATGGCATCGGCCTCCAGTGAGAAAGATTCAAAGGTCCTGGCCATAAAAGGTGCCGAGTTAAGGGAGATGATGCTCAGCCATGTGGCCCTTGGATTTAGGGTGCTGGAAAGGCTCTGCTTCTTGCTGAGGGACAGGATACAGGGCGCATATGGCGCCATGGAGAGAGTGTAGCTCTCCATTTGAAGATAATCGAAGGAATTTAAGGGCTACTTTATGTTAAAGGGGTCTGCCCTTGACTCTTTTGTGATTTTTGATAGGATTAAAGAGCGGATCCTTATACTCAGATAAAATGTGAACTTGATATTTGTATCTGGGATCAATATGATAATGTAGAAAGACTTTCAAGCCTTTAACGTCGAAGTATGAGGAGGAAATCTTATGGGAAAAGGAGAACGTCGTTCCGGGAAAAAGAGAAGATCGGGGAAAAAGCGCAGGAAGCCGAATGGTTCGGCTCCCAAAGGACCTGAGCAGAGAAGTGAACCAGAAAGGAGAGGCAAGAAAGACCGAAGAAAATCTTCATAACACTTCCCCTTTATTTTAGCGGATTTAGCCGCCCATGTCCAACAGAGGCCGAACTTCGGTGACGTCATAGGACACCGCGGCTTGCATCATATTGGCTGCATCCCGGCGTGGTGAAGGAAATCTGAAACCTCAGCCATGGTTTTACCTCCTTTTCCAGGTCAAACACCAGACTCTCCCGGCCATGATTCAGGACATTCTGCTATTTGGTGTATTTATCCAGTATACTTTGAAGTTTTCCTTCCCTTTTGATCTCACCCAGAGCGCTCTGGAGTTTTTCCACGACTGAATCCGGCGTATCTTTATGAAGTGCGTAATAGACTTGTCCCTTTTTAAGGACATAAACGGTTTCATAGTCGCCCGGGTTAAACCCATTGGCCTTGATTTCCCACTTGGCGACCTTCTCGGCATATGCTATGGCATCTATCCTTCCGGCATTTAATTTCTTGATATTCAATATGGTCTTGCTTACCCGCTCAAGGTTGTCCTTTATGCCATCTTTGACCAGGAGTTGCTCCCCCACGTCTTCGCTTATGACCCCGATTTTGTACTTTTTTATTTCTTCCAAGGAATTGATATGTATATCATCCCCTTTCTTTGCGATCAGCACGATTGAAGTATCGGTTATGGGACCAACCCACTTGAACAGATTTTCTCGTTCTTTCGTTCTGGTTGTCACAAACAGGACTGTGTTCTTATTTTCCATGGTTTTCTTGTAGGCGCGAGCCCAGGGGAGGAGCTGGATATCTTTGCGCGTCAATTGGGAACCTGCCTTTTTGAGCATCAGTTCCAGCAGGTCGATGGAAATCCCCTGAAGCTGGCCGTCCTTTTTGAAATTAAAAGGCGGATACTGTTCAGTCAGCAAAGCCAAGTCATCCATCGATTGCGCAAAGGCGAAAGAAAAAGTGAAAATTGCCCCCAAACAACCACTCAATAAAATCCGGAAGAGCATATTTCTACCTCTCAAGTACCCCGATATACCAATTTTTGAGTTGTAGCCATGAACTGCAAATAACAGCGGAGGAAAATTTATCTTCTCTCTTCCTCCTCTTCCCTCAGGACCCTTTTCAATATCTTGCCTGAGCCCGTCTTGGGCAGCGCCTCCACAAACGCCACGATCCGGGGATACTTATAGGCGGCCATCTTCTCCCTTGCCCAGGCGATGACCTCCTCCTCGCTGATTTTGCTCTTGTATTCCGGCCTCAAGATGATAAAGGCCTTGATGTTCTCTCCCCGGTATGGATCGGGAACGCCAATCACGGCCACTTCGCTCACAGCCGGATGCTCATACAGCAATGCCTCCACCTCTGCGGGGAATACGCTGTAGCCCGAGGCCTTTATCATATCCTTCTTGCGACCTACGATATAAAAGTAGCCATCCTCGTCCATCTTGACGATGTCTCCGGTGGCCAGCCATCCGTCCCTTAGGACCTCCGCGGTCTCCTCGGGCTTGTTCCAATACCCCTTGGTGATCATGGGACCTTTGACGCGCAGTTCTCCCTCGCTCCCGAGCGCGCATTCGTCACCCGTTTCCACATCAATTACTTGGCACTCCACTCCAAAGTGGGGGATCCCCACAGAACCATACCTGGGATTTGAGCTGGGATTCACGTGCGTCTGAGAGATGGTCTCGCTAAGCCCGTAACCCTCGACGAGCTCTGTGCCCACGATCTTCCGCCATTTCTTCAGGATTTCCTCTGGAATGGGGGCCCCGCCGGACATGCAGTGCCTGAGACTGCGCAGGTCATATTGGTCCACGTCCGGTGCATTGATCACAGCCAGGTTCATGGTCGTGATGCTTACCCAGGTCGTGCATCCAAAGGTAGCAATTGCCTTCATGGCGGTCGAGGTATCAAAACGCGAAAGCATCACGTTGGTCGTCCCGGTATAGATGGGCATGTTCATGCTGTGCATCATGCCGGTGACGTGAAAAAACGGCAACACCGAAAGGTGAATGTCGTCTTCTGCGATGTTGTTCCAAACGGCCGATCCCACTGTGTTGTGCAGCAGGCTGTCGTGCGTGATCATGGCGCCTTTGGGAAGGCCCGTGGTCCCGGACGTATACTGCAAAAGCGCCAGATCTTCCCGCATGTCGACTTCCACATGAGGGGGTTCGGGGTTGTATTTCTCCATCAGATCGAGAAACTCATGGGTTTGGGGGAAGACCTCTTTCGGTGCCTCCATGGAGGAATGGACGGGCAGGGCCGGATTGTCGGGAAGGTAATCCCAGTAACTCGTCACGATTACGTGAGAAAGGGAGGTATATTCTTGTATATTCCTGATCATCGGGTAGAGGTGGTCCAAAGCCACAATGATTGTTGCCCCAGCGTCTTGGAGTTCGTATTTGAGTTCGTCTTCCTTGAACATGGGGTTTGCAGCAACGACCACTCCTCCTGCCTTCAGAACCCCATAATAGGCAATGACAAATTGAGGACAGTTTTCCAGGAAGAGGCTTACCCTGTCTCCCTTTTTGAACCCCATATCGCAAAGGGCAGCCGCCAGCCTGTCGGAGAGATCATCGACTTGCTGGAAGCTGATCTGGTTGCCGTAGTAATTGACGGCGGCTTTTTCCGGATGCCTCTTTGCGCTTTCTCTCAAGAATTCATGCAGAGGCTTTTCAACCAACTCCAGTTGTTGGGGAAGGTAGTTGGGCCACGCGCTCAGCCAAACCTTTTCCATGATAAAACCCTTTCTTCCATTTGTGTTCGGTTCAAGTCCTGCCCCCAATCTGTCTACCCGTTCACCGTAAGGATAATTTCAGACAATCTTAATCTCTTTCGTGATAATAAAGGGCAGCTCACCCTCCAGAAAGTTGGCCTCATCATCTCTGGTGGCAGCATACTCGGGTGAGGCCGCCGAAGCCCGCATGGCAGCAGTGCCGTCGAACCAGGTTTCAGCAATCCCGTCATAGGCAGGCGGCACTTTTTTCCCGTATTCACTCATAAGCGTGTGCGACTGTACGTAGCGGTTTATGACTTGGATCTTCGCCGCAATGGGCCCATGGGTTTTCTCCCAGTAACGATGAAAGTCAGACAAGGGCATATCAGGTTTACGAGTCACAAATTCAATACTCTTGACCATGTCTTCGTGAACCGCCCCTTCCTTTATGGTCATTTCTTCCACCAGGATGCGATGAATTCGATCAATATCTGTAAAGTTCCTGAAATCTGCGGCTGCAGATCGGCCGGGCTCTGTGGTTTCAAATGTCTTCACGTCTTCCACAGCGTCAAAAGAGATCTCTTCGATCCCATCTGCAGGTGGTGGGATTGGCCGGCGATAGCCAGAGAGGAGGGTGTGGGACTGGAAATACCGCCTAACCCGGGGAACCTTGCAAACCAGGTCCGCATGGGTTGTGCGCCAGTAATCCTGGAAATCCTCCACGGCCCAACCCGGCTTTTTGTACAGGAAATATATGGCCTTTATCATAATTTCTCCTTCCGTTAAGGATGTAAGTGCATGAAGCTTCAAGGATACTGGATGTTGATTGATGGGTGACCCCAATTCTTCGATATCAGCAGCGAGCTGTCCCTGACTTGGAGATTGACGAGCAACCGGTTATTGTGACAGGTTTATTTCTCGCTTAAGAACCTATAAATCGAAGCGAAATCTTCTCTCCCTAACCCGCAGTTTTTTGCATTTCCATACACTTCTTTCGCAAGATTAGCCAAATACAGAGGTTGGCCTTTCTCATAAGCCGTCAGGGCGACCAAATGCAAATCTTTGTGCATCCATTCCAGGGGGAACTGAACGTCATAGTCATCGGCTCGTATCAATTCAGCCTTTGCTTTGGTAAAAGGGGCTGAAACAACCAAGTTGGGCAACGTGTCGAGCAAAAAATCCTTTGACAATCCCATTTTTTGCCCAAATAGAAGTGTTTCCGAAAAAATTAACATGGATTGCGCAAGAAGCGAATTGACAAGCATTTTGAATGAGCTTCCTTTGCCCACTTCTCCCACATGAACAACTTTGCTCCCCATAAAATTAAATAATGACTCTACATTTTCTAAATCCTCTTTGGATCCACCTGCAAAAAAGACCAGTTCCGCATTTTCTGCGTGGGGTTTTGTCCCAGCTACCGGTGCATCAAGAAACCGAACGTTGTTCTTCTCAGCTATCTTATTTTCCGTCAAAGAAAACGAAGGGTTAACCGTCGAACAATCAACCCAAATTGCATTTGCCTTCATTTCGGAAATAAATCCGTTTTCTCCGATGACTATCTGTTCGACCACTTCAGGAGTAGACAGCATCGTAAAAACCACATCTGCATCTGTGACTGCCCCTTGATATGATTCTGCTCCGGTCGCGCCCAACCCCTTGAGTTCTTTAACGGGAGCATCAGAGCGATTAAAGACGGTTAATTTCACCTTATTTTTCAATAGATTTTTTGCCATTCGGCTCCCCATAATTCCTAGTCCAATAAACGTTACATTCATTTTTTCCTCCTTCTGTGTAATGCCATGACGCCCACCCTCCTCCAGGCTGATGTTCGACGCAGGATATTCTAAATTCATCTTATCATTATTGATCTCCTTATGGATCAAGATACCGTCTTACGCATATATCGTCAAGTTTTGCATCGAACCTCTTGATGCCTGAACTTGATCTTCGGGAATGAAATGGATAGGTTATGGGACGGTTGGTGAAATATGCACAATACAAAAAATGGATTTGAAAAGATCGAGGCGGTCACATTTGACGCCTACGGGACCCTCCTTCACGTGGACCGAGTGATTGAACGACTCAGGGATGAACTGAGCAAGATTGGGATTACCACGCCCTTTGAGGCCGTTCAGAATGCCTTTCTTACGGAAGTGGGCTACTATAAAGCCCATCACCTGGAGGCGAAGGACCCGGATCGACTCCTCGATCTGCGCCACCGATGCGCCGAGGTCCTCTTTGACAAGCTGGCCGAGCAAGGATATGCCGGTGAGCTTTCTCCAGAGCAGAAACTGGCGGTGCTCATCGAGGGAATTCACTTCAAGCTCCATGAGGATGTGCTGTTGGTCTTGGAGTGGTGCAAATCCAAAGGGCTCATGACCGGTGTCATATCCAACTGGGACTGTTCACTTCCGGAAATCCTCAATGACAGGCTGGACAGACACCGGTTTGACGTTATCATGGTTTCAGCCATCGAGGGCATAAACAAATCCGATCCAGCCATGTTTTACCGGGCAGCCGAACGGCTCGGGCTTTCCCCTTCACGCATCCTCCATGTTGGCGACGAAATGGAAAACGACCTCCATTCCCCTCAAAAGGCAGGATGGAATGCCGTGCTTCTGGATCGGGAAGGGCACCGAAAAGGCATAGAAGGCCCCTCCATAAGATCGCTTACCGACTTGCCCTCAACAATAGAAGAGATGCTATATCACCGCCCCTGAAATACAGGCCTTCGTTTTTCAAGCAAGGCGCTGATCCCTTCCTTTGCATCTTCCATTTCAAAAGTGCGCGATTGGTAGAGGGCATCTATCTCCGCTGCGGTGCGTGGGTTCCACTGGAGATGGCGGTGAATGGCATGTTTGATCATCCGCACGGCCACGGGCGCAGCGGCCGCGATCTCCTCTGCCAGTTCCCAGGCCTTTACAAGCACCTGATCTTCTTCCAGGGCATAGTTTGCCAGTCCGATGCCGGCGGCCTGTTCTCCATTGATCAAACGCCCGGTATAGAGGAGTTCATTGGCCCTTGGAAGCCCGATAATTTGGGGCAGCATATAAGATACGGCCATTCCCGTGTGAAGACCCAGTCTGGAGAAGTTGGCGCCATATTTTGATTGTTTGTTGGCAATCCGGATATCGCAGATGAGACAAAGGCCAAACCCGCCGCCAACCGCATGCCCGTTCATGGCAGCGATGGTGGGCATTTCGAGTTCTTGAATCTCAAGAAACGGCCCATAGGCATCCATGAGTGTCTGGTGGGGAAGACGGCCCTTGTTGTCAACGAGTCCGCTCTTGAAATCCGCGCCGGAGCAAAAGGTGTTGCCGCTTCCCGTGATGATCAAACAGCGAAGGTCTTCGCTTTTCTTTACCCGGCCAACGACCTCCCGAAAGGCCGGCATGATCTCGTCGTCCATGCTGTTTCGGTTGTCGGGCCGATTGAAGGTAATCTGTGCAATATTGTCTTTGGTTTCAAACAGTACGGGTGCATCTGACATAATAGACTCCTTTGAGTGATATGGGATGTGGGATTCAGTGAATCATCCCCTACGCAATGTAACATTATAGAGAAACAGAGGAGAGAATCAAGTTTCGGACTTCAGCAACGTGACCTTTATGCCCTGACCGGCGGCCGTTTATCAAACCAGGGCCGGGCTTCTTCCAGTTGCCTTGCCAGTCGGAACAGCGTGGCCTCATCGCAGAGTTCTTCCGGCGAAACCTCCTTTTCCCTGACCAGTTCCGCCAACCCGAGCCCATCGTATTGATCGAATTCTCTGAACCTGTCCATGGCCACCTCCAACCGGCAAGGGATTTTGATAAACAATCACGCCACTTGTCTATGATTACCCGTTGCTTTAGAAAATATCAAGTGCACGAACAGGCGTTTGTTTCGATGGAGGAGTCTATCTCAGGGTGAGGGCCTTCGAATTTGTCGCACCTAGATCTTCCTTGATCAAATCATTCTGCCGTGTAAAGATACAGTAATGGTCCACCGGAGCAAAATATTTGAAACCTGGCCTGAGGAGAGGAATCCGTGAGGAGGTGAACCTGTGAAGATATCCGCAATAGAACTGTACCATGTCTCGGTTCCATTGAAGAACACCTTTTGGCCCACATGGATTCCCGGGTACCCCCAGACTCACAACCGTTTTACCCTCATCAAAATCGTGACCGATGACGGGATCGAGGGCTATTCGGCCGGGGCCGCCATGGGAAAGGAGAGGCAAGGGTTAGGAGATCTCATAGGAGGGTATCTTCTTGGTGCCGACCCGGCAGATATCGAAGGCATTCAGAGCCTCTTGAAACAGGCCGGGTTTTTGGGATGGCGGAACTTCTGGATTGAACCGGCCTGCTGGGACATCATAGGAAAGAGCCAGGGGAAGCCAGTCTATGAGCTCCTGGGTGGAAAGGCACGACCCATGGAGGTGTACTGCTCCACCGGAGAAATGCATGAACCAGAGAAGCGGGTTGATGAGCTGATCGCCATGAAGGAGAGGGGGTTTAGGACAGCCAAACTGAGGGTTAAGAACAAAGACCTCCGTGAAGATATCCGTCATATAGAGGTAATCAAGAAAGGCGTGGGTGAAGATCTGGCCCTGGGGGTTGACGCAAACCAGGGATGGCTTGTCAGCATCGTTGATAAGATTCCCTCCTGGGATCTGGAACGTGCAAAGGAATTTGCCAAAGCATGCCAGGCCAATAACATCGACTGGCTTGAGGAACCGTTGGATGCCAGAGACTATGACGGCAATGCAACATTGAGAAACGCGGCCAGTGTAAAGATCGCCGGGGCTGAACTCAACTATGGCTGGGATGAAATCAAGATCATGTTTGAAAAGGATTGTTTTGATATCTATCAGCCGGACGCCACATTTGCTGGGGGCATTGCCCAGGTAAAAAAGGTGATCGACGCCTGCCATGCAAAAAAAAGGGGATTCTCACCCCACACCTGGACAAACGGAATCGGTTTTTATGTGAACTGGAACATGGCACTTGTGGACAATGAGGGGAAACATCCACTGGAATACCCCTTGGAAGAACCATCCTGGGTGCCGGAATTCAGGGAAGGGATCATTGAACCGATTATACCCGGCTTCAAGGCCACTCTTGCACCATTCAACCGGCCCGGTCTCGGATTTGAGATCGACAAGGGGCTGCTGAGAAGGTATGGGAGAAGATTCTTCAAGGTCACAGAAACCAGATTAAAGATAAAGGTGATAAGGGAAAAAGGTCTGAAAGCCGCTCTGGACCTCAAGAAAAGAAAAACGGTAAACCCCAAGCTTGAATTCCTCAATCACTGTGTCTTTCTTCCGTAACAACAGAAACTGCAAAGCCCCATGTTCAGCCATGTCTTCGCGGAAATATTAGAAGACTGACCCCGATTCTGAACCATTTTTCATTGACGCAAGGCTCACACTTCAATATTATTACGTATACGAAGAGTTTGCACATGGCCCAATATGACGACTGCATCATATTCTTGCTGGCAAAGGCCTACCAGAAGGCCCACGGCAACTTCAAGAGACATCTTCTACCCCACGGCCTCACCCCTGTCCAGCACTTGATCCTGGAATCCCTTTGGGGAGAGGAAGGGCGTTCTGCCGGGGAGATCGGAAAGCGGCTTGTCCTGGATAACGCGACCTTATCCGGTATTTTGGACCGAATGACAGAAAAGGGCTGGATAGTAAAAGAGCCTGATGAAGAGGACAAGCGGTTTATCCGAGCCTACCTGACGGACATGGCAAGGGAGCTCAAACCATTGCTCGTTGAGAAGAGGAAGCTTGCCAACGATGAAATACTGAGCGGCCTGAACCTGGGAGAAAAGGTCCTGTTAAAGAGGCTTCTCAGGGATGTCCAAGGCTGATTTTTTTATGCTTATATTTCGTATACAAACCACATTCGGGTTCAAAGGAGGAAGAAATGTCTGATAAAGAGACCTATGAACAATTTGTAGACTGGCTTGGAAAAACCTGGTGGGAGCTGACCGAATCAGAGGAGCTGATGCCCCTTATCATGACCCACTTCACACCGGAGGAAGCTGCCTTTCTGACGGGTATACCCTTTTCAAGCAAAAGCCTGGAAGAACTCTCCGCACTAAAGGAGATGGCTCCTGCCGAACTGTCCCCCCATCTGGATGACATGGCCCGAAAGGGCATGATCTATAAGAGCGTAAGGGGAGATTCAATCCGTTACCGGCTAAACGATTCCTTTTTTGGCCTCCTTCGCGCCAACCTGTGGCCAGGAGGGACCGACGAGATGACCAAGACCACGGCGCCAATGATCAACAGATACGCCCTGGACGGCTGGCTCGACCAGTATAACGATGCACATCTAAAGGGCTTGAGGGCCTTGCCCATCCACAAAACCATTGAAGACACCCGTCAAATCCTGCCGTTTGAAGACGTCGTAAAGGTTATTGAGGACCGTGAATACTACACCGTATCCACATGTCCCTGCCGTCATCGGCACAACCTGGACCCTGATATGGCTGACTGCAAACATCCCACAGAGGTGTGCCTCCATTTCGACGAACTGGGACATTACATCGTTGAATATGACATGGGTCGGGAAATTACAAAGGAGGAGACACTTGAGATCCTGAAAAAATCCGCTGATTCCGGTCTTGTCCATGGCGTTTCCAACTGGAAACACGGGGCCGATACCATCTGTAATTGCTGTAGCTGCTGCTGTATGTGGATGGAGACCTATCACAAACTTGGCCACGGCAAGAGTCTGGACGCCTCCAACTATGAGGTGGAGGTCAAGGCAGAGACATGTAAAGGGTGCGCCCTTTGTGTCAAGCGATGCCCCATGGACGCTTTACAGCTCAAGGTTTCGGCCGAGGTCCGCAATAAGGTGGGAAAGGCGGCTGAGGTGGATCTCGACGTGTGTATCGGCTGCGGGGTCTGCGTCCACAAGTGTCCCTCGGGCTCCCTTTCCCTTGTTCGCAAGCGGGACACGACCGAACCGCCCGAGACCCCACGGGAATACATGAAGCACTATTTGGCCGACCGCCAGGCCGCAAGAGAAAGACGCGGAGAGGCAGCTCAGGCAAAAGGGGGTATCAGTCATGGGTAAATCGCTTAGAGGAGCAATAACGGATCATCTGGGATCACGCGTCACGACTATCGGGTTTGCGCCCATTGAGCGTTTTGGGGATGCGCCCGAAAATCATAACCCGGCCAATGCCTGTAAGGATGCAAAGACCATCATCGTATTTGGCATTAAAGTGCCCCAGGGGATGCTCCGCTCTCCAGAGTACAACCTCCACCTTCTTCACCGCACCTACCATACGGTGTATGTTCACCTGGACGAGCTTGGACTGGAGATCTCCAATTTTGTTGAATCACAAGGCGACCACCTTGCAGTCCCCATCCCCAGCTATGCCCCTCTGGTGTTCCACAACATGGAGCCATGGGGAGTGGTATCTCTCAAACATGCCGCAGTTTATGCAGGCCTCGGCGCCTTTGGCAGGAGTGGTCAGATGTACCACCCCCAATACGGCTCTCTGCTTAGATTGGGTGCGGTGGTGACGAGTGCAGAACTGCCCGGCGACCCCATCATTGAAGACGACCCATGCCCGCCCAAATGCAACGCCTGCCAAAAGATCTGCCCATCCGAGGCCTTTGATGTTGTGGGGAAATTTAACAAGATGGCATGTCTGGCCTATTGTATCAAACACGCCATCTATCCCCTTGTCCTGAAGGACGAGCAAGGCCTCAAACACATAGAAAGAGTTATCAATACGGCAGGGTATAATTATTGGCTCAAGTGTGATGAATGCCTCAAGGTATGCCCCAACAACAAGCACAAACCCCATTAGATCAGGGAGGTCGATCATGGACGAAAACAAGTTGTACGAAGAATTGGCAAAACACCTGGATCAGGGCGTTATGGGGAGCCCAAGGTCCCCGGCCCTTATTGAAATCCTCAAGGTCCTCTTCCCCGCGGAGGAGGCAGAGATCGCCATCAAGCTGCCCATGCAAAACAAGACCCTCCATGAGCTGAAAGCGCTTTTCCCTGAAAGCGCTGCCTCCCTCGAAGAGATCCTGACCCACATGGCGGAGCGCGGGACAGTTTTTACAAGCCAACGTCCCGGAAAGGAGCGGAAATACCGGCTTCTGCCATCCGTAGTAGGATGGGCCGAGACCCCATTCTGGGCCGGGAAAGACACCGAGGATACCCGCAAGCTGGCTCCTTTGTGGCTCAAGTACCGGGAGGAGGCCTTTGGCGAAGAACTGGCCAGGGGCGGTATGCCGGTGATGAGGGTGGTACCGGTATCCAGGACCCTCCAGGATTCCCGTGAGGTGCTCCCTTTTGACGCACTCAGGCCCAAGATCGAAGCGGCTTCCTTTCGAGCGGTCGCCCACTGCCCCTGCCGCCAGATGAAGCAAGGCGTCGGGGAAGGATGCGCTCATACGCTGGAGAACTGCCTTCATTTCGGAGCCATGGGCCGCTACATGGTGGAGCATGGCATGGCCAGGGAGATAACCACCGAGGAGACACTCAAGATCCTAAAGGACGCAAATAAGGAGGGTTTGGTCCATGCGGCGGACAACATCGAAGGGCATATGGGGACCATCTGCAACTGTTGCGGCTGCTGTTGTGTCTTCCTTGACACCAAAAAGAAGATGGGGACCCATACGATCTCGCCTTCAAACTATGTTGCCCATGTAGATGGCGACCTCTGCGCTGCCTGCGGGACCTGCGAGGAGAGGTGTCCTATGGAGGCCATTGCCGTGGGAGATGAGGATATGGCCGTGGTCAATGAAGGGCTTTGTATCGGGTGCGGCGTTTGTACACCAACCTGTGCCGCCGAGGCTGTGGATCTCACCTCGCGGGGAGAGGTCAAACCGCCGCCTGAGATCTCCGAATTCCTGACGACGAGATACAAAGAGGCATAGCACCAGGTTGATAAGAGCTTGTCCGGCTTTAAGACAGAACAGATATAGAAAGGGATTGTCTTATGGATACACTAAGTGAAACCGTTATGGACTATGTCATGTGCCAGGGGGCCTGTGCTGCCGGCATTGCCACAGTGGAGACCTTGGA
Organism: Desulfobacteraceae bacterium; assembly: GCA_016783065.1. Classification (GTDB taxonomy): domain Bacteria; phylum Desulfobacterota; class DSM-4660; order Desulfatiglandales; family Desulfatiglandaceae; genus JABMQV01. The sequence goes on along the minus strand of JADHXI010000051.1, from coordinate 7,326 downwards.
GGGAGGACCTCCATCCACTGACCTTGCGTATGTTCTCCCGGGGGCCAGGTCGGCCATCAGTTTCGCCGTGGCGCTTGACCAGGAACTGATACCGCCCTTTCTCACGAAAGAGGGCTTCCTATCCCATGAAAGGGACAATGTCCTCAAGAATGCACAGTCAAGCGGCATTTCGCTCGGGCTGGCAGATTTTCTTGAACAAAAGGGCCACCCTTCGGCCACCCTGGCGTCCAATGTGAAATACCGGTCGGATACACCCCGCGGGATCCGGGACCTGATGCCCCCGATCTCGTTGAGATATCTGGCGGTCCGTTCCGGCGTCGGATATTTTGGGCTATCTGGAAACGTAATCACCCCTGAAGAGGGTGCGGCCATCATCCTCGGGGCGGCGGTCACAACTGCTGAACTGGAACCCACCGAACCGCTTCCCGAGGAGAAGAACTATTGCGATGGGTGCCGTCTGTGCATGGCCTCGTGCCCCTCGGGATTGATGGACCCCCATGAGGAGACCACCATAACCCTCGGGGGAATGGCGTTCACCTATTCGAAACGTCGTGCCTACACCCGATGCGAATATGTCTGTGGCGGGTTTGCAGGGCTGCATCAGTCCGGCAAATGGTCCACCTGGACCCCTGCCCGGTTCAGGATCCCGGAAAAGGATGAGGAGTTTAAAGAAGTTTTCCGGCCTGCAGCCATGGCATACGTGCAGAGGCCCGAGACAGAGGGGGGATTTTATCATCCCTTGATGAAAGCAAGGCTGAGACAAACGTGTGGTTCCTGCCAGATCATCTGCATTCCGGACAAAGAGGAACGGAAGAGACGCCATAAGATGCTGACCGAAAGCGGTGTGATCGTACAAAATCAGGAGGGCGCTCTGGAGGCTGTTTCTCCTGAGAAGGGGATCGAATGGATCGCCTCCATGAGTAAGGACCGCAGGGCCTTATACGAGGAAGTCTGAGAGTAACCTGGCGATGCTCCGCCTTCACGCCAGGCGGATGAAACCACCAATGACAGCGCGTTCCGTCAGAGTCCCCTAACAGGGGAAAGTAAGTGCGGCATGATCGTACTCGTCCTGTAAATCGGCTTGATCGAACGCCACCCAAAGCTCACTTTTGACTTCGGGCAAGATCGTTCAGATTCCGGGTGAACCTCTGAGCTCGTGAACGGCTGCTTCTATCTTTGCTGCCCCGTCCCCATTTAATCGAAGGTTTGCCTGTCTTTTGCCTCTTCCAATGTCCCATTGTTTATGCTCCATTGAACCTGTCAACATGAAAACTGGTTGTTTAAACCGGGCCTTTGTGAATCTCCGGTATTGTATTAGAGGCAAGGTCGGGATGATCTGGAGATGCCAGCCGAACAGACGGCGCAGATGGTCTCGGAGCCGGGCTTGGACGTTTGGTTTTACAGGATCTGCTGCTCTAAAAGCTATCCAAACCCACAGCGCTTTCTGTACCGATAATCAGGTGTGGGCGAATACGCACATGGCCCCACCATTTTTCTGTCTTTTCCGCGCTGAATACTATTGAATAACAGGAATCTCTCGCTGACAGGCATGCCCAGGAAGCTAGGGGGTTTTGAAAACCGCCCAATGTTCCCAAAACCCGCGATTGACGGCATTTGGTAGCTAAACAAACTGAAAAACCTCGTTGAATCAGGTATATATGTGGAAAGATTGTATTCCATGGCCGGTATGTCTATTTGAAAGTGAGTCGTAGTCTGCAAAAGCTGTTTGCACAAGTGCGTCTAAGGAGTTGGGATTTTGCACGAACGTAAGGTTATCGTTCCGGGGGGTGAGTTAAATGGGGTCATGAAGGGCAGAGGTATGCCCGGATTTAGCGATGAACGCCATTCATTGAGTATGCTGGTCACACCATACCTTAAATAGCCGCCGGCAGAAGCCTGCGAACCTGCTGGAGGAAATTTTTTCACCGCCACAACGCGCAAACTACTAACTCACCCGAATCCAATCGCGGATTTTGGGCCTGATTGAAGCCTTGAATTTTTTTATTTTTCTTGCTATCCTCGCCATCAAATTTTCTGAACAAGGGGTGAAAGATATTAAAGAATCCGTTTTCAGTATATGCGGGATGTGCACCATCAGGTGCCCCATCCAGGTTGAGGTGGAAGATGGGGTGGTGAAATGGATTGAAGGAAACCCACACGACCCTGCTATGGCTGGGCGACTCTGTGCAAAGGGCTCCGCAGGCATAGCCATGGAATATGACTATGAAAGGCCGCAGTACCCCATGATCCGAAAAGGCAAGCGGGGAGAAGGGGAATGGGAAAGGGCCACCTGGGATGAAGCCCTGAACTTTATCACTGAAAAACTGAAGGGTATCATTGAAAAACAAGGTGGAAAGGCTGTTGCCTTGAGTGACCGTGGTGGACCTTTCAGGGATATCCACCGTAGCTTCTTGAGGGCCATTGGCTCTCCAAACTACTTTAATCATGACTGTACCTGCGCCAGGAATGTTCAGCATGCAGCCATATCCCTTTTCGGATCCGGCAGAAAGACATTTAATTACGACTATAAGCAGTGCAAACATCTTGTCCTTTATGGACGTAACGTGTTTGAATCCTTGAGGGTAAAGGCCGCCAACACCATTATGGAACTCCTTGACAGGGGAGGCAAAATCACTTACATCGATGTGCGTGCAAGCGGTACGGCCATGAAGGCGACCCGTTTCTGGATGGTCCGCCCGGGAACCGATTATGCCCTGAACCTCGGGATTATTCACACAGTCTTGCGTGACAATCTGTATGACGCAGAGTTCACTGACAAATGGCTGGAGGGGTTTAAAGGATTGCAGTCCTTTGTAACAGAGTACACGCCTGAGTGGGCCTCCCGGGAGACCGGTGTCCCTGCCCAGGAAATAGTAGAATTCGCCCATGAAGTTTCAGAAGATAAACCTTCTGTAATATTTCATCCTGGCTGGATGACGGCCCGCTATCTGGATTCCTTTTACAGCTCTAGGACTGCATACATTCTCAATGCCCTTATGGGCAGCATTGAGGCACCTGGAGGGCTTTTTTTTCAGAAGGGACCGGGTGATGTTGGCGCAAAGGGCCTAAATGCCCTCCTTGACACCATCCCCAAGCCAAAAGACAAGCGGGTCGATGGTTGCGGATGGAAGTACAAACACTTTGAATCAGGTCCGGGGCTATTGCACTTACTCTACCCTGCAATACTGAGCGAGAATCCTTATCCAATCAAGGCCTATATCGTATTCCGACATGACCCCCTCCTCTCGCTACCTGGTCCCGAGGAACAGAAGAAGGTCTTGGATAAACTGGATCTCCTTGTGGCTATCGACAGTAATTATAGCGAAACAGGCTGGTATGCCGATGTGCTTCTCCCCTCTGCAACCTATTTGGAGAAATCCAGTGTTCTCAGGAGCGGTAAAGGCCTGAAGCCCAAATTTGATATTCGCAAACAGGCCATTGAACCGCGAAATGAGGCCAAACCGGACTGGTGGATTTTTAAGTCACTGGCAGAGCGATTGGGTGTGGGTGAATATTTTAAGTTCAATGACGTTGAACGATTCTGGGAGTGGCAGTTGGAGGGAACAGGAATCACGCTTGCGGACTTTGAGGAAAAGGGGTTCGTATCGCTGGCAAATAAGTCGGTATGGTGGGACCGCATGAAAGACCTAAAATTCAAGACCCCCTCCAAGAAGATCGAATTTGTATCCAGTCTGCTTGAGGAAAATGGGATTCCCTCCTTTACACCTTACGAAAGTCCGAAGAAACCGGAAAAAGGTTCGTTCCGTCTGGCCTTTGGTCGAAGCCCGGTCCATACCCACGGAAGAACCCAAAACAACCCTGTTCTGAGTGAAATCATGCCAGAAAACACCCTTTGGATAAATGCAGAAGAAGCCAAGAGACTGGGCATATCAAATGGTGACCGTGTGGAGGTCACTTCTTCGGACGGGACTCATTCGGGAACCATTTATGCCTATGTTACCGAATTTATCCATCCGGAGGCGGTTTACATGGTCCACGGTTTCGGTAGGAAGGTCCCGTGGCAGACCCGCGGGTACAATAAAGGCCTTGGTGATTATCGTTTTGAAACGGGTTTATTGAATGTCTATGACCCGGTAGGCGGGGCAAACGCCCTTCTGGAGTGCTACGTCAGGGTTCGGAAAGCCAGTTGACCGATTAATATTTGGAGGGACACCAATGAGCGAATACTATCTTTATCAGGACGTCAAACGCTGTATCGGGTGCTTTAGCTGTGAATCCCACTGCAAGACAAAAAACAATCTGCCAATGGGACCACGGTTTTGCCAGATCATACCTGTGGGACCAAAACTGGTAAATAACCTGCCTCGTATGGCCAATATTTTTATGCCTTGCTTTCACTGCGAAGACCCATGCTGTGTGAGGGCCTGTCCAACCGGTGCCATGCAAAAAAGGGCAAAAGACGGTATTGTCTTTGTAGATGGCTCCGTCTGCATTGGCTGCAAGAGCTGTATCACAGCCTGCCCCTGGGGCACGCCCCAGTGGAACCCTGAAACAGGGAAAGCGGTCAAATGTGACTATTGCATGGATAGAATAGATCGGGGATTGGAACCCGCTTGTGTCACAAAGTGCATAACCAAGTGTCTCCACTTTGGGAAGCCTTTGATCAAGACCAGGCTGCTTCGGGACCGATACGCCAAAACCATTGCGGAGCTTTGGTAAGATACAATGACCGCGACCAGTCTGCACTATATGCCGGTGTTCCAGCACTTCACATCCCTTGAGTATCCCCCCTAATCAAATTAAGAGTTTACAGATCATAACCCATGAGAACCGATCTTTGCCCTGTAAGAAAACTTGCTGAAGATTTATCACGAGCTCTCTCCTCTGTTCAAATCACCTATCCAAGAAGCAAAGAGATAACAGAGAGCATATTAGAACTAGTGGATGACATCAGTTCCGGGAGGGGAAAAACGGGCCATATCCAGACCGTTGAGTCTCTTGCGAGGATGCTTTCCGAAGATAGGGTCGATAGGGTTGGCACAGAAATTGGCCGGATGGTTTCTACCGTTCTGAGAAAACATCGACCCATATTTCTGAGCCATATAGATGTCCACTATTGCCCGTCAGGGAAATGCACTATACTCGCTCCCGCGCCATGTCAATTGGCCTGCCCTGCGGGCGTTGATGTTCCAAGTTATGTGGCGCTTGTGGGTATGGGTCGTTATGAAGAGGCACTGGAGGTCTTACGGGAAGATCTCTCTTTTCCCGGTACACTCGGCAGGATCTGCATTCACCCCTGTGAAAAGGCCTGCCGCAGAGGAGAAGTGGATGAGCCCATTGCCATCTGCCAGCTTAAGCGAGTCGCCTTTGATAAGGCGTATGAGAAAGAAGCTGGGCAGCCCCTCCCGACCTCCCATCGGTTTAAGGAGAAGATCGCTATAATCGGGAGCGGTCCGGCAGGGCTTTCCACCGGTTACTTCCTCGCAAGAACGGGATACCGGCCTGTCATCTTTGAATCCATGCCCGAACCGGGGGGCATGTTGCGATGGGGTATTCCCGCCTACAGGCTGCCCCGGCAGATCCTACAGACGGAGATAAACCATATCAAGGCACTCGGCGTTGAGATCCATACGAATGTCACGTTCGGAAAGGATATCACATATGATAGCCTGAAAAATCAAGGTTTTGAGGCGGTCTTTGTCGGTGTAGGGGCCTGGTCCTATATCTCTATCCCTGTTGAAGGGGCAGAAGGCAACCCCAACATTATAGACTGTCTCGCATTTTTACGTAACGAACATCTCCGCAAATCCATGGTTGGGAGAAGATTGATTATCATAGGCGGGGGCAATGTTGCTATCGATTGTGTACGGACTGCATTACGGCTGGGTCGCGATGAGGTGCATCTAGTCTACCGGCGATCAAAACAGGAGATGCCGGCTATGAAAGAAGAGATTGAAGCCGCCGAAGAGGAGGGCGCCACTTTCACGTTCCTGTCGTCTCCTGTCCGAGTCCATAGTAATGATGGAACACTGACCGGTCTTGAGTGCATCCGAAACACCCTGAGCGAACCCGACTCCACCGGTCGCAGGCGCCCAATCCCTGTCGAGGGATCGGAATACATCATTCCCGCAGATACCATTATCCCTGCCATCGGCCAGAAAGTGGACATGGTTTCCCTCAAGAATATAAAGGGATTGGAATTTTCCAGGAACCAGCTGCTTGTCGTTGATCCCGAAACCATGGAGACCACTATTCCGGGGGTATTTGCAGGGGGAGATGTGGTAACCGGGCCGGCCACGGTCGTGGAGGCAGTAGCATCGGGGAAGAAGGCCGCCCAAGCCATCCATGGCTTTCTGAGAGAGTTACCCTATTCGGAGTATGGACTTCTGCCAGCCAGGCGACAACGGGTCCCGGTTATGGAAATGCATATGCAGGATAGATCTCTGCATACTCGACCAGATATGCCACGTATTGATGTTGAAGACAGGCACAACAATTTCGAAGAGGTAGAACTTTGTCTCACTCCGGAAGACGCCTCCAGGGAATCCAAGAGGTGTCTTCGTTGCGATATATGCATCAGTTGCGGCCGTTGTATTGAGGTATGTCGGGATCAGATGCAGGTGGAGGCCATTCATCTCTCATATGTGACGGACAACGCAACAGAGGATACCGATCTTTTGCGCCCGGCCGAGCGCTGTATCGGATGCGGTTCATGCGCCATCAACTGTCCCACAAATGCCATTTCAGCAGAAGAAAGAAATGGCGAAAGAAGGATCAGCATGTGTGGTGCGGAGATGAGCCGTCACAAGCTGGTTCCGTGTGCCTCATGCGGTACTCCTTTTATCCCGGGAAGACATCTGGATTTCATTCGCGAAAAGACAGGTAGAGACCAAGAACCTTTTTTTCAAGGAAACCTCTGCCCGGCCTGCGCCAGAAAGGCGGGGGCGGAGAATTTTGGGAGACAATCTCCTGTTTATTGATTTCCTGGCGCGGTATGGATGGAACAGAAGATAAGCTACAGATGACCCCAATAGGGGTCAAATCTTTGATTGACCTTTCTTTATAGTGAATCTAATATTTGCCCATAACGCTTTTTGAACTTATTGCTTCTCAACCTTCTTTTTACCCTACTGATTGCATTGCTCACGGAACTGTAATTATTTAAATCAAATTCCTCACCTATCTTTTCTAAACGCTCACTACGAATATATCTTAAAAGATAGATGGCAAGATCACGCGCCTCATTCTCCACACCCCTCCTGGACTTTTGTAGCTCTGCCTCCCCAATTTTATAATGTCTACACACTGCTCTTTTTATATCAATTACTTCCGGACATAGCTTCTTTGATTCAGGAATCTCCTTTT
>JADHXI010000050.1 GCA_016783065.1 Desulfobacteraceae bacterium | reverse complement strand
CCGCTTGTCCGGTTCTGTGAGGGACCGGGGCGCAACCGAAGGTATGGCTGAGATATTGTGGCACCGCCGGGAAACCAGGCGGCAAACGGAGAAAACAAACTTCAGCCTGTAGCCACGGAAGTCCTCGGTCTACTCGACAGCATACTGAAAACACTTACAATATGTGGTAGTCGGGCGTGAATTGACACAAAGTCAAGGCTCTTTTATACTCAAAAGCAGACAAAACATCCTTTCTTTCCTCAAATCAACTATTTCCCCAGATCTGGAGGGCATCAAGAATGAAATGCCCAAAATGCCAGCATGAGAATCCAGAAGGCCTGAAGTTTTGTGTCGAATGTGGAAACAAATTAGAAATGATATGCTCAAATTGCGGTTTTGGTAATGCACCAGGTTTTAAATTCTGCGGTGAATGCGGCCAAAACCTAACTCTGCCCTCAGAACCACCTCCTAAAGGCCTCTCCTTTGACGAAAAACTAGACAAGATTCAACGATATCTCCCCAAGGGTCTTACTGAAAAAATCCTTTCCCAAAGGGATAGAATTGAAGGTGAACGTAAGCAGGTCACGGTGATGTTCTGCGACATTGAGGGGTTTACCCAGCTCACTGAGAGACTTGGGCCTGAGGAAGCCTATGGTATCATGGATCAGGTCTATGAAATTCTGATTCACAGGTATTCCACCCATTCGGACCTAAAATAAGCATTCAATATGCCACTACTAGTTATTGTCCATGAAATGAAGTAACTTGGAAGCAACACGGAAAACACAACGAGCTTATGTTAAGCCAACAAAGCAAATTACAACCAACTGTTTAAACCTCGCATTTCAATATATGATTAGTTTGTACCGATAAGTTCTTTGATCATTTTGCCTCTAAGCATATTGAAAGAAGATTTAATTCTTATTCGGGTGGAATCCCTGATTCACAAGGTCCATGACTATGAGGGGACAGTCAATGAGATGACCGGTGATGGGGTTATGGCCCTTTTCGGGGCTCCCATTGCATTGGAGGACACCCCTCAACGAGCAATTCGTTCTGCCTATGCCATTCACAGAGAAATGGCCAGGTTCAGTGACAAATTAAAACAGGAAAGAGAAGGCATCACAGCTCTCAAAATGCGGGTCGGTATTCACACCGGTCCGGTGGTTGTTGGAACCTTGGGGAATGACCTCAGGGTGGAGTTCAAAGCCGTGGGGGACACCGTGAACCTGGCCTCCAGGATGGAAGGACTCGCAGAGTCGGGTACTACCTATGTGACGGAAGACACATTCAAGCTAACCGAGGGACTATTTCGGTTTGAGGCGCTGGGGGAAAAACAAGTCAAAGGCAAGGAGGAACCAGTTAAGGTGTACCGAGTGATCGCCCCCAATACCCAAAGGACCCGCTTTGACGTTAGTGCGGAACGGGGATTGACCCCTTTTGTTGGAAGAGAACGGGAGTTAGAGCTTTTCCTGGACGGTTTCGAGCGGTCTACCTTAGGCAGGGGGCAGGCTTTCTCCATTGTGTCTGAGGCCGGAATAGGCAAATCCAGGCTGTTATATGAGTTCAGAAAGGCCGTAGCCAACGAGGACGTTACTTTTCTGGAGGGAAAATGTCTTTCCTACAGTAGGAGTGTTGCCTATCATTCGGTGATAGACATCCTTAAATCAACCTTCGATATACAGGAGGGCGATGGAGATTTCGGTATCAAGGAAAAGATTAAAAGAGGTCTGAAAGTACTGGCAGCCGATGAAAAATCTACACTACCATACCTGTTAGAACTCCTATCGGTTAAGGATAGCGGCATTAACGATTTCTCGATGAGTCCTGAGGCAAAGGAGGACCGGATCATTGGTGCAGTAAAGCGAATCGTGCTTAAAGGCTCGGAGATACGGCCTTTAATCATGGCAATCGAGGATCTCCACTGGAGCGACAAAAGCACAGAGGACTCCTTGAGGGATCTGTTGGAGGGTATAACGGGTGCAAGGGTATTTCTGATATTCACTTATCGTCCTGAGTTTGTGCACACCTGGGGAGGGAAGTCCTATCATAGCCAATTGAATCTGAACCGTCTTTCAAACCGAGAAAGTCTAGCAATGGTGACCCACCTTTTGGGCACAGAGGACATCGACAGGGATCTTGAAGACTTGATTTTGGAAAAGACCGAAGGAGTCGCCGGGGTGCTTGCATCGCTCGACGAGGCCATTCAAGTTGGAAAGGCCGCTGACATACCCGTTCATGTGTCCCATCTTCAGGTCAACGAACCGTGGAATGACGTCACGGCACCTCAGATCCTCGACCGGATAGAAAACGCGCGGAAGGAAGGGCTTGATATGACTGGGGACATCCATGTGTATGATATTGGGATGGCCCCCCTCAACTACCGCCTGCCGACAAAGTACAAATCGGGGATGGGCATCAAGGAAGAGTACAAGACGCCCGAGGGACGAATGGAAGTGAAGGCAGCCATCGAAGAGGTCTTCGAGTACCTTGGGTCGGAGCGAATTCGGATCTTCTCTTATGAGCCGAATCCGACCTACAACCTGAAGTTCCTGGATCAGTTGCCCGATCTTCCTGGAAACGAGTGCAAGACACCGTCGGACTGTTATGTGGATCTGGTTTCTAAAGACCCTGAAGACCCCGCGCCGGACGCGTATTTTTATGAAATCAAAGGAGCGGTCATGCGCGACATTATCCCTCAGGACCATATCTTCATGGCCTCCGACGGATTTGCATCCTCTGAGGACCGTGACGCGATCATCCACCCCAGAACCTACGACAACTTCGTAAAGGTCCTGACACAGTTCGTCTTGTCTGAAAAGGATCGATTCATGGATCTTCCCTCTGCGATTATGAAGATGACCTCTCTTCCTGCCAATAAATTCAAGATACGGGAAAGAGGCAGGATCGCAGAGGGATACTTCGCAGATATCGCGGTGATCAATCTGAAAAAGCTCGCAAGCCATGCGACCTTTGAGGACGCACGACACTACTCGGAAGGAGTGGAATACTTGCTGGTCAACGGTGTCCTGGTCATCGACAATGGAAAGGCCACGGACCAAAGGGCGGGCAAGCTCCTGCGGAGAGTCTGAGGGGGCACCAGGGTTCACGAATGTAGGAAACACGGGGACGTCTATGATTTTATGCCATTCAGGATTTGAGAAGCTTGCGCCGGCAAAAATTGAGTCTTAAGTTGAGAAAAGCATAAAATCATAAACGTCCCGCTTTACATTGAGTTGTTTGAATATTTAAGGTCATCCCCCCTTTTCAAAAAAAACTTACGGTGAGGTGTTAAATCTTAAACTTAAAGCGCTTTTTGCCCGTGAACGGTTACGAAAAAACTGGGAGGCCCTTACGTTTGGCCCTTGTCCATGAGAAATTATATTCCAATTTTCGGAGATAATCATGTTATCTGAAAACATCATACTTCAGTCGGCCGGATCATTATCAGTAGCGGTGATGGCCCTGCTCATGCTGATCTTGCAGACTCTTTTCTTTTTCAGAAAGCCTCAATTCACATGGTACGCCTGGAGCGCAGCCATCTCGTTTTCAGCCTTACTCTATTCGGTCGGTATTTTCCTTGAATACAATACGCCAGAGGGACCCCTTAACCGATTTTCCGGACTGTTGGAGTATACCGCCATTATCTGTTTGGTCCACTGTCTGTATGGATTTACTTTTTCCTATCTTGGCATTGAAAGCAAACGATACCATCCGGTAGCCGGCGTCTGCCACGGTCTTATTTTAATCCTCCTATGGTCCACCAATTATATCGTGGCTGACAGTTTCACCACTCGGGACTTTATTGGTTTAGATTCCCCCTATATTGAACCGGCCCTGGGCCCCCTTGGTCCCGTGTTCGTGCTTTATGCGGCCATAGCCGGCGTGATCGCGATGATAGTCTGGATAAGACACAAAAGGACCGACGCGAAACACCGGATCACTTTTGTGGCAGGGATGGGTTTTTGGCTTCTGCTGGGTATTCATGATGGTCTGGCCTCCCTGGGGCTCCCTACTCTTCAATATTTCATGGAATACGGATTCTTGGGATTTGCCACGGTCGTTCTCTGGGTCGTATTCAACAATTATTTGGAAATAATGGCGGAAGAAAAATATCGTGTGATCACGGAATTCGCAAACGATTGTATTCTGGTGATACAAAATGGAAAAATGGTTTTTAGAAATCCTGCGTGTTGTTATCTGATGGGCGGGCCTTTAACCGATTCGGCGACCAGAGATTTTCTTGATATCATGGCGCCGGAAGACCGGAAAACGGTCCTAAAGGACTACAACACCCTCCTGGAGGGCGGCCATGCGCCTAATCCGCATACAGCCCGCATTCGGGGAGCGGATGGGGAGCAGAGATTTGTAGAAATCGCATCAAGCCTCATTCAATACAGAAACAGACCTGCCGTCCTGGCCATCATGCGGGATATGACAAAACGAAAGCGGGCGGAGGAGGCTCTTCGGGGGAGTGAGGAGCGTTTCAGGCTTTTATCCGAGGCCAGTTTTGAAGGAATAGTGATTCACGATAAAGGGGAAATTCTCGATGCTAATCAGTCTCTTGCAAAGATATTCGGGTACGAACTTGATGAGATCATCGGGATGAATGTCCTTGAATTGGCAGCACCTGAATGCCGAGATGTGGTGAAGAACAATGTACTGTCCGGCTTCGAAGAAGCTTACGAGGCTATAGGCGTGAGGAAGGACGGATCAACCTTCCCTGGTGAACTGCGGGGCAGGCAAATCGAGTATAAAGGCAATAAAGTAAGAATAACAGCAGCAAGAGACCTAAGCGGGCAAAAGAAGGCTGAAGAGGCGCTCAGGGAGAGCGAAGAGAAATACAAAACCATCCTTGAAAGCATTGAGGATGGATATTATGAAGTTGATATCGCTGGAAATTTTATGTTCTTCAATGATTCATTGTGTCAAATCTTTGGATATACAAAAGATGAATTGTTGGACATGAATTACAGAAAGAACACAGATAAGGAGGCAGCCGACAGGCTATATCAAGTGTTCAACAGCGTGTATAGAACAGGGAAGCCGAGCAAAGGGTCTGAATATAAGATTTTTGGGAAGGACGACAGCACGAGGTATGTTGAAATCTCAGCATCTCTGTTAAGGGATGCGGAAGGTAAGAATGTGGGGTTTCGGGGTATTACCCGTGATGTCACGGAAAGGAAGATTGCTGAACAGGAGAAGGCGCGTTTAGAGACGCAATTCCAGCAGGCACAAAAGATGGAGGCCACAGGCACATTGGCGGGAGGGATTGCCCATGATTTTAACAACCTGCTCATGGCCATTCAGGGGAATGCCTCCCTGATGCTACTCAAAAAGGATCCTGGCCATCGAGATTACCCAAGGCTGAAAAACATAGAACAATATGTTCAAAGTGGAGCAGAACTCACCAAACAACTCTTGGGTTTTGCCAGAGGTGGGAAATATGAGGTTAAACCCACTGATCTTAATGAGCTCATCAAGAAGAACTCCGAGATGTTCGGCAGGACAAAGAAAGAAATCCAAATACATCTTAAGTATCAGGAAGGTCTCTGGACAGTGGAAGTAGACCGAGGACAGATTGAGCAGACCCTTATGAACCTCTATATCAACGCCTGGCAGGCCATGCCTGGAGGTGGGAATCTATTTATTGAGACAGAAAATGTTGAGCTCGACCGAAAATCTGTGATGGCATATGGCGTTGATCCTGGCAAATATGTAAAGATATCTATCACTGACACCGGCGTGGGCATGGATAAGAAGACCCTGGAGAGGATATTTGACCCGTTTTTTACCACCAAGGAGATGGGTAAGAGGTCGGGGTTAGGTCTTGCCTCCGCCTATGGCATCATCAAGAACCATGGTGGGATAATTGATGTGCGCAGCAAGAAAGGTGAAGAGACCACTTTTATGATATACCTGCCGGCATCAGAAAAGGAGGTCCCGAGAGAAGAGGAGTTACCTGAAGAGGTCTTAGAGGGTGAGGAGACGATTCTTCTTGTGGACGATGAAGAAATGATTATTGATGCTGGGAAAGAGATGCTGGAAGAGATGGGATACACGGTTCTGGCGGCCGAAAACGGGATGGAGGCAATAGATACTTACAGAGAAAAGGATGACGAAATTGATATGGTCATTCTGGATATGATAATGCCGGAGATGGGTGGTGGGGAGACCTACGACAGGCTCAGGGAGGCCGATGCCGAAATAAAGGTCCTCCTTTCAAGCGGTTACAGCATAGATGGAGAGGCGACCGAGATACTCGAGCGCGGCTGTAATGGATTTATCCAGAAGCCCTTCGATATGAAGGAAATTTCCCGCAAAATAAGGGAGGTTTTGGACAGTTAAGTGGGTCAAAACTGTGGTTATTTTCGCCAATGTTCAATGCTATACCATATCATACTTCTCCCAGATTCCTTTTGAGAAAACGGAAGTATTGTTATTCCAGTGTTCACCGGGACTGGTTGCTGAAAAATGTGGGATTTTGGTGATTGTCAGCACATCTATGTAAGTGGTTTCTTTGTGGCCGTCGTGGGAAGGGAGCCCGACTTTCGTCTAATCCGAGGTCGGTTCAAAAAGCGATAATTCAAGGCCTGTCCCCGGTTTCGCTTAACCCGGCAAACAGCTTGCTGGTTTATCCCGATAATTCTGATTTACAAACTTTCCTTTAGATTGATCACCCAGATAATATGCCAGATTGAAGGGTTGTTTTTTTAGCCGTTCCGTTTTGACCGGATGTGTCAAACCCTCATGCTAGAAGCCGTCTCACTTTTACTCTGCCCTTTCCAGGGGGGTTCATGACAAAACCTTTGTATAACCTAACCCGGCGAAGCCGGAATTGACTATTGACTATTGACTATTGAATATTTGTGGAAGTCGCTTCGCTCCGTCATTCTTTGATAGGCCTTTTGAAAATTTAAAGAATTCCTCAAAATATTCAATCTGGCTGTGGCATAAATCATGCGCAAACATGACTTGATTTGAATGAATAGGTACCAAATTGGATACGCAGGGCCTGTAGATGTTGTGCTCAAATCCTAATTCAGAGATAACGAAATCGGTCGATCTTAGGGTAAGGATGTTATCTGATATTATCGTCAGAAAATAATTTTTTGAAAAATAGTAAAATTTTCTTGACAGATTTGATTATTTATAGAATCAATGATTTAATTATTGAATAGAGGTAGTTCAAATGAAAGCCAAAATAGATATAGGCCCCAAAATAAGAGATGGCAGACTGAAAAAGGGGCTAAAACTTAAGGATGTGGCCAGCGCGACGGGCCTTTCAGTTAGTCTCATCTCTAAAGTGGAAAACAACAACACCTCTCCATCGCTTTCTACTCTCATTAAATTATCGAATTTCCTTGGCATGGATGCCAGCTATGTCTTGGGAGAGAGTGAAAACAAGCGGGGTAGCGTTGTCTGTCATAAGGAAGACCGAAAGGTCTGGACCAGCGATGACTACAAAATCCACTTCGAGTTGCTCAATCCTTCCCTGCGCAGCAAGAGGTTTGAGGTCGTGCAAGCGAGGATAGAACGCTTCGAAGCCCCGGCAGAAAGATATACCCATGAGGGAGACGAATTTGGCCTGGTTTTGGAAGGAGAAATTAAGGTTGAACTCGGAGATGAGGTCCATCTCCTGAAAGAAGGGGATACCATATATTTCAGGTCAACTGTTCCGCATGCGATCTACGGCGTTGATCCAGAGGGGTCGGAAGTCTTATGGGTGAATTCTCCACCCATTAAGATTCTATGAGAGAGTGCCGCCAGGGTGTAAATCAGGAGTGTTGGAGTACTCCATTACTCCAAATACGATAAACTCCTCGTTTGATACGGTGTGGATGGCTATCCTTTACCAACGGCCGTGAGTTACACCCGTGCCGCCATAGGGAGATGAATTTGTAATGAACCCACATGTTGCCGTCATAGGGGTGAGTCAGACAAGGTTTGAGGCAGATAAAGGTTACGAGGCCATCATTGAAACGGTTTTCAAAGTCGTTCGGGAGGCCATGAGGGATGCAGGGATAAATAGAGATGACTTGGACAGTATCGTCACATCCAGTGTGGATCTCTGGGACGGGAGGACTGCCTCAAACCAGATGCTGACGGATGTCGTCGGATCGATCATGAAACCGGAAAGCAGGGTCGCAGGTGATGGTTTGGGGGCAGTGTTTCAAGGTATGATGGCCATTCTGGCAGGCGCTTCAGAGATCACCCTGGTGGTTTCACAGTGCAGAGGTTCCATGGGAGATCATTACGAGATTAGTAATTGGGTCTTCGACCCCATCTATCAGCAGACCTTGGGGCTGGACTACCTTTCAGCAGGAGCGCTTCAGGCCAATCATTACATGAAGCAATTCGGAATTTCGCAAAAAGAGTGTGCCCGAGTCGTGGTCAAGAACCTCAGAGACGCTCAAAATAACCCCTATGCCCAGGTGGCAAGGGAGGCTACCGTTGCTGAAGTAATGGATTCCCCGATGTGGGCCTACCCGATAAAGGAAATGGATGCAGCTCCAATTTCAGACGGGGCATGTGCCATTATCCTGGCATCTCAAGAAGAAGGGAAAGCCCTTTCAAAAAACCCGGTATGGATACTCGGGGCAGGGAGTTGCCTGGATTCCCACTATCTTGGTGACCGGGACTTGACAGGAGGAGATGCCCTGATCAGGGCCTCGGAGAAGGCTTACGCTATGGCGGGAATTCGTGACCCGTTGAAAGAACTGGACGTGGCTGAGGTCTCTGCGGCCTTCTCCTATCAGGAGCTTCTCTGGACTGAGCTGATGGGCTTCTGCGGCAGGGGCGAGGGAGCAAAGATCCTCCAGGAAGGAGTGACATCAATGGGAGGGGTACTTCCAGTTAATCCATCAGGAGGAATGATAGCGGGTAATCCTGTTACCGTGGCTGGTTTGACTCGTCTGGTGGAAGCGGTGTTGCAGGTCCGCGGAGAAGGGGAAGCCAGACAGGTTAGGGGGGCCAGGAGGGCCCTGGCCCACGGAACAACCGGATGCTGCGGACAAGGCCAGTATGTGATGATCGTGGGAAATTGAAAAGGGGAGGGTAGACCTAAGTGGGGAAAAGGGCAGCCATCATAGGAACCGGGCAGACCAACCATTGCAGCACCCGGGAAGATGTCAATGAGATGGAACTGGTCTACGAAGCGGCCACAGCGGCGCTAAAGGATGCAGAGATGACCATAAAGGACATTGATGCGGTAGTGCTGGCCAACATGGAGCTTTTTGAGGGGAGAGCGCTTCATGACATGTGGTGTGGAGAAGGGGCAGGCGCTTTATTGAAGCACTCATTTAAGATCTCTACGGGAGGTACTTCAGGTACCTCGGGGGCCATTTCAGGATACTATCACGTGGCCTCCGGGCTATTTGACAGGGTTATGGTGGTGGGTTTTGAGAAGCACTCCGACGGTAATACCTCAGCAGGCATGGCCCTGACAGATCCTTTCTGGGATCGCCATATCGCTGCAGCGGCAATAGGTAATTTTGCTCTCTCCGTTTCAGAGTACATGGCGGATCGGGGTGTTACCGAGGAACAATCGGCCAAGGTGGCCGTCAAGGCTCGTCGCAATGCCTGCAATAATCCCCACGCCCACCTGCAGATGCCCGATCTCACTGTTGAGGAGGTACTTGAATCTCCTATTTTGGCCTACCCTGTTCGTCGTTTGGAGATGTGCCCCCAATCGGACGGTGCCTGCGCCATTATATTTGCCTCTGAAGAAATAGCAAAAAAGAGCTGTGCCAGGCCCGCGTGGGTGAGGGCGGCTGTCACCCGACATGATCATATCTATTTAGGGGAAGTAAAGAACCGTCTCACTACCATGAGGAGCCTGAGGGAGGCCGCCAAGGTGGCTTACGAAATCGTAGGCATAAGAGAGCCCCTGAAGGAGTTCGACGTTGCTGAGATTTATGATCCTTTAACCTACGCAGAGATCGCCTGGTATGAGGCCCTGGGATTCTGTAAGGACGGTGAGGGTGGGAAACTGATCGATAATGGCGTCACCCACATGGATGGTGAACTCCCCGTCAATCCCTCGGGGGGGGTCATCTCAACCAATCCTGTGGGGGCCTCCGGAACAATACGTGTGGCCGAAGGCGCTCTCCAGATTCATGGAATGGGCGGCAAGAGACAGATACCGGATGTGAACCTGGCACTCGTCACCGGATATGGGGTCTATTGCTGGAGCGATGTCTTAGTATTGTCCAGTAAGCCCGGTTAAGAGGTGCAACATGAAAAGAAATTCACAGCAGGAAGAACTTCTTAGGGTCCCCGTACATATGAAACTCCATTATCGGTTCCCTGCCGGGGCCCATTACGACAAATTTTTTGAGGAAATGAAAGAGACCGGAAAAATCATGGGGGTAAAGTGCCCGGAATGTGAGCGTGTCCTATTGCCTCCGCGTCCTGTTTGCGGGGAGTGCTTTGTCAGGACGGGGGAGTGGGTGCAAGTTGGTCCAAAAGGCACGGTGGTTGCCTATACATCCATCTATTTCCCTTTTGTTGATGGGACCACGGGAAAACCGCGACCTATACCCTATGGGGCAGGCCTGATCCAACTGGATGGGGCATACTCCGCCATCAATCATATCCTGGAAGAGGGCGATCCCGAAAAACTGCATATAGGAATGCGGGTGGAGGCGGTGCTGACGGAAGAGAGAGAGGGAAATATCGGAGACATCCTCTACTTCAAAACCATTGAGGAGTGAAAGAAACAGGAGAGAGAGATGAACGATCACGTTGAAAGGATGGTCCTTCAGGGTAAAGTTGATCTGCCTTTCACCTATTCTGCAGGCAAAACAGCCAGCCGGTTTTTTGTAGAGCTGAGAGATCACCAACGGATCATGGGGAAGAGGTGCCCCCGGTGCCAAAGGGTAATTGTGCCTGCGCAGTTGTTCTGTAAAGAGTGTTTTGTGGAGACCGATGAATGGGTTGAGGTGGGGCCAGAAGGGACTCTGGTGACCTTCACGATCGTGTACCGCAAGGAAAACCATCACCCAAAAGAGGCCCCTTTTGCCTATGGGATAATAAAACTGGATGGTGCAGACACCTCAATGGTCCATTTCTTGGGAGAGACCGATGTGACTAAACTTGAACATGGCATGAAGGTCCGGGCATTCTTTTCGGAAGAAAGAAAGGGTCATATCTTGGACATTGAATGTTTCCGTCCGATTTCATGAGAAAAGTAAAGGGTAAGCGCTCATAGGGGCTGCGGGTTGAAGGCATAAAGACCAGAATTAAGAGAGAATGTCAAACCGTAGAATATCGAACTGCAGAATATCGAAGGAAAATAGGGATCAACAAGAGATAGCGTCGAATGGTTGAATGCTCAATATAATGGAATCCCGAATTATGCATTTTCTTCAGTTTATCAAAATTAGGAGTGCAATTTGAGGGGTCTGTAAACCTTCGTCATTCATCATTTCTTGTTCGGTATTCGATATTCTCTTTTGACAAGTTCTTTAACCCTGGATAGGACATCAGAGAACTAATAAGCTGTGAAAGGCTATGTAAAAGATAAAGGAGAAGGCTGTGGCTGTCTTGTTCGAGAAAAAAGAAAAAATTGCCATTATCACGATCAACCGTCCTGAGGCCATGAATTCTCTCGATGGGGAAACGCTTGAGGGCTTGAATAAGGCCTGGATCGATTTTCGAGATGATCCCGGTTTATGGGTGGCAATTATTACTGGGGCCGGGGACAGGGCCTTTTGTGCCGGAGGCGATCTCAAGAGTCTGCGCGACTACTACAGCAGCATGACACCTATTGAGAGGAGAGAGAAGGCTGAAAAGGGGCCTGGGGTTGGAGGGATTACACGCAACCTTGAAATATGGAAACCGATTATCGCCGGCATTAACGGACATTGCCTGGCAGGAGGACTTGAGATAGCCCTGGCCTGCGACATCAGAATCGCTGCTGAAACCGCAACTTTCGGGCTCACAGAGGTGAGCAGGGGGATCATCCCCGGGGCAGGAGGAACGCAACGGTTACCCAGGCTGATATCCCTTACCAAAAGCCTCGAGATGATCCTGTGTGCCGATCGCATTGATGCCCAAGAGGCATTGGAAATAGGGCTTGTGAGTCGAGTTGTCCCGGTAAAGGATGTGATGGCCGAAGCGATCAAAACGGCGGAGCGTATATGCCGGAACGCGCCCCTTGCGGTCCGTGCTGCCAAAGAGGCCATTTACCGGGGACTGGACCTCCCCTTGGCCGAGGGGTTGCGATTAGAGCAGTTTCTTGCGGAACCGATCAGACAGACAGAGGATGCCAAGGAAGGCCCGAGGGCCTTTTCAGAAAAGAGAGAACCCCGGTTCAAAGGGAAGTAACTAAGGGCTTACGCAAAAATAACTTTACATTTTCGCATCCCATCTTCAGGTCATCTTTGGCTGCGTCTCAATCGCAAAATCCTCTAAATAGTAATACTATTTCAGTGGTTTTGCTCAATCGGCGCAGCCAAATCTGACCCAAATCTGGGCGCCAATTCTGCGAAGTTATTTCTGCGCAAGCCCTAAATCTGAAAATTAGAGTGAGGAGGAATAAAATGAGCGAGAAAATAGGTGCAATCGATGCTTGGGCCACCTTGATCACACCTGAGAGATCAGATCTTTGGCCGGATTCATTCTGGCATATCTTCAAGCGCTATGGCGTTTACGAGGTATTCAGAAAGGGCAAGACTCTGGAGCAGATGCTTCAAGAGATGGAAGATGCAGGTGTTGAAAAGATCCTTCTCTCGTCATTTATTTTCGAAGGCGCGGTGCTTTGCAGCAATACAGAAGCCGGGGAATTGGCCCTGAAACATCCTGACAAGTTTGCCATGGCCTGCACCGTAGACCCGAGGGACGGGATGGCGGCCTACTATGAAGTGGAAAGGTGTGTGAAGGAGTACAACTGCCGTGCCCTGAGGCTCGAACCCTATGCCTACGGGAACGGAAAGGTGGGCGCCCCGCCCAACGACAAAATGTATTACCCCCTTTACGCCAAGTGCGTAGAACTGGACATTGCAGTGGTGTTGCAGGTGGGGCATACGGGGCCTCTTCTGCCTTCGGAATGCGGGAGACCGATCTATCTGGACGAGGTGGCTCTCACCTTTCCTGAGCTCCGTATTGCCGGGGCCCATCTGGGCCAACCATGGCACGAGGAGATGATGACCCTGGCCTGGAAGTTCCCCAATGTCTATGTCGAGACCTCAGCTCGTGCTCCAAAGTTTTGGCCTGATTCCTTCAAGAAATACAGCAATTCCTGGGGACAAGACAAGGTTCTCTGGGGAACGGATTACCCACTCCTCTCCTTTAAGCGGTGCGTTGATGAGGTCGAGGAACTGGGTTTCAAACCCGAAGCCAAGAAGAAAGTGCTGCGGGATAATGCCATACGGTTTTTCAAACTCGATATGTAAGCCTCAGGAGCAAGGAGTATATACGAAATGGGC
This sequence comes from Desulfobacteraceae bacterium, assembly GCA_016783065.1. Classification (GTDB taxonomy): domain Bacteria; phylum Desulfobacterota; class DSM-4660; order Desulfatiglandales; family Desulfatiglandaceae; genus JABMQV01. The sequence goes on along the minus strand of JADHXI010000050.1, from coordinate 9,355 downwards.
CAGATGAATCCATTTGCAAGTGAACACGATATGTTCCGGAAGACGGTGAAGGACTTTGTTGAGAGGGAGATCCATCCCAACGCCGAAGACTGGGAGGAGATTGGAGAGGTCCCGAGGGAGGTCTTCCTGAAATTGGGTGAATTGGGAATTCTGGGGGCTCGGTATGATAAGAAGTATGGGGGGAGCAGCCTTGATTTCTGGTATACCCTGATCCTCTGCGAGGAGTTTGCCAAATCCACGTATATGGGGGCTGCCGTTTCCATTCTCATGCAATGCGAAATGTGCACCGCCGCCATCCATGATGAAGGGAGCGAGGAGTTAAAGCAACAGTACCTGGTCCCCGCCGTCAAAGGGGAACTCCTTGGGTGCCTGGGAGTCAGCGAACCTTCCGCAGGTTCGGACGTGGGCGCTATCAGGACCACGGCCCGGCGGGAGGGCGATTCCTTTATCATTAACGGGTCCAAGACCTTCATTACCAACGGGTCCATAGCCGATTATGTCCTCCTGGCAGTGCGGACCGGCAGCCAGGGTACGGGCGGTGTAAGTCTCATCATAGTTCCAACCAGCACACCCGGATTTTCGGTAGGCCGGAAGCTCAAAAAGATGGGCGTCCACTGTTCAGCTACAGCGGAACTCGCTTTTGAAGATTGTGTGGTTCCAGCGTCAAACATAATTGGCGAAGAGAACGCAGGCTTCAAATATATCATGCACCATTTTCAGGGTGAAAGGATCGTTTTGTGTGGATTCGCTCTCGGTGCCATGGAGGCCCTCATGGAGGAGGCCGTGGCGTATGGCAAGGACAGGGAGATCTTTGGACGTCCTATTGTCGAATATCAAATATGGAGGCACAGGCTTGCAGACCTCTACACCCACATCATGGCCGCGCGGCAACTCACCTACCTTGCCGTAGATGCCGCAAACAGTGGTATCAGGGCAGAAAAGGAAATCTCCATGGCCAAGCTTTTTACTGCCAGCTTAGTCAAAGAAGTGGCCACCGAGGTGCTTCAAATGCACGGCGGGTACGGGTATATGGAGGAGTACCCGGTATGCCGGATTTACCGGGACGTGGCTGCTTTCACCATTGGGGGAGGCACGAATGAGGTGATGCGGGAGATAATTGCAAAACAGAGCGGCCTTTAAATTGCCATCAGGGAGAAACAACAAAATGACCTATAAAACGATCAAGTATGAGAAAGCGGGCAGGCTGGGAACAATCACGCTGAACCGTCCTGAAGTCCTGAACGCATTGAACGGTGAGATGCTTGAGGAAATAACGGTTGCGGTCCGGGAATTGGCCACAGACAAAGAGGTGGTTGTCGCGGTGTTGAATTCAGCCTGCGATAAAGGTTTCAGTTCCGGAATAGACGTCGCTTATGTCAAGGATATGGACTCATGGGGGGCCCGGGGGATGGGCCAGCTCCTCCACGAGACCTTCGGTACATGCCGATTTATAGGGAAACCGATCATCGCGTCAATTCATGGCCTTTGCCTTGGAGCTGGTCTGGAGCTTGCCCTTTCCTGCGACATCCTCATTGCCTCGGAGGATGCCCGGTTCGGACTACCAAACATAAACGTGGGGATCCCGGCTATCGTAGAGGCGGCCATCCTGCCTGCCGCAATCGGGATCTTCGGGACAAAGGAACTATGCTACACGGGGGAGTTCTGGGATGTAAGGCGGGCTGATAAGTTTAATCTTCTTAACAGTATCGTTCCCCGGGAGGAGCTTGAAAAAGAGACCTTGAAGTGGGCGGAGAAAATTGCCTCAAAGAGCCCCAAGGCATTAGAGACGCAGAAGGATATTATCAACAAGTGGATGACCACGGACCTTGAGGCGGCCATAGATTTCTCTGTCAACACCGTGGGGCTTAACTGGGCGACCAGAGACCAGAAAGAAGGAATGGGTGCCTTTGTGGAAAAAAGAAAGGCCCGTTTTACTGGAGAATAGGATGGAAAAACTGATCATCACTGCGGCCCTGACAGGGGCCCAGCAAGGCAAGGAGGCCAACCCCAACCTTCCGGAACAGCCCAAGGAGATCATCCAACAAGCCATTGAGTGCAGAGAGAAGGGCGCGGCCATCGTTCATATCCACGCCAGGGACAGAGAAGGAAAGCCCACGGCAGCCCCCGGGATTTTCAAGGAAATAGTAGACGGGATAAAGGCCGAAAGCGATCTTGTTATCTGCCTTTCCACGGGTGGAGCAGCCAAAATCTCTCTGCAGGAAAGGATAGGTATGGTGCCAGCCTTGAAACCTGAGCTAGCCTCGTTCAACATCGGCTCTACAATGACAGGGCGGTATGATTTCAAGAACCAAAAATGGCTTTCGGATTTTACACTCAGCCAGTCTTATTCGGATCTGGAGCTGATCGCCAGGGCTATGTTGGAAGCCGGGACCAAACCGGAGATTGAGATCTACGATCCGGGCATGATCAACAATGCCCTTTTGTTCGAAAAAATCGGTGCCATAGTCAGGCCGATGCATTTCAGCTTTGTCATGGGGATTCCCGGTCAGATCAATACCCCAACGCCCAAGCATCTTCTCTATCTGAGCGAAACCCTGCCAGAGGGATCCACCTGGCAGGTCATTGGGATCGGTGTTCACCAGTTTCCCATGGTCACTATGGGGATGTTGCTGGGTGGGCATGTAAGGGTGGGGATGGAGGACAATCTCTATATCTCTCGCGGAGTAATGGCAGAGAATAATGCTCAATTTATTGAAAAAATAGTCAGGATCGCCGGGGAGATCGGCAGGTCGATAGCTACGCCTGACGAAGCCCGTGATATATTGAGTTTGAAAAAAAGATGATACGTTGGATTCAGCTCTCACTCCCGGTGACAAAAACGGAAAATAACAGCACAACTTATATAGGGAAAGGAGAGATCATGGGTTATGAAACGATAGATCTGGCTGTCGACGGGGCGACGGCAACGATTACAATGAACCGCCCCGCTGTCCTCAATGCTATAACCGCCCAATTAGGAATCGATATAAGAAACGCGTTCAGGGTTTTACGCCAGAATGAAGCCCTAAAAGTGGTGGTTTTGACCGGAGAAGGGAAAGCATTTTGTGCCGGTGCCGATATGGAGGAGGTCTTGAGGGTCAATGCTGACCCTATCCTGGCCGACAGGGCCGTCAAGGCAATCCTTGAGTGCATCGAGGAGATAAGGACCTTGGACATCCCTGTCATTTCAAGGATTAACGGAGATGCCTATGGCGGTGGCACAACATTAGCCCTTGCCTGCGATTTCAAGATTGCGGTGGAGACGGCCAGATTTGGCTTCCTTTTTGTGCGGGTGGGGCTTGCCGGCGCGGATGCCGGGGCAACATACCTGCTCCCGAGACTGGTCGGCCCCACAAGGGCAGCGGAAATCCTTATGCTTGGTGAACTGGTTGAGGCCCCGGATGCCTATCGAATGGGTATGCTCACGCGGGTAGTGCCTCCTGAAAGCCTCGATGAGGAGGTGGGCCGCTTTGTAAAAAAGATCCTAAACGGTCCAACCCTTGCCATTAAAATGACCAAAAAGGCACTCGCGGGGAGTTTGGAAAAGGATCTGACTACAGAGCTTGATTTTGAGTGCTATGCCCAGACCTTGTGCATCCAGTCTGCCGACGCGAGGGAAGGTATCAAGGCACTGATGGAAAAGAGAAGGCCTGTATTTCAAGGCAAATAGGAGAAGCAATCATGATTGATCTTGCCCTGACAGACGAGCAAAAGGCCTTTCGCGACGCCTTACGAAAATTTGCCAAAAACGAGATGGCTTCCCTCGTTGACGAGTACGAGGATAGGGCAGAGTACCCGCAGTTCATCTTCAAGAAAATAGGGGAGCTGGGATACCTGGGCGCCCGATTTCCCGAGGAATTTGGGGGAAGCGGGGGCGATACCATGTTTTCCGTGATCATGTCAGAGGAACTTGGATATGTATCACCGGGGATCTATCTGGGAATCTATGTTCATCTTTATCTCGCCATGTCGGGGATATTGCTCTTTGGAAACAGTGATCAGAAAAATAAATATCTCGTGCCGGGAATACGGGGTGATATGATCGGTGCCTGGGGGTTTGCCGAGCCTGGGGCGGGCTCGGATCCTGGTTCCATGACCACCAGAGCAAAGAAAGAGGGGGATGATTTCATAATAAATGGGACCAAGATGTTTATCACAAACGGGACCTTTGCGGATTTTGTCGTCGTCACCGCGGTGACCGATTCCTCTCTCGGAATGAAGGGAATCAGTCTCTTCATTGTGGACAAGGAGACGCCAGGGTTCTCCGTGTCAAAGAAGCTGAAGAAGATGGGGATGAAGGCGTCGGAGGCAGCAGAGCTAGTCTTCGACGAGTGCCGTGTTCCGGCGTCAAATATGTTAGGGAAGGAGAACACCGGCTTCATGGCGGCCATGGGGACATTGACCGAGGGGCGTATTGTGGCCGCGGCCTTTGCAGTGGGCATGGCCCGGGCGGCATACGATGCAGCCCTTGATTATGCCAAAACCCGGTACCAGTTTGGACAACCCATTGGAAAATTTCAGGGTATTCAATGGATGCTGGCCGATATGGCCACTCAGATTGAGGCGGCAAAACTGCTGACATACCAAGCTGCATGGTTAGCAGGTAAAGGCGCTCCCCATATCAAGGAGTCTTCAATGGCAAAGCTCTTTGCCACAGAGATGGCCTCAAAGGTCTGCGCCGAGGCCGTACAGATCCACGGGGGATACGGTTTTATGGACGAGTATCCGGTCTCGAGGTTTTATAGGGATTGCAAACTCTTAGAGATTGGAGAAGGCACCTCCCAAATTCACAGGAACACAATAGCCAGAAGCATCGGGCTCTAAAGAGGAGGGATCAGATGAGCGATGAAAAGATGATAGCGGCAAGACTTCACGAGGTCAAGGTCCCATTGGTTATCGAGGAGGTCGACATCCCGAAACCAGGACCATCTGAGGCGCTTATCCAGATGAAGGCATGCGGAATCTGCGCAACAGATGTGCACACTGCATTGGAAGGGACCGTGCCCACTGCATATACCCCCATAACCCTGGGACATGAACCCTCGGGTGTAATCAGCGATTTGGGAGAAGGAGTCCGGGGCTGGAAAAGGGGAGACCGGGTGGCAATCTACCCCCAGGTCACCTGCGGCATATGTCCCCAGTGCCGGGAAGGTCGCGACGGGATATGCATAAATACAAGAGTTCTGGGAATGCACCTGGATGGGGCATTTGCGGATTACATCGTGATGCCCGTCAAGAATCTGGTAAGGATACCGGACAATGTCTCTTTCAGGGTGGCGGCAATTATGACCGATGCCGGGGCGACTCCTTTTCACGCTGTGACGAAAAGAGGTCGAGTGAGCCCAGGTGAGACTGTTGCAATTTTCGGGTGCGGCGGACTGGGGATGAATGCCATCCCGTTTTGCAGATTGGCAGGGGCGGCAAAAATTATTGCCGTGGACACATCCGATCATGCCCTCGAAAGGGCCCTTAAGGTAGGAGCGGACATCACGGTAAATGCCGGTGTCGAGAAACCGTACAAGGAGGTGATCTCCGCCAACGGTGGGTACGGGGTGGATGTGGCCTTCGAATTCGTAGGTGTGAACGCGGCTATCGATCAGGCAGTGAGATCGCTGCGAAGGGGCGGGAGGGCCGTAGCAGTCGGCATAGGGCCTGAACGAATCAACATAATCGCTCCATTTTTCTTTGTGTACAACGATTTGGCGTTAATCGGCTCCTTTGGAAGCGATATCGGTGACTTAGAAAAACTTATGGGAATTGCGGCGGCCGGGAAACTTGATTTAAGTGAATCGGTGAGTTCGGTCATCCCATTAGGTGATGTAAATCAGGGGATTTCAGATCTTGAGAAGAAGGTGGGCAATCCGGTTCGTATTGTTGTCAGCATGGAGTGATCAGTGTTTCACCCGTGGCGCTGACAAAATGGAACCAGCAACCCTTTTGACACCTGAACGAAAATCACGCCTTGGCGTGATTCAGACACGATTTTGGAAGGATGGTCTTCAGGCCCTCCTGGAAAGGAGGAAGCCCAACTTTAACCTTAAAGAGTAAGAAAGGAGGGGGATATGAACGGCAACACAAATCGAATTAAGAGATTGGTGGTCTGTATGGCAGCCCTTTTGGTGTTTGGGGTGGTTCCCGCTTCAGGCGCAGAAAAAGGTGTGACTGAAAATTCGGTCAAAGTCGGTGCATCTTTGGACATGACAGGCCCCACCGCCTTTGTGGGTAAAGCCCTGGCCGACGGCATGGACGTATATTTTTCAGCCGTCAACGCAAAAGGCGGAATCCAGGGCCGCAAGATCACTCAGGTTGTTGAGGACCACGGCTATAAGCCTTCCCGGGCAGCGGGTGCAGTGGCCAAGCTCAACGATCGCGACAAGGTCTTTGCCATCGTGGGGGGGCAGGGGACCCCAACGACACTGGCTATGGTACCGGCGCTGAAAAGGGTCGGGCTCCCTCTGGTGGGCATCGGGTCATTTTCCAGCAAACTGGCCTATCCTCCAAAGAAGCTCGTTTTTCAGCTCCTGACCCTGTATCAGGACCAGATGCGGATCGGCTTGGACTACGTTGTCAACGATCTGGGTGTCAAAAAACCGAAACTTGGAATGATTTATCAGGATGATGATTTCGGCAAAGAGTGCCTCGACGGCCTTAAACGGCAGGCAAAGATGTACGGAATCCCCATCATCGCCACGGTAAGCTATAAGAGGGGAACCGTGGATTTTAACAGCCAAGTAGTGCGAATGATGAAAGCCGGAGTCGAGTATTGCTTTTTGGCTACCATATACAGGGAGACCGCGGCGGTGACAAAAACGGCAGCGAAACTGGGGTGGAAACCTACGTTCGTGATAAATTCCGCTGCTACAGACAGAATTACACTAAAGCTTTCAGGCCCGGCCGCTGATGGCGTACTGGGTGTAATGTGCGGTGAACTCCTCTCATCTCAAAAGCCGGGTTATAAGAAATACCTTGAAAGGACACAAAAATACTCAAAACTGAAAAAACCGAGCTTCTATCACAGTGTCGGGTACCTTTTTGCAGAGGTGTTCTGCGAGGGCCTCAAACTTACAGGTCCAGATCTGACCCGAAAAACCTTCATAAAGGGGATGGACCGAATAAGAGATTTTAACACCGGAGTTGGACCCAACATAACCTTTGGACCCAAATTAAGGGCCGGCGCCCACTCTGCATTCATTGTCAAGGCCGAGAAGGGTGATTTCAAGAAACTCACCGGCTGGCTGGACCCGCGAGACAAGCCATAAGGTGTGAATCAAGGCCCCTCTCAGGTCTCAAATCAATCCCTCACAAGGGGGGCCTCTTTTTATAAATCGAGCCCGACTCCAAAGATGCGAGGTGTAGTGAACATATTTCGGAACCATGCCAGGAAATAATGAAGCCCTGAGGGCGCGAGATGAATAAGGTGATTCCGGATACTGTTCCTAAGCTTTTTTTCAACCGCGTGGAAGAATACGATGATCGTGTGGCACTTAGGAAGAAGGAATTTGGAATATGGAACAAGATATCTTGGCGCCAATATGGTGAGATGGTCCGGCATGTCGGCATGGGCCTGGTTGCCCTTGGGTTGGCGCCAAGAGACCGTGTTGCAATCATCGGTGATAGTCGGCCGGAATGGCTTTACGCAGACCTGGGGAGCCTTTCCGTAAACGGAATCTCAGTCGGAGTATACACCACCTGTTCGGCCGAGGAAGTGAGGTACCACCTCTCACATTCAGAGGCGCGGATCTTCTTTGTCGAAGATGAAGAGCAGCTGGATAAGGCCCTTGAGGTCAGGAACGAGCTTCCAACTCTCGAAAAGATGATCGTCATGGACATGAAAGGCTTAAAGCATTTCAATGATCCCATGGTGATGAGTTTTGGCGAACTGGTTCAGGAGGGAAAGGAATTCGACGAAAAGAATAAGGGCCTTTTCGAACAAAGACTTGAAAAAACACGTCCTGATGATATAGCAACATTTGTTTATACCTCCGGTACTACCGGTCTCCCCAAAGCCGCCCTTCTATCCCATTATAATGTTCTCTGTAACAGCAATTCCTTTGCTCAACATGTCCAGGCCTTTGACACCGACGTGATCCTTTCCTATCTGCCGCTGTGCCATATCGGTGAAAGGACCATGTCGGTCTATCACGCTATCAACATGGGGTTTACCGTATTTTTTGCCGAGAGTGCCGACACAGTGCCTGAAAACTTGAGGGAGGTGTCCCCGACCTTCTTCTTCGCGGTCCCGAGGATATGGGAGAAGTTCTTCTCCGCCATCAACATTGGTGTTCAAGATGCCACCTGGTTTAAGAGGCAGAGCTATAAACTGGCAATGTATATAGGAAAAAAGGCGGCAGACCGGAAATTGATTCATAAACCGCTTCCCCCTTGGCTTTGGTTGAGCAACCTGCTGGTCTCCATCACGGTTTTTCACAAGATCAAAAGGCTTCTGGGAATCGATAGGGCTCGATTTGCTCTCTCCGGAGCTGCGCCCATCAGCCCGGACGTCCTGGAGTATTTCCATGCACTAGGCGTGAATATTCGGGAAAGTTACGGATTGACGGAAAGCTCGGCCCTGATCGCCATGCACACGGACCATAATATAAGATTGGGGACGTGTGGCGAGCCGTTGCCCGGGGTGAAGGTCAGGATAGCGGAAGACGGCGAAATTGTTGTCAAGGGAGATAACGTCTTCCAGGGATATTTTAAGGATGAAGAGAATACAAAGAGGACGTTGATTGACGGGTGGCTCCATACCGGAGATCTGGGGGAAATGTCCGATGACGGCTTCTTACGGATAACAGGACGCAAAAAGGATGTAATCATCACCTCGGGTGGAAAGAATATATCCCCACAGTATATCGAAAACCTGTTGAAGTTCAGTCCTTACATCGTTGATGCCGTTGTGATTGGGGACGGAAGGAAATACCTGACAGCCATAATCATCGTTGACGAAGACAACGTGATCAAGTACGCCCAGGACAATAGAGTCCCGTTCACAACGTATGCAAGCCTGACCCGTACAAAAGAGGTGATCAAGCTTATCCAGGATGAAGTGGAAAAGGTAAACACGGAACTCAGCAGGGTGGAGCAGATCAAGAAATTCGTCATAACGGATAAGATACTTGACCAGGAGGACGACGAACTGACCCCAACCATGAAGGTGAAGAGAAAAAAGGTAAGTGAAGCGTATAAAGATATCATTGAGAGTATGTATTGACCGGGTGTAAATCAGGAGTGTTGGAGTACTGGAGTATTGGAGTGTTGGGTCCAAAAGCGGAAAAAGATCTGATTTGTATTTTTCGACCCCTGATACCCCGAGATCCAAATATGTTGCATATTTGCCCATAATTGCAACGAT
>JADHXI010000004.1 GCA_016783065.1 Desulfobacteraceae bacterium | reverse complement strand
TTTCCAACTGGTTTCCCCATAACAAGTTTGCCACGCTCGTAGGCCTCACATCCCTGATCGGGATGATTGGCGGCATCAGCGGGGAAGCTCCGCTGGCGGCCGCGGACAGCGCTTTTGGATGGCGGGCCACCATCTGGATGCTGGCTTTTTTCGGCATGGGCCTCCTTATTCTCATCATTTTTGTGTTAAGAGATCATCCGGCCGGCGTCGCGAAATGGGAAGACCACCCGAAACGCTCACGGGGGGGCAAGAAAACCCTTACCGATATCAAACACATATTCGCCAGTGGACAGACATGGATGTGCGGCGCCTATGTAAGCGGCATGAACGCCATTTTTTTCGTGTTCGGCGCGCTGTGGGGGGCCGATTTCCTGGAACAGGCCTATGCGATAAGTAAGGTAGACGCCGAGGGCGCCATGAGCATGCTCTTTGTGGGCGGCATTCCAGGAACTCTTTTCTTTGGCTGGTTATCGGACAGGATCAAACGCCGAAAAATGCCCATGAGCGCCGCGGCAATTGCGGCGCTGGGCCTGATGGCGCTCCTGCTGTATGGGCCTGTGATGCCGTTCTTTCTGGTCTACGTGTTGTTGATTGTCGAAGGGTTCGCGTGCAGCGCCTACGTAGTGGCCTTCGCCCTGGCCAACGACGTGCGTCCTCCGGGTTCGGCCGGCATATCCGTGGGATTCGTGAACACATGCTCTGTTGCCAGCAGCGCCATTTTTCAGCCGGGCGTGGGCGCTATCCTGGACGGGATTTCAGGCCAGGGGGGGAAATTGACGGCAGGAGATTACAGGGTAGCATTGTCCACTATGGCGGGCCTGCTGGCGCTTGCGCTGGTGATGGCCCTTTTTTCCAAGGAAACTCATTGCAAGCCGCTTTATGAGGAATCTTGATCCATACCCGCTGATGAAACGGCACTGTGCCAACATAGGCAAACCATAAGAAAAGGAGGAATGACATGAACCGATCGGCCAAGATGCCCATAAACCAGAAAAAATGTGTGAACAGACAGCGTAATCAATGGCATGCCCGCGGCGGGCTGCCGATTCTTGCAGGCATTCTGGGCATCCTCCTGGTCTTCGGGTGCTTTCAGCTGGCCGCTGCATCAGAATTCGCTTTGGTGGAAAGGACGTGTTCAAAAGACTCCCGAGGCCTTTCCATTGCCCTGGCCAACATTCGCAACCGAGTATCCGACACAAAAGCCGGCATTGAACAAGCCGCCAGTGTGGAGGAAAACAAGGCCCGCATATTGAAACTGGTGGATATGGCAAAAAAGGCCGGCGCCAACATGATCCTGATCCCGGAATTTTCCTTGACTGGATATTTCTGGCCGGACCCGGACTGGGATAAAAGCCTCGGGCCCTATAACCCCAAAGGTTACACCGAATGCTGGGCCTATATGAACAAGGGGGCGCTGAATCATCACAAGGACTGGTTGAAAGTTTTAAAATCCAGACTGGACGATCAATTGCAGTATATCATCTTCAATGCGCTGCGCAGGAATCCCGCAGACCCGTCACGGCCGGCCGGGCCTGAAAACAAGTTCCTGAACTCCACCTACGTGGTGGACAAACAGTTCAACTGCGAAAACCTCTCAGAAAATGAAAAGGATCGCATATACGACAAGACCATGCTTCCGGGCATTGAAAATGTTTACGAATTCTCCGGGCAGGACGATGTCTTGGTGGTGGAGACGCCATGGGGCCGTTTCGGCTTCACGACTTGCTACGATATGTGTTTTTCCCAGCTTTATGAAACTTACGCAGGGATCAACCGGGTGGACGGGGTCATAGAACTGGCCAGCTGGCGCGGCCCGGCACTGCGCGCCTATCCCATGATGAACATTCGAAACGAGCAATACTACGGTTACCAGTGGAATCTCATGGCCGCAGCACGGGCCGCAACCAACCAGATATGGATCCTCGCCTGCAATTCGGTGGGTGCGCAAAAAGTGGGGGCGTACAATTTCTGGGGCGGTTCCGGCTTGTGGGCGCCTTCGGGAATCCCCCTGTTCCAGGCTTCCAATAAAAATGAACAGCTCTGTGTGATACACCAAGTCAACATACGGCAGGAAGTGGCGGCCGAGGATGATGACTTTGATTTCTATGACAGCTTCAGGAAAATCTACCATCCCATTTTGAAAAAAAGGGCCTTTACGCGCATGGAAGAAAATACATCGAGCAACCATGTCAGGTAGAAAAATAAGGTCTGACCCCACTCAACATCAATCACCATGAGATACAATCAGCTCAACAGTGGGTGAAGAGAAATAAGAGGCCCCGGTACATTTTTATTGTTGACAAATGCAAAATTCTTCTTTAATGTCGTGTCAATCTCAAAAAAGGCAGGCATAATCATGATAAAATGTCAATCTGGGAACTTTTTTTATTTTTTCTTTAGGGGAGGAACTCTGCCCACGGATTGACTTTATCCTGACAATTATAAAGCCGTGGGCATCTAAAAGCCCACGGCTTTTTTTTTGAACTAACGCACACAAAGAGTCATTAGAACTCGATTTCTCAAGAGAACGGGTCCGGTGTTCTGCTGCTTAAACTCAATCAATAAAGGAGAAATCACATGGGAAACATAAAGCATAAACCTATTGCCATAACACCTAATTTTTATCAGTTGGGTACACCAGCCTTCCCCGCATTTCTCTCTCTTGGGGAAGTGGGAATGATCATCGAGGGGGGTACCGGCCCCACTTTTCCAATCATCACCAGCCAGATTGACACCTTGGGTATTGATCCGGGCAGGATAGAATACGTTATTTTGACCCACACCCACGCTGATCATATCGGCGCACTACCTCATCTAAAGATGGAGTGGCCTCATATAAAGCTCCTCGCCAGTGCTACGGGTTCGAAAATATTGAACACGAGGGAATTATACAATGAATTCCTTCTGGTGGACCTGGGCATTGCCCAGCTCATGAAAGCAAAAGCCGAATTCGATGAAATGCCACCCATACCTGAGGATTATCGTTTTGAAGTAGACTTGATTGTTAAGGGCGGAGACACCATAGAACTGGGCGATGGCATTACTTGGGAAATTATCGACACGCCGGGCCATTCTCCTTGCCATATTTCTCTGTATGAAAAAAAGGAGGGCACGTTGGCCTTGGGAGACGCCACCGGCTTCTATGTCCCTGAAAAGGACGTTTTTTGGCCCAATTACTTTATATCCCTGAAGGGCTACTGTGATAGTATTCGCAAACTCTCTAATTTACCGGCTAAGCGGGCCGCACTGAGCCACAACGCCGTTATTGAAAATGATGTCAGAAAGTTCCTGGAAAAGGCAATGAAGGCCACCAAGAATTACCATACCGACCTTCTGCAACGGCTCAGCCGCGGAGAATCGATTGAAAGTATTGCTCTGGAAAGGGCCCAATTTGTCAGCAACCTGACGGATATTCAGCCCTTTAAGGTCATGTATGACCTTTGTAAGCTAATGATAAAACGTTCCAAGAAGAATGGGGTCGAGCTGTCATTCAGTCTTTCCAGGGAAGATCCGCCTCCCCCTGGTCCGGAATCCGCTGAGAAACAAAAGGAGTCAGAAGAAAGAACCCAGGAAAACGGTTCAATCGGTCTCCCCGAAAAGAAAAAAGGTCTGAGTCTCAATGAGCGGCTGAGCCTGGTTGCCCTTATAGATGAAGGCATGCGTCAAGGCTTACCGGAGGCCCCAGTTGCAGCGGACCTTTTCAATGACTTGTGGGATCTGGTAAACGCCACCGCGAAAGGCGGAAGAATCAATCGGTTGAAATTCAAATATTCCCAGGATGGCTTTCAGATGTTTGAGATCAAGGCAGAGACCGGAGAGCACCTCGGACGTCTGAATATGTTGTATCTGAAAAAGCCGATTCCTTGTTATTATCTGGTGTACGTCGAGGTTGCGGCACCTTTCAGGAGAAAAGGACTGGGTAATCGCATCCTCAAATATTTTGCAGACTTTCTGATCAGCAAATCTGCAGTCGGGATCCTTGACAATATTATTCCGCCGGAGGATCCCACCTATGACATCTATCTCAAACAGTCCTGGAGACCCGTCGAAAAAATCATTGGCCAATTGATGCTCTACAAGGATGATAACTATATGATATTCATCCCGCCGGCACTTGAAGGCAAAGACCTGAAACAACCGATCTTGAAGCTGATGTACCATCTGAAACGGAGGCGCTCCCTCATAGACGTTCGGGACAACGAAACGATGGTTAAGCGAACCATGAGCGAATTCCGGGAGTTATATCATACACTTTTGATTTACTTCGGGACGGGACTCGACAACCCGCAATCTTCAGTGCTCATGCGTTTTCTTTTCACGCGTTTCGTGACCAAATTCATTGCATTCAGGCGCCGCATCGGTGATTTGTTGGGATACACCGGCGGTGAATCCACGGAACAAATCACCCTGGACGACGGGATTGAAAAACTGCAGGTTAAGTCCTATGCGCCTCGCGAGCTTGTAAAGAAGAGCGCTCTGGGAATAGGTGATCTGGAGTTGCTATCTCGCCTTCCGGGGGACCTGAAAAAGGAACCCGCCCGCATCATCGAATCGCTGCCCAATTACCGCAGGCCCAATTTCATGGCCTGGTTAAAGGAGCGCGGAAAGGTTTACAAGGATAGCCTGACGCTAGGGGACCTTATGGATCTGGGTTTTGATCCGACACGTCTCAAGGAAATTACCATCGACGATCATGAGTACATTTTTGAACGTATTCAATCGAGACAGATCCAGGAATTGCAGAAAAGAAACGAGTTATTGGAACAGATCTCATCTGAGATGCCCAATGTAAAGGTCAAAAGCGCATGGTTGAAAACGAATCCCATCCTCCTGATTATTCGAGACAGGGGGAACGGATATGTCTTGCGACGCAAAATCGACGCCATTCATATGGAAGAGGCCCTTGAGCAGCTCCAAAGCGACTCGAAGCTGAAGACGGTCAATGAGGCCACAAAAATTGATAGGGTCCTCCTTGCCACCGTGAAGGAGGCCACCGAGACCATTTCGAAACATTTGGGTGTTGAAAAAGAATTGATTCTTGATCAATTGACCCCTTTTGTTTCGTGGGATTTGAAAAACAATCAGCCTAAGATGGTCATCGACTTCCAGGCCTCATTGGAGTCTCTCTGGATGGCCTAGGAGGCTGTCCGGTAACCTGACTTACAAATTGTTCAAAGCCCTGTCATTTGGTTGGCAGGGCTTTTCTGTTTTGACCAGTGGATTATTGAGATTAGGCCTAGTATAGATGGAGTTATCCCGCTAGAACCGATAGGTCCCATCTACGATCTCGTCATAAAGCGCTGTGGTGAGCGGGACATAGTCTTCACTGCCTGGCAATAGAACATACAAGGGGCCGGAGACCTTGACAGGGTCAAAGGCCTCCTCCCGGAGCCGGGTCTTCTTGATCTTATGTGTACCGGTGGTTTCAAATTTATCCTTAAATCGAATAAATTTCGGAACCGCATAGTGCGGAAGTCCTTTGATAAGGATTCCTGCCAGGTCCTTCAGATCGAATTCTCCATTGGAAGTATTGGGAATGATGGCCGCCATGCCTGCCCGACCGTCGGTCCCGGGGATTTTCACCCCATAGACCGTGGACTCAGCTACATTAACTTGGGTATTTAGCACTTTCTCTGCCTCGCTTGTGGAGACATTTTCCCCCTTCCACCGAAAGGTATCACCTATGCGATCAACAAACTGGACATGCCTGAACCCTTGATTCAGCACAAGGTCGCCGAAGTTGAACCAGGAGTCACCTTTTTCAAATACGTCACGAAAGATCTTCTTTTCACTTTCCTTTTTATCGGTGTATCCTGCGAAGGGAAGACTGTCCGTTATTTCGGCAAGCATCAGACCGGCCTCACCCTTCTTAACCCGTTGCATAAAACCCCTTTCATCTTTAATCGGTTCATCCCCATCGATATCGTATTTGACTAAGGCATGTGGGGTTAGACATGTGCCGACCGTGCAGTCGACATTGAGTATGTTGGTAAAGATCAGGGTTCCTTCTGCAGCGCCGTAAAGCTCAAATACCTTATTGATACCAAAACGCGCTTTGAAAGCCCTCCAGATCTCCGGGCGTAGCCCATTACCTACACATGAAACAAGCGGGTTATCCGCGTCGTCGGGCTTTTCTGGCTGGTTCATAAGATAGCGGCATATTTCACCGATATAGATAAATGAGTTGGCGTTGAACTTGCGCACATCACTCAGGAAGTTGCTGGCCGAAAACTTCCGCCGTATGGCTAAGGCGGTTCCTCGTGCCGTTACAGCCCCCCACGAAACGTTAAGGGCGTTGGTATGACAGAATGGCAGAGGGCAATAATGGACATCTTTGGGTTTGAGGTTCATAACAATCTTGCCGAACCAGTACTGGCCCCCAAACCATCGGCGGTGGGTCTGGATCGAGGCCTTTGGGAGGCCTGTTGTGCCGGAGGTAAAGACATAGGCAAATCGATCCCCTAAGGTGACTTCTTTCGTTGTCGGCGGATTGCTCACCGGCTGGTCCTTTAAGAGATCGGGGAGGTAGGTATAGTTCTTAGAGACGGGCCTCTCATCCTTTTCTGGTTGGTAATAAAGCCTTTCACCTTCGGCAAGTTTGAGGCCAACCTCGATCTCTTCAAAGGCGTCCAACAACTCCTCGCCTACGATAAAATACTGACCCCTGGCAAGATTAATGCTGTATAGTAATATCTCGCCTCGTTGATTGGGATTAATCAACGAAGAGATCGCCCCGAGTTTGGACATCGCTCCAATGATCATCAGCAGTTCGGGCCGGTTGTCCACCAAGACTATGACTTCATCTCCTTTCTTGACCCCTTCGGATCTGAAGTAATGGGCGTATCGATTAATGGATTCGTTGAATTCCTTGTGCGTGTACGCCACATCCTCATAGAGGATGGCCGGATTATTCTCGTAGACTTCTGCATTATGTTCCAGAACGCTTCCCATGGACATCTGAGTATCATTCGTAAAACTCAAGAGCTCTTTCAATGTCAAAGCTATTGAAGGCACCCGCCAGGATAGGGAAAGAAGTCCAGACAGAATGTCTCCAAATTTTAAAACGTCCGACTGGTTCACTGGATAGACTTCGGCCATATCTCTCCTCCATATGGTTTGAAGGCAAAAAACAATCGCCTATGGAAACTCAAAGGCAAGTTGAAAGAGAGCCCAATCACTCCCGAAGATCAAAATTGGGGGTATTTAGGCAAAATTTTTATAGATCGTTTAACAAAGAATAGCATTCAATACATTTGATATTGAAAATTTTACTGATGTCAAGTAAAATCTGATTCATCTTTCGGTCTCTCGAACATGAATAGGAGACTTTCCAGACTGAAGGCAAGAAGGGTCCTATCTTTTTTCCAACAAATCTCTCTTTCTTTGAATCTGGAGCGCATAAATATGAGATGCCCATAAGGAAGAGGGGGACGTCCTGAAAGCGCCGGTTAAGACCGGCATGAAGTAGGAGGTGAGGCTTTAGAGCCAAGTCCTCTACGGAGTAAGGAGTAGCGATCCGCTCCGGCCCCGAGCTATGCCTCGACGACCAGTGATGGCGTGGGGAAGCGTTAGTAGGGGTGTGCACCCCGATGAATCGGGATCTTCGATACGCGAATCAACGTCTCTGCGTTACACACCCGAGGTAGGAGCCCAGTGCATTAGTAGTGCATGCTGGGATCTGTGCGGGGGTGCCGGGTAACCGGCATTCTTACCGCGACTAAATAAGTGAATAAAGCAGAAAACAGCAAGTTACTTACTTTTTTACGGACGTCTCCCTATTTACTTGTTGGTCTGGAAATGAGCGTAGATGAGATCATTCACAAGGTGCTTCGTTACAAACCGTTTTTCGACACCTCCGGCGGCGGCGTGACTCTGTCAGGTGGAGAACCGACTCTGCCTATGGAATTCACTTCGCTCTTGCTGAGACGGTTCAAAGAGGAAGGAATTCATACGCTTTTGGAAGCAGCAGGCCTGTTTGACTTTGAACGCTTTGTATCGATGATTCTGCCATATACTGACACGATATTTTTTGACATTAAAATCATCGATCCTTCAGAGCACGAACGTTATTGCGGAGTCGGCAACGAGTCTATTCTAAGAAATTTCGTCTTATTGCATGAAAAAGCCAAGACCGGGGATTTTGAATTGTTACCCCCACACCTTTGATACCTGGAATAACTGACCAGGAAACAAATATCGAGGCTATGGCACTCTTTTACAAAAAACATAAAATCCGAAAGGCCACATTGCTGCCCAACAATCCCGCCTGGATCCAAAAACTTGACAAGATCGGTCGAAAAACGACATTCGATAGTAAGTATCCAATCCGTAAGTTTTACGACAAGGACAATGAGCAAAGAATCAAAGAGCACTTTTCTGAGCGTGGAATCGAAGTAAGTTTCGGCTGACTTGTCTGGGTGGCGTTGGCCATATATAGTTAAAAGCCACTGAAAACAAAGAGGAAAAGTAAGAAAAAGGAGTCTACAATTAAAATAGAAAGCGATATCAAAATTGAGAAAAACTGGAAATACTATTTAGGCCTTACCCTGTTTATTTACAGTTTTGTGCCATACTGCGTCTCGGGACTGATCTTGTTTTTCAAAATCCCGATTGGGGAAGTTATTGGAATCATAGGTGCATTTCTCGGTTCTGCCGAATTGGCATTCGCCATCAGTGTCGTCCTGCTCGGCAAACCCTTTGTAAAGATTCTCGGAGCCAAGCTCAAAAGAATCTTCCTTCGCCACAAAGCGGTCCAGCCGGCAAAACCTGTTGGTAAAAGACGGTATTACATTGGAATTGTTTTTCTTTTGTTGAGTTTCTTACCTTGGTTCATTGCCGAGCTCGCCCTGTTCTTCGGTTATCCGAAAACAGAGGACGGGCATACGATTTTGCTTCTGATTATGCTTTCGGGAGACGCGATGTTCATTATCAGTCTCTTTACGCTGGGTGGTGATTTCTGGGACCGTTTGAAGAATCTTTTCCAGTATCCGAGGCCGGGAGGAGGGGGGAAATAATGAATGATCCCGGCAGTTGTCGAGTATATTGGGGGACATGGCGTATATCGTTTTGCGCGAAAATTTGCGAAATATGAGTAATAGTAAGTAATAAGAACTCGCTTTTTCTGGGAAAGACTATGGAGAAATCCCCTTTGTGCTTCAAGGTAAAAGAAACCACAATATCTTGCGATCCTTCCCCTCATCGACTATTAATCCGACATTCAGGTTTGCCTATATGATCCTTGAATCCACTTCCCACCGAAATTATTTTGCACACTAACTGATCCGCAATATATTTTGATTGCAGGCTGCTATTTAGGTCAACCGAGGTAAAACGTGTGATATCATCATTTAGAGGGGCGGATCGAGGGTTGAGATAAGTCATGGATATGCCCGTCGAGATAGAATGAAATTGTCAGACATGGTCCAGACTCTTTTCCGACAATTGCATGATCAAATGCTAGCTACCACAAATTAACTCCAGCCCCCTATTCCTCCTTCTTATCACCCCCTTCTCTCCACCAGCCTAACTCATCCAGTACGAGTCCTCTAACATAGGTTGAAACCGGCAACCTGTATCCTTTTTTAGCTATCTCAGCCATATACCGATAGTCCTGCTCCGAAAACAGAACTGATTCCTGAGCCAGCTTGACTTCAAGAGTATCGCGGACAAACTCTGAAATCGCCAGCTCCCGTAAATCACATAAATGTATGATTTTGTCATACATAGCTTCAGTCACCATAATCCCAATCGCTTTTATAAAAAGTCTTTTCTCATAGGTTTTATCACTTCCTTTCTGGCTAAATTTATACTTCTTCTCCCTTTTTTATTTGTTCTATAAAATATACATGTTAGTATTGTTTAATCCAAAATAGAAATCCTGGTCCTCAGGGCCAGATCAGAGATAAATGGCTCTGCCTGAGAGGATTGACTTGGAGTATTGGAGTGATGAAGCACTGGAGTATTGGAAAAACCATAAAAGGCAGTGGGTTTTCGGGAACTGGGTTTGTCTATTACCTCCATTAGGTGATCAGGTAGCTCTTTCAACACTCCATCACTCCAGCACTCCATCACTCCTTGAACCATTCAAATTGCAATAGACTAAATCCCCTCCGGGGATAACCAAAGCCGGGTCCTCTGGGCCCGGATCTTTACGATATAGTTTTATTCTAAACTGGTTTAGATTCTAACTGAACGGTAAAAAACGAGGACCAGTTAGAAACTGAAGGTCCAGTTTGTATCTGGAGAGGTCCTGGAAAGAAACTATGAAAATATGAGGGGATATTCCCGGGGTGGGTTCAAAAATGGAAGATTCAATAATGGTCCACCTGAACTTTTAGACTTGAAAAAATTCGGTTGGTGGGATAGCTTTTGATGAAGATATGGAGACACAAGGTTTTCAGGTGCTCAGAATTCTCAATTCAACTCTCAACGGAATGTTTTTATTTTGGCTAGGATTGACCCCTGATTAACTGTTCTAATGAGCTGAAAGGAAAAAACTATGGATCACGGATTAAAGACAGAATTGAATGGAATCCCAAGAGATATTGCCGATGACATGGAGCTCGATCTGAAAAAGGAAGAGAATACCCAGTCAATCAGAAGTTCCCGTGGTTTTATGTCCCGTGTGCGGCTTATGGTTTCTTGCGGTGGTATGGGACTCGTCCTGTTAACGGTTCCCTTTTTAAATTTCGCATGCACCGATGATGAGAGATCCAGGGAAGAGTTAAATTCCATTAAACCCAGGCTTGAAGAGATTGAGAAACGGTTAGACCAACTTGAAGGTACAACCAAAAAAATAACCCGTCTTGAAGGGGAGTTCAGAAAACTCAACAAATCAGTCAAAATATTGAATAGATCACTTTCCACTGAGGTTAAGGGCAAATCTATTCAGAAGAAAAGTGTTTCACCGACAAAAAAGGCCCACCATGTAGTCCGTCGCGGAGAGAGTTTGTTTAAAATAGCCAAACGATACGGATTGACAGTTTCCGAACTATGTAGGCTCAATCAAATAACTCCAAAAACAGTGATTCGCCCAGGTCAAAAACTCATAGTCTCAAAGGCAGTCAGCAGTAAGTCCTGAGCTGTTGGCCTCTTTTCGGATCTTTAACACGTTATTGGTAATATATAACAATCGCAAAAAACGGACATTTGTCCTGAATATTATCAACTATTTAAAACCCTACTTTTGACGTTCCTGAACTATCAATCGTTAGAAATATGAGGGGATCATGCCCTATATCACGTGCACCCGAAAGAAATCCCACCATAAAGTAGACGTGACCGAGTGTGAAAAGTGCAAGGGAATAAAATGCCCCGATTACCGACATTATGTTCAACCCGCTTTATTTCAGGGTTTTACCCGGGATAAGCCAATTAGAAAGACTTTCAAACCAAAAAGGATTAAAACCGAAACTATTCCCCTTCCAAATGGTCCTGAACAGCTATCATTTGAAATGGGAGAATAGATTCAAATATTGCACTTCATATTCTTAATACTTTATGCAACAGCTTCCTGATAGTGTTAAATCTGTGATTAACATTGCCTATTGAAATATTTACATTGATTCTTTTATATAGTGCCTGAACGAAAACCCTGTTCAGGCACGATTTCAGATTTCAGATTTCAGATTTTAGATTAATGAAATTAAATTTAACCAACTAGAACATCATTATTGATGTTGGGTTCGCTTTCATTTCGAGGTTTTCGTTCAGAGACTATATATAGGGAAATTGATCTTGTGTGTCAAATTGAAGTCAACCTCATGATGTTGTGGGGGCAACTCACTTCCACTGGACTGGACAAGGCGGATGGCAAGTAGCAACTCCACTGGACTGGACAATGGACGAAATAAACTGAACGAACTATTCAAACAAACAATGGAAGTGTAACAGGCGAAAACACCTGGAGGGTTCATTGATTGGTTAAGTCTCTATTCAATGGATTTTGTCCTATCAGGTATATACTTTCATGATATATTATGTGGTCCCCCACAAATCATCAAATTCTTTCATTGCAACAACCATATCATGAACGATTGGGTGGAACTCTTCAACGTCTGTTTTTGTTTGCGAAACATTCTTGACGGTCTTTCTGGCATGGATCACTTCTTGTTGAAAAATTCCTGTCCATCCACTTTCGTCCTCTGCAATGTAGGGTTCCCAGGGTGAGGGGAGTTTTGATCAAAAGTCAAGATTGCACATCAATACTTGATACGTTCATACTTCCAAAACTGAAAGATGGAGTTTGAATTCTGGAGCAACTTTCAATACAACATAACCTTTATTATCATCTGACCATTTGTATTTACCTACTCGATATTCTCGACAAGTAATAATGAATATGTTTTGTAAGGGACCAATCCAATATCATCCGGCATGAAAAAGAAGTAGTAACCTAATCTTCGTTCTTACCATTTTTTTTATTTTACCTTCTATCTCTTAAATCAGAAGTAGAAGTCTAATCTTTTTTTCTTACCATTTTTTATTACCTCTAATACTTTTTATCCTTGTCCGTCATATTTTAGTCTTCTGGAACAAACTTTCAAAAAACCATACATCTAATCTTAAAAGACAAATTCAAATACATCCAGGTCTAATAGGTAAAACATTGTACAGTACCGCCAAGGGGGATGGGACTGTAGAGAAAAATTCCTGTCCCCTTTGGTCTATTTGCAAAACTTTTCGAACGGAGGTGTGAGATGAATCTATGGATTCTTGTATTAAACGACGGTTTCACATTGCCCAAGAATAATCAACAATACTACAATATTTCAATGCCTTATGGCGATTGGTAACCTTCAATTGCTTAGTGAAGATTTGGTCTCACGCATAACGACAGAAATGATCTGCCCCGACTTGGAACCTGGAAGCGTAAAACCAATGACAGTCTCTATCGAAGCCTCTGACCTGGATGAACCACCGAGTTGAGGGATCAGCTTGATTGACTGGTTAGGCCCATCACATCACTTTTGTCCAATGCCAAGGATTGACCTCTCTTTTTCCCTCCAGATTTCCCCCTGAGCAACCACGGTAGGGGCGGCATCGGGGTCCGGGCATTGGTGGTTGACGTCTTGTGGTTTGAAAGATAATTTGGCTTCATTATGTCCTTTCCTCTGCTATAGAGCCCGCTATGATAAGCAGAAAACAGAAGAAAAGACCGATTAAGCAAATAGCAAACGATTTCTTTGACTATCTTGGTAGGCGTCTTCCCCAGGAGTGTGCCAATGATGAATTCTATTTTCTTCCCCGGTCGGAAACCGCTATCAGGCACCTTGGTCATTTGGATGATCTCAAGCCGGAACAAGTTCAGGACCATATTCAGTATGTCCGAAACCTTTCAGCAGAAATCTCGTCGGAAAGAGATGAAGACTTGGAGGGCGAAATAGATGCCATCCTGCTCAGGCAAAGCATGGAAGGATTTATCAGGGAATTCGACGACGCAGAAGGTTGGAGGAATGATCCGACCGTCTATATCAAGATCCCGCTCTTTGCAACGGATCAAGTAATTTCCGAGAAGGGATTTGCCCCAGACCAGAGGGAATCCACTCTATACAAGATTTTCACACAAATCCCCCCCCTTTTCCGGGTGGCTGTTGAAAACCTGCGCAACGTTCCAGAGATCTCCCGCCAGCTTGCCTTGGATATGACTATGGATGCTATTCATTTTTTCAACCATGGTGTCCGGGCCTTTATTGAAGAAGAGATGGATGGAAGCAGATCGCTTGTTTCTGAAAACCGGAGGGTCTTGGAAGCATGGGAACAATACAGACAACAGTTACTCCAGTTACGTTCAGGAAATCATTTTGCAGTTGGCCTGGATGGCCTCAAGAAAATCACTGCCGTCAGCTTTGGTTATACCAGATCTCCCGAGGAAATCCTTGAGATAGCTCAAGACGCTTATCAAAACACCCAAGAAAAGATCCATGATCTTGCCCGAAAGATAGACAGAAATAAGACCCGGCACCATATCAATTACAAAAAGCTTCCCTCTATAACATCCCCAAACGCTTTTATGCAATTATATGTGAAAGAAGTTCAAGCCCTTCGTCGCTTTTTTTACTCTCAAGACGTTATCACCTTTCCTGCCGGAGAAAAGGTCATTCTCCTTGAAACCCCATCCTATCTGCAATCCCTCAGGGCCACAGCCTCCTATAAGGCCCCTTTGACAGGCCATACAAAAGGCCATGGCATATTTTACATTACCCCCGGAAAGAAAGACCTGGAACTGATCTCAAGGCATTGTCCCTATCTGTCGGCCCATGAGACTTACCCCGGCCACCACATCTTAGATCATCTTCGAATTCATCATCATAATCCAATCCGCCGGCAGATCGAATCCCCTCTCTTCTATGAGGGGTGGGCCTGTTACGGGGAGCAACTCCTTGATGAATTGGGATACGTCCTGGATCCACGCCAACAGCTTATCCAGTTGAAACGCCAGCTCTGGCGTAACCTCAGGGCCATGCTGGACGTAAAGCTTCAGACCGGAAGGATGACCTTGGCCCAGGCTGCCAAAGAAATCCAGGCCCTCGGGTTCTCTTCAAAGAGGGCGCAGCGCCAGGTCCGTCGGTTTTGCCTTACACCCGGATATCAATTGTGCTATTTTATGGGAAATTATGAGATCGACAGACTTCGTGAGAAATTTGGCCCTCGTTTGGGCCTCAAACATTTCCATGACACGCTTTTGGGCGGAGGTGAGATACCTTTCCATCTTGTTGAGAGAAGACTGGATGTCAGTTGCCAAAAGGTAGATTGATCTGTATCTTGAAAAGGCGAGTGTAACTTCAGGATTTGGATATTGAAAGGGGAAAATGGATGAAAAAGATAAAGGGCTATCATGGCGAGTGGAACATGGGCAGTCCCGGGGGCTGGGACTACCAGGGCACTGCCCAACTCTTGGGAAAAATGGCGTGGGATCTAATTCTGGAAAACATCGAAATAGTCGTCGATTTGGACTTTGAACATCCACAGATCAATGCCGTTCCCGGGTTTGCCCGTATGATATTGCGTGCCCACAGAGATCGGCATGGGAGAAACCCCGTGCACGCTGTACTCTTAGCAGAGACAGAGACCTTGGACGTTGTACTGGAAAACAAAAATTTTGTGAATTATCTGAATAGCATGGATGGCGTTAAGGCCTCCTTGGCAGGGCCCGGTCATCTCTCGCTGAGAAAAGGGAAGGTATATTGCAAAGGTGAGGAAGCCACGGTTATCTTCATGGATTTTAATATGAGTACCCTGACTAAAATCGGACAAGAAGAGGATATCGAGCCAATCAAAGAGGCCATTAGGCAGGGTATCTTGGTGAACCCACGCGGTATGGAGCCTCTGGGAGCAAAAGGACTGTTTGAAGTGATCACCGGAAAATATAAGGACCTGTTAAGTGAAACAAGCGTAGAACATACCCCCTGGACCAGACAATTCTATCCTCGCAGCACCACGGGTCCTGAGGGTGAAATCATTGAAGACTTGCCCGGCTGGGCAGAAAACCACTGGAAGGGTTTGGTGCTCAAACCTGCGCACGGATATTCGGGGCACGGTATTTTCGTGGGACATAAGGAAAAGGACTTCAAGAAACATATTCAGATTGCCTTGGACGCAGGTGACTATATTGTTCAGGAGATGGTCCCTTTATCAATCTGGTCCGAGCAGAGCGCATGGGCGCTACCGGAGGGGCGTTCGCTCTGTCTTAAAGAGTGGCAGACAGATTTCCGCTGTTTCATAACGGACCAAGGGCTTCAGGGATTCCTTGCCCGTTTTGGTGGTGTTCCCACAAACGTGGGTTCAGGTGGGGGAATCCAGCCGCTTGCTATCTTAAACAGTAACATGAGCCAACGTGTGGCAGTGGAGAATATCAATCAATCGTTGTTGAAGTTGGGCTTCGAGGCCTTTATGCAAATCCAGAATGAAGTTGAACAGAAGGCCATTGAGTTGGGCTTTACCTACCTTTTAGGCCCCATTATGATCACTCTGAGACCAAGGCTATTGACAATGGAGCACATAGCTGAGCTCAAAGAATACGCCCATAATTTATGGCGGGACGCTGTCAAATTAGAGGAACTCTGGCGGGCGGGACGACTGGACGATGTGGTGCAGTTAGGAGCAGAGGAAAAGGAACTGGCAATGCATCAACCCTGGCGAGGTAGCCCGGCCCTTATGGTCTCTGATGGGCTTTTCAGCTTTGGTGCTGACCTGACAAAAGAGGAATAGTGCATGTCAAAGGTGGATCCTAACTGGTGGAAGACGCTCTTTGATGGGACCTATCTCATCACCGATGCACGCTCCGTGGACGACGATAATTTAACCTGTCGTGAGGTGGCTTTCATAGAGGGGATTCTTGGGCTGGAGAGGTCCTGGCCTATCCTAGATCTCTGCGGCGGCCAGGGGCGCCATTCCCTTGAACTGTCCCGTAGAGGATTTCAGGACGTGACTGTCTTGGATTACTCTAAGGCCCTTATAGGTTTAGGGAGGGAAAGGGCCCAAGAAGAGCGCCTGAACACCCTTTTCTTAAAAAAAGATGCCAGGAATACAGGCTTACCCAGCCGGAGGTTCAGGGCCATCATAGTCATGGCCAGCTCTTTTGGCTACTTTGTTGATGAAGATCAAAACGAGGAGATCTTGCGAGAAGCCTTCCGATTACTCATGCCTAAAGGATCACTCCTCTTGGATCTCCCAAATAGGGACCACGCGTTGAATCACTTTACGCCCCTATCCTGGCATGAGGCGAATGAGGAGATAATAGTCTGCCGCAAGAAGAGTTTGGACGAGGACATCGTTTACGGCCGAGAAATGGTTATTTCCAAGAGGAAAGGCCTGATACGGGACGTAACCTACTGCACGCGGCTTTATAGCCCTGAGAAAATCACAGCAATGTTGAAATCAACCGGTTTTGACGCTATTAGCATCCAAAAGGATTTTGTTTCGCACGAGGATAAATTGGACTACGGACTCATGACCAATCGTATGATCGTAATTGCCCATAAGAAATAGCAGGCTGTTTTCAAATGAGGAGAGATTGCGCACGACTTGGGCGTAATGTTCAGGAGATGTGCGCCAATGATAGCAAATCCGCTTTTTCGGGAAAACCTCTTCTCCGTGAATACGCAACAGAGTGCCCTTATTGGATCAATTATCACGGCCTCCGGCTCGGAGAGCTTCTCTTAGCCGATTTTTGCGCACTGCCCACCGTCTACGGGAAGCGTTACAGAAGTGATAAACTTGGCTTCATCCGAGGCGAGGAACAGGGCCGCATAGGCCGTATCCCAAGCGTCTCCCATACCGCCCTTGAGCGGCACGGCGTTATCCCGCCTCCGGATCAATTCTTCTTTGTCAATATTCAAGGCTTTAGAAATGCTTTCTATGGCCATGGGGGTTTTTAGAAGCCCGGGCATAATGGCATTGACCCGAATCCCTTTTTTCGCGTACTTCATG
Source organism: Desulfobacteraceae bacterium (assembly GCA_016783065.1). Taxonomy (GTDB): domain Bacteria; phylum Desulfobacterota; class DSM-4660; order Desulfatiglandales; family Desulfatiglandaceae; genus JABMQV01. The sequence goes on along the minus strand of JADHXI010000004.1, from coordinate 42,023 downwards.
GCGATGGCGTGGGTCAGGGCATTGACGCCGGCCTTGGAAGTCTTGTAGGCAAGGATGTTTGCCATGCATACCGCGGCGATCGACGAGATGTTAATGATCGCTCCCTTTTCTTGCGTTTCCATGTAAGGGAGAACAAATTTGCAGGTGAGAAACACACCTTTCAAGTTTACGCTGAAGATATGATCCCACGCCTCTTCCGTCAGTTGCACTGGCCCTGCGTCGCCGGTCCCGATTCCTACATTGTTGACCAGGATATCGATTCGACCAAATCGACCCACACAGGCTTCCACCATTGCTTTAATGTCTTCAGCCTGAGTAATATCCGCTTCAAAGGAAAAGGCTTCACCCCCTTGGTTTTCGATCATCACCCGTGTTTCCTCAGCGGATTCCAGCCGGCGGTCTATAAGAAAAACGCGGGCGCCTTCCCGTGCAAAGAGCAATGATATGGCGCGGCCATTACCGATCGTATCCCCAGCCGTCTGGCCGGCGCCAACCACCATTGCCACTTTTCCTTCCAGCCGATCAGCCATGAATGACCCTCCCTTTTTGTTGTGAAGAATGGGGTCACATCAGGAATGTAATTATACAACCAGATGTGACTGCTGTGAATTCGCCTTATCAGGCTCTTGATTCATATCAAAAATCACGAAAGAGTAAAGAGCAGATTTGTCCCTTTACACACGATTGGATGAAATTCCAGCTTGACAAGTGGTTTCTTGTTGGAATAATAGTTAGTAAGTTCTAACTTACTTAAGGGGAAAATCATGCCTCAAAAAAGACTGCCCGCTGAAAAACGCAAAGAACAGATACTCAAGTGTGCGGTTAAAGTTTTTGCCAGAAACAATTATCAATCGGCAAGAGTGGCGGATATCGCTAGTGAAGCCGGTATTTCGGAGGCGGCCGTATACAAGCATTTCCCCTCGAAAAATGCCATCTATCTAAAAGTACTCAAGCATATGTCGTCAAGAATCCTCACTTTTTGGCAGGAGGAGATCAATAAAGAACCAAACACCTACAGGGCACTGCGAAATATGGGTCTTACCTATTTCAGGCGAATGAGCAAGCACCCCGATGAACTAAGGGTTCAGTTTCAGGCTATAGCCGAGGTTGAGAACCCGGAGATCCTCAAGAGGCTGCACCAGGATCATCAGAATTATATGGACTTGATTAATAAGGTCATCCAGAGAGGGATACAGGAAGGCTCTTTCAGGAAAGATGTGAATTCCGCCGTTCTGGGCTGGCTTTTCGACGGCGTGGGTATTTTGATGAACATGATGAATCTTCTCTCGTTCAAGGAAGAATTTAACGAAAAAACAGTTGCCAAAATCATAGATCATTTACTGGAATCGATAAAAGCCTGATTCACCCCTTTCACATAAACGTCCATTTTTTGGGTCGTGAGGTGGTGTATTCGGCCAAGGGGGAGGAAATCATGGAAGACAAGAAGAGGATAGGCTGGTTTTGTTCGTACGTTCCGGAGGAATTGATAATAGCTTCGGGCTTGGAACCTGTGAGGCTTAAAGGGCAAGTCAAAGAACTAAGAAAAGTTGATTCGTACGTATTTTCAAATATTTGCCCTTATCTAAAGAACATCCTGGATTCAGGTTTGAGAAATAGACTAGAGCATCTGGATGGAATCATTTTCACAAACTCGTGCGATGGTATGCGGAAATTGTATGACCTATGGACGCGATACGTTCAAACTCCTTTTACATTCATGCTGGAGGTACCAAAGAATAGAGACAAATACGGCATAAGATATTTTTCTGATCAACTACAAGCGCTGCAAAAAGGTTTAGAAAAGACCTATGATGTCGATATATCGCCGAAACTTCAATCAGCGATCTCTCTCATGAACAATCGCAGGGTAATGTTTGGGAAGATTTTTGAAGGGCAAAAAGAGTTCCCACCCCGCCTCAAAGGAAGTGAGCTTTTCTCTCTGTGCCAGGAGGAGATGAGTTCTCCAAAGGATGATGAAACGCTGAAGCTGGAAGATCTTGCCTTTAAACCAAGGCCTTCGGACAGCTCAAATGCAGACAATGCACGAATTCTTGTGATGGGGAATACCCTTGATAATCCCACGCTGTTTGATTTGGTAGAAAATGCCAAAGGCTCAGTCATTATTTTTGATACCTGCAAAGGGTTGAAACATTACTCTGATCTCGTGGAAGCTGGTCCTGACAAAATTGAATCCCTGGCCCGAAGATATTTGCTCAAGCCGCCCTGTCCCAGAATGCCTGGATTTGACCTAAGGATCGAACGGTTAAAGGAGTTGATTCAGAATTATTCGATTGGGGGTATCATCTATAGCAATCTTAAATACTGTGATTATAGCCTCTTTGAGATACCTCAAATTGAACAGTTTTTGCAAGAGAACCAAGTCCCTTTATTGGTCCTTGAAAATGATTATCTCTTGACCGATGTTGAGCGGTTGAAGATCAGGGTTGAGGCTTTTCTTGAAATAGTGAGGGGGGATGTTTTGTAGTCAATGGACATGAAATCTCTTATTTCCAAAGGAGGCGAAAAATGATGAAAAGTAGTTTTCAAAAGATAGAGGCATTCATGGAGCCGAGATTAGCGAAAAAACCACGGGGCTTTGATCTGTTTACGAAGGAGTTGGCCTCTTCCATGGTTCGCGCTTACGACGAAGATGTTAAAACTGTCTATGTGTCAGGATATGCATTCCCCACTGAACTTCTGTGGGCCTTTGACGTGACCCCATTCGATTTTGAAATTGCCTGTAATAACCTTCCAGCAGCTGCCAGCGGAAATGGCTCAACCCTTATGATCACTTCGGAAAAAAGGGGATATTCAAGAGATATCTGCTCGTTTGACCGCCTGATAATTGCCTGTATGATCCAGGGTATGCTACCCAAAGGCGATCTCCATATTACCTCCAGTTATTATTGCCACGGAAAGGCAAAGGCAAATGAAATCGTCGCAAATCATGAAGGAAAAGAAAGTATCCTTTTTGACGTGCCGAACGAAATCAGTATGTCGTCAATAGAGTATGTCACTGCACAGTTAAAGGAAATAGCGTCAAGATTGCAGTCAATAACGGGGGAAGAACTGGATATTGATAAAGTTAGGGAAGCTATCCGCTGGTCAAATAAAGCGAGGAACTCCTTGCAACGGATAAACGAGTTGATGAAATCAAAACCGTTCCCCTACAATCCGGTTAAGGCATGCTTGCTTGCCCTGGGTGGCGCCCTCTTCTGGGGATCTCCTTTGAGGGATGACATCCATCAATTGATTATCAAAGAGTTGGAGGAGAGGATTCACAACGGGACCGCCTTACCGGAAAAATATCGGGTTCTTTGGTATCCCTGGGTACCGGTCCAACAAACCAACATATTTGTTACCTTGAAAGAACACTCTGTTAGTGTCCCCATGGTGGAAGCGGCAAGGGTTTGGTGGTCAGAGCTTGATGAAAGTGATCCTTTTGACTCGCTGGCTCGTAAAGCGCTCGAAAATCACCATGTTGGAAGAGCGGAAAAAAGAGTCAAAGCACTGGTAAACCTTGCGGAAGAATATGATGTCGATGGGACAATTCATTTTGCCACACCGGCCTGCCATGGCGAAAATATTGCCTTCCCTCTAGTCCGAGATGCCATGAAAGAAAGGGGTCTACCAGCGTTAAACCTTGAGGGAGATATGACTGACGAGCGAAACTATTCGAGTGAATTGACCGTAAGCAAACTGTCTTCCTTTATTGAGATTCTCGGGTATTCATGACCCCGTTCCTGAAGCTGGAATCCAGGACGGCGGTTAGACACCCCAGTGAAACAAGGCTTAGCATTTAACGAGGTAAATTTCAGGTTACTTTAGTCGCTTGTAACTCTCGGTGACAATGCAGTTTGTAGCCTAGGCAGTTCCGAGAGATTTTTGGGAACAAGCTCAACTCCGAAGACCCTTTCAATGTGATGTTTCACTCTCCTCCGCACCTGCTCCATGGATATCTTCTGCTCCAATTCCTTTTCCAGAGAGGTTACAGCAACACCTTCGAGGCCGCACGGATTTATCCAGCTAAAAGGCGTAAGAGATAGATTGACGTTGAGTGCCATCCCATGAAAGGAGATCCCTTTGCGTACGGCTACTCCGATGCTCCCCAATTTTTTAAGGTCGACCCAAACTCCTCTGTTGATGGGGTTTCTCTCCGCCATGACCCCCCAGTCGGCCGCCGTACAAATCATGACCTCTTCCAGGCATTCCACATAATCGGTCACGCTCAGCCGTGTCTCGTTCAGGTCTAAAATGGGGTAGGCCACGATCTGACCCGGACCGTGGAAGGTAATATCCCCGCCCCGCTCCACCTGGATTACGGAAACCCCTTCTTTTTCCAAAAATTCCTTTGAGACGGTAAGGTTTTCTATTCCCCCCCTCCGGCCGAGGGTAAAAACAGGGGGATGCTCCAGCATAAGGACAATGTCTGTGTCAATGACGCCTGTTTTCCTTTCAGCCACAAGCCTGAGCTGGAGATCCCGGGCCTTCCCATAATCAACAACCGGAAGCTCGGTCAAAAACCACTTTTTCTCTCCCCGTGTGTGCGTCACCCTTTTGATGTCCTTTGCCTAGTCCTACTCGGGTTGTCTTGTTTCGGGAAAAAAGACCTTGTCACATTCTTTGGGCGGGAGCCTGAGACGCTTGAGGGCGATCTCGGCCACCTGGGAGATGGGGTCATACATCTGGGAGACAGGGGGGTTGTAAGAGAGTTCCGCGTCCATGATATCGTAAAGGGTCATGCCGCCGTGTATGGCCAGGGCAAAGATGTTGATCCGCCAACCGGCCCCTTCTTCCCCAATGGCCTGTGCCCCGAGAATCTTCCCGTTACTGCTCTCCGCAATGACCCTCAGGTTCATTTTTTTTGGGTTGGGCATGTAATGGGGTCTTATGTCTCGTTTGGTGGATACCGCCCTGGCATCATACCCCAGGTTTTTGGCCGTCTCCAGGGTATACCCGGTGGCGGCGATTTCCAAGCCACCCACCACTGTAAGCAGGGTATTGAGCCCCCCCGGATAGGGGCTGTTTCCGCCGGCCGCATTTATCCCCGCTGTCATCCCCTGCCGGTAGGCGGATGTGGCAAGCTGCATGGTAACGGGGGTTCCATCTATTCGGGAATAGGTTTGAACCAGATCTCCAACCGCATAGACGTCTTTTAGAGAGGTTTCCATTCGGTTGTTCACCAGGACCATCCCCTCTGTGGTCTTTACGCTCATGGTTTCGGCCAAATTGGAATTTGGTCGCATCCCCACGGCCATGACCACGATGTCACAGTCGATGGTTTCACCTGAGATCTCCGTCGATTCCACATGGGTGACCCCGTTGATGCGGTCTATTCCCTTACCAAAGAGGACCCTTATTCCCAGGCCCTCCAAATGCTCAACAATCATCTTCCCCATCTCAGGGTCCAGATTCCTGGGGAACGGGGGTTCGGTCCTCTTGGTGACCGCCACGTCAAGCCCCAGTTTCCTCAACCCCACCGCAACCTCAAGGCCCGTAGCGCCACCGCCAACCACCACGGCCCTTTTCTTTCCGGATGCCTTTGCCGCATCGAGGAGGGCCCTGCTGTCCTCGATGTCTGAGACGAAATGGACCCCTTTTCCCTTCAGTTCCCTTGCCCCGGGAATGGGGAGGTTGATTGGGGATGCACCCGTTGCAAGTATCAATGCATCATACCTGAGCTTTCTTGTCTCCGAGGTGGATACATTTACCGCCTTGACTGTCTTGGCCTGCGGGTCAACAGAGACCACTTCGTGATTGAGGAGTTTGGTAAGCTTATTCTTTATCTCAGGGACATCGTACTTCAGACCATCAAAGTCAGTTACCACCCCTTCGATGACAAAGGGGAGACCGCAAGGAGAAAACTGGTCAAAATCCCGTTTTTCAATGATGGTGACGTGGCACTTTCGGTTGTAGCTGAGGGCGCTCTTTGAGGCATAAAGCCCACCTGCACCCAACCCGACGATGACGATTTCCAAGGGCTGATCTTTCATGAAAAATTCATCTTATCCTGCAAGGCAAGGCTTGCGGGCCGCCGTCGTTTCATCCAGCCTTCTGACCTTGCACTTCCTCGGGGCCTCGTGGAGAAGATCCGGGTCCTCCCGGGCTTCCTTTGCGATGACCTCGAATGTCTCAATAAACTGGTCCAGGTCTTCCTTGCACTCGGTCTCGGTGGGTTCCACCATGATGGCGCCGTGTACCACAAGGGGAAAATAGACCGTTGGAGGGTGAAATCCGTAGTCCATGAGCCTCTTGGCCATGTCCAGGGTGGCAACCTTGTTGGCCATCTGGTATTTGTCCGAAAAGACGCATTCATGCATACACGGCCTGTCATAGGGCAGGTGCAGGGTCCCCTTTAATTTTTCTTTTATGTAGTTTGCGTTCAACACGGCAAGCTGGCTTGCCCTCTTGAGATTCTCCGGTCCCATGCTCAGGATATAACTGTAGGCCTTCACCATGACCCCGAAGTTTCCATAAAAGGCCAGGACCTTGCCCACCGATTCAGGATAGTCTTCTGACAGCACATATTGTCCATCCCTTTTTTCCACGCGCGGGACCGGCAGAAATGGCTCAAGCGAGTTTTTTACGCACACGGGTCCCGACCCGGGACCCCCGCCCCCATGGGGTGTGGAAAAGGTCTTGTGGAGGTTCAGGTGCATCACGTCGACTCCGATGTCTCCCATCTTTACCACACCCATCACTGCATTCAGGTTTGCGCCGTCACAGTAGACCAGCCCCCCCTTCGAATGGACGGTTTGGGCGATCCCTCTGATGTTCTCCTCAAAGAGTCCAAGTGTGTTGGGGTTGGTTATCATGATGCCGGCCGTATCCTCATCCATGACCTGGGAGATCGCCGCTAGGGAAAGGATGCCTTTCTCATCGGAGTTTACAGGCACTGGCTTGTATCCGCAGAGGGCGACGCTGGCCGGATTTGTCCCGTGTGCCGTATCCGGGACAATGATCTTTGAACGCTGCGTTCCCTTGCTCTTGTGAAAGGCGTGAATCAGAAGCATCCCGGTCAGCTCGCCGTGGGCACCCGCTGCAGGCTGAAGGGTCGTGGCGTCCATGCCGGTGATTTCGGAAAGGTGTTTCCCCAACTCAAACATCAGTTTCAGGACCCCCTGGCTCAAACTTGCCGGAAGCAGGGGGTGGGCGGTTGAAAGGCCCGAAAGGCCCGCCTGTCTTTCATTGGTCTTGGGGTTGTACTTCATGGTGCAGGAGCCCAAAGGGTACATCCCCGTATCCACCCCAAAATTCCACTGCGAGAGTCTTGTATAGTGACGCACCACATCCATCTCGCTCAGGTCCGGAAAATCCGGGCCCTCACCCGTGAACTCCTTATCGAGGTGTGCGGGTTCAATATCACGCGGGGGCAGGGAGAACCCGCGTCTCCCCTTTTTACCCTTTTCCCAGAGAAGCGGCTCATTCAGCAAAAGACCTGTGGTACCCAAAGGCTCTTTCATGATTTCACCTCCCTGACCAGGGTGTCCATATCCTCCCTGGAGATGATTTCCGTTACACACATCAGATAGTGGTTGGCAAGTTCGGGGTAATAAGGGGCAAGGGAAAGCCCTGCCACGATCCCTTTTTCCAGGAGATGGTTGTAGGTAACTTCAAACCCCGGTGGAAATTCCACAACAAACTCGTTGAATGTGGGCCGGTCGAAAGTGATCCCAAACCCTGCACTTTTTAGTTCACCCTTGAGGTATTCGGCCTTATCATGGTTGAGGGCGCCAAGTTCCCGCATTCCCGTACCCCCCAGAGAGGCCATGTACATGGCAGCTGCCAGGGCACAAAGGCTGTTGTTGGTGCAGATGTTGGACGTGGCCTTTTCCCTGCGAATATGCTGCTCCCTTGTGGCGAGGGTCAAAACAAACCCCCTTTTCCCATCCAGATCCTTGGTCTGACCCACCAGACGTCCGGGGAGACTGCGCATAAATTTTTGTCTGCTTGCAAGAACTCCAAGACCCGGTCCACCGAAGGAGCGGGGGATACCAAGACTCTGGCCCTCTCCGCAAACGATATCGGCACCCTGGCTTCCCGGATTCTTGAGCAGGCCATAGGCAACGGCCTCGGTAAATCCGGCCACCAAGAGGGCTCCCGTGTCATGGACCGCTTGGGCTGTCCCTTCAAGGTCTTCAATGCATCCGAAGAAGTTGGGCGACTGGATCGCAACGGCTGCGAGATCATCCATTTCCCTGAGCGCGGCAAGTTCCGTCACACCCTCTTTAAGATAGGGAAGTTCCAGGACCTCATAGCCGGTAGGCTCAAAATAGGTCTGAACGACCCGTCGATACAGGGGATGGACAAGACCTGAGACGGCCACCTTTGTCCGTTTGGTCGCCCGGATGGCCATTAGCAATGACTCGGCCAGGGCAGCGGCGCCATCATAGTGGGAGGCGGTTGCCACCTCCATGCCCAGGAGACGGGCAATAAGGGTCTGATACTCATAAATGGCCTGTAGTGTCCCCTGGCTCATCTCGGGCTGGTAGGGGGTATAAGATGTCACAAACTCGGAGCGGCCCAAGAGGTAAGAAACCGAGGCAGGGATAAAATGCTCATAACTGCCAGCCCCTATGAAAACCTTGTACGCGGGGCTTACACCCATGGTGGAAGAGAGGGCCTCCATATGATGGTTCAGTTCCCATTCACTCAAGGCCTTTGGCAGATCCAGTTTTCCCTTCAAACGGCAATCCTCAGGGACTGTAGAAAAAAGGGCGTCCAGGTCCTTCACCCCCACAGCCTCAAGCATTGAGGCGATATCTTCATCGGTATGGGGCAATAAGTGCATTTATTCTGCTCCTTTCAGCCTTTCCAGGTTCTCAGCGCTGGTCATAAGGTCGTCCATTTCGGAGAGGTCTTTGGGGTTGACCTCCACCATCCATCCGTCACCGTAGGAACTTTCGTTCATCAGTTCCGGGGAATCCTCAAGCTGTTTGTTTACGGCGACAATTTCTCCACTGACAGGCAGATAGCACTCCACAACGGCCTTGACCGATTCCACGGTTGCAAATTCCTGCCCCCTTTCAAGTGTTTCACCCGGCTGTGGCAGTTCCACAAAGACGATGTCCCCGAGCTGATCCTGTGCATAGTCGTCGAGCCCGACCCTTACCCTATCGCCTTCCACCCTGGCCCATTCATGATCCACTGCATAACGAAGATCATCGGGTAAGATCAATTCATTGATTTCTTTCATGAGCACCTCTCCTTCGTAATAATTTCTTGGGACGGCCTCCCTCAAATGGGAAGTCCAAAGTAGCGATATACATTGTGAATAAAGAGGACGTAAACTATCATATGGGGGATATAAATGTAAATACACTGAGGTAGTTTTTCTGGAAAATGGTGAACAACAACCCCTTGCTGCATCTCTTTCTTGAATTGACGAAGAAGGGCGAGACTGGTAATGTAAAGATCCGAGGCCAGAGAGCCCGGCTTTGGTTTACCCCAGAGGGGATAAGTTTACCGGAACTTCATTGGCTCTAGGGGTGATGGAGTACTGGAGTGTTGGAGTGCTGATAAAGAACCTTGAACAGAGATGATGGAGCGTACAAACAGTTTTTGTTTTGGAAAAAATAATCGCCTTCTACGATGTTCCAATACTCCATTACTCCACAACTCCATGTCAAGCCATACAAAGGCAGAGCCGTTTTGCTCTGACCTAGTCCAGAGGCCCGGGTTTTCCCTTCTGAATAAATAGTGTTAAAGGTGAGACCTCCTGTTGAAGTGATTTTGATCCGTTCACTTCGCCCTTAATTAGCAGGAGGGTTCTTTTTTTGGAGAGAAGGAGATAGTTGATGAGCGAACTAAAAAGAACCATTTTTTATGACAGCCACGTGGGTCTGGGCGCCAAGATGGTGGAGTTTGGCGGCTGGGAGATGCCCATATTCTACCCCACGGGAATCGTTGAGGAACATCTGGCCACCCGCAAGAGGGCGGGGCTTTTTGATGTGTCGCACATGGGAAGATTCACGGTGAGGGGAAGCGGGGCCCTCCCGTTTCTTCAGCACGTCTTGAGCAACAACGCCGAGGCCCTGGATATCAGAGTGGTAGGCGCCCAGTATACGATTATTCCCACTGAAACCGGCGGGGCTGTGGATGATGCCTACCTATACCGTTTTGTGGAAGAGGAATACCTGTTGGTCGTAAATGCGGCAAACCTTAAAAAAGACTGGGATCATTTCCAAAGGCTTTTGAAGGGGTTTGACGACGTGGATTTGCAGGACCTCTCCCGAGAGATCGCCATGATTTCACTTCAAGGTCCCGGGTCGCGGGAGATCCTTGAGCGGGTCGTAGACTCCGGCCCGTTCCCCGAGCCCACGAGAAATGCCGTGAGCAATGTAACCATATCGGGTGCCCCGGTCAGGGTCGCGCGTACGGGATATACGGGTGAGCCGTTGTGTTTTGAGCTCTTCCCAGATAAAGACGATGCACCGATGATATGGGACAAGCTGGTGGCAGAAGGCACCACGCCCATTGGTCTGGGGGCCAGGGACACTCTTCGCCTGGAGGCGGGCATGCCGTTATACGGACATGAACTGGGCCAAGATCCCGATGGCAATGAAATCCCCATAATGGCCTGCCCCTTGTCCAAATTTGCCGTGAGCCTTTCTCCTCTGAAAGGGGATTTTTTGGGCCGGGAGGCCCTGGTAAAACAGAACGAGGCACTAAAAAAGATCGTCTCACGGGATTATTCCCTTATCCGTGACCTTCCCCGGCTGATAAGGCCCGTGGCGGTTTTGGGTCGGGGTATTGCCAGGGAGGGTGCCAGGCTGTTCAAGGATGAAAAACACGTGGGCTACATCACAAGCGGTACCATGGTCCCCATGTGGACCGTTGAGGGAGAAGGACTGAGTTCTGCTCAGACCGACCAACGCTCGCTGCGATCCATTTGCCTGGCGTATTTGGACAGCGACATCATTGAATATGAGGAACTGACCGTAGAGATCCGGGGAAAATCAGTTGACGGGGTTGTGGTTCCCTATCACCTGCGTACCGATGCCCCGCCATACTCCCGGCCCATTATCTTTGATCAACAGATTTCAAAAGAGAAACCGCCATCCGGCAACGCACCGGCAAAGGTACAAAGGCTGCTTGAAAAGGCGGTTGAAAATACCCTGTGGCGGCAGCGGGAGTGCATCAATCTCATTCCCTCTGAGATGACCATCTCGCCCATGGCAAGGCTCCTGTCGGTCATGGACCCGGCCTTCCGCTATGCCGAGCACAAAAAGTCCAAGGCGTTTTACGATGCCGAAATTTTTTACTACCAGGCAACCAAGTTTATCGAAGAAGTGGAGAGACTGCTGGAAGGTGAGATGAAGGAATTTCTCGGCTGCCAGGAAGTGGAGACACGGCTCATCAGCGGGCAGATGGCCAACACCGCCGTCTTTAGCGCCATGTTGGACTACATAAATCGCACCGACCGCAAGCAGGAGCCGCGCAGGATTCGTCAGGTGATGAACAACCATATTGGAAAGGGAGGACACCTGAGCGCCCAGCCCATGGGCGCACTCAAGGACTTTGTGGCCCGGGACCCGCGGACCGAGCGCCCCGCCGTGATAAATTTCCCGGTGTTGGCCCATAACCCTTATAAGATAGATGTCTTTAGCGCGCAGGAACTGATTGATGAATACCGGCCTGAATTGATCGTCTTCGGAAAGAGTATGGTTATCCATAGGGAGCCGGTGGCCGAGATCCGTCGGTTCCTGGAGGACCAGCAGATAGACGCCGTGGTGATGTACGACATGGCCCATGTGCTGGGGCTTGTTGGTCCCCACTTCCAGCTGCCGTTTGCCGAAGGGGCGGACCTGGTGACCGGGTCCACCCATAAGACTTTGTTTGGTACCCAGCGGGGTGTCGTGGGGAGTTCTCTTGAAGAAGGCGAGGAGCGTTATGAGCTGTGGGAGGCCTTGGGTCGGCGGACTTTCCCGGGATCCGTTTCCAACCACCACCTGGGGACACTCCTGGGGCTCCTGATGGCCATGTACGAAATGAATCATTTCAAGGATGAATACCAGTCTAAGGTCATCGCCAATGCAAAGACATTTGCCAGGGCGCTAAAGGATTGCGGTCTGGATGTTGCCGGTGATCCGACCATCGACTTTACCCAGACCCACCAGGTGGTGGTTGAGGTCGGGTATGGCCACGGGCCGGAAATGGCCGACCGGCTTGAGGCGAACAACATCATTTGCAACTACCAGGCGAGCCCGAGAGAGGAGGGGTTTACCGCCTCCGGGGCCTTGAGGATGGGGGTCTCCGAAATGACCCGCTTTGGCATGGGATCTAATGATTTCCGGGACTTGGCCGAACTGATTCGTGACGTTATCACAAAGGATGCCACTGTGGTGGAAGGGGTAAAGGCCCTCAGGGAGCGATTCACTGAGTTGCAGTACTGCTTCGGGGGGGAGGAATACTCCGACCTGCTCCAAAAACTGCACCAACTTATCTAAAAACCGGCAACCCTGATGTCTTGTGACAATCGGGGTGGTAAACAACCAACTTCTCAATAAGTTCAGGAAGAAGAACGGGATTTCTGGAGTGGGGTTCGGGTGTTTCAGGTTTAGAGAGCGCCTGAAAGAAACGGCTGAACCCCACGGTGCCCGAGATTATTGAGAGCACGTAAACAAAGACAGGAGGTTTTTCATGTTCCAGAACAAGATTACAGAGATGTTAGATATCGAGTATCCGATCATCGGGGGCACCATGATGTGGATCTCAAAATCAGAATTCACAGCGGCGATCTCCAATGCAGGAGGGCTCGGTATCCTTGCTTCGGCCATTTACAAGAGTCGGGAGGAATTTGCGGAAGCCCTCGACCGCACCTTGGAGCTCACTGACAAGCCATTTGCCGTCAACCTAAATCTCTTCCCTATGATGCGGCCAATTGACAATAATGATTACCTGGATGTCTTGTTGGACAAGGGTGTGAAGATTGTGGAGACCTCCGGGCACTCTGCCCCTGAAGATCTGTGTGCGCGTTTCAAAGATGCGGGCCTGACATGGATTCACAAGTGCGTGGGAGTCAGGTATGCCCTGAAGGTCCAGGATATGGGAGCGGATATCATAACGGTGGTAGGCTACGAAAATGGTGGCGCCACAGGGAAACTGGATATAGGAACCCTTGCCCTGGTACCAAGGGTTGTGGAGAGTGTTAAGGTCCCTGTGATAGGCGGGGGGGGCGTATCAAATGGGAGAGGGTTTCTTGCAGTCCTGGCCCTTGGCGCTCAGGGTGTTATTATCGGCACCCGTTTGTTGGCCACCCGGGAAGCCCCCATTCACGAAAATCTGAAAAAGGCGCTGGTCGAGGCAAGTGAACTGGATACCATGCTGGTCATGCGTTCCATCGGGGCCACGCACAGGGTGTGGACCAATTCGGTTGCCAAGAAGGTTGCGGAGCTGGAGGCGGACGAGGCGGGTCTTGAAGAGATCCTGAAGATTGCTGCCGGGGAAAAGGCCAAGAAGATGTATAGCGAGGGCGACCTGAATGTGGGGATCATCTCCTGCGGTCAGGGAATCGGTATGGCCCACGATATTCCCACAGTTAAGGAGCTGTTTGAGCGTATGCTGAGTGATGCGCAAGGGTATGTCAAAGGCCTGGACACAAATTAGCATCCCGCGCCCGGTGAAAAGATCTCTTTGAGAGGGATGGCCTTTTGGTCTAGCGGGGATCAGAAAGCGCCTGCCTTAAGGCAACGACGAACTTATCAAAAATCGCCGTGGTGTTTATCCGTTTCGTGCGGGAGAGATTGTGGAACATGAATCGCCGGAGCGCCATAGAGATCTCCAGTTGCACACCTCTTTGAAAGCGGCTTCGATTACAGATATTCAAGGGGTCCATTCCGGGATAGCTGGCGTTTTCCTTAATCCCGAAACCGGCCTCTGCAAGGGCGCTTCTTATCTTGGCCTTTAGGCCCGTGTCCCGGCCTCCGATGTAGACAATGCTTTCCTTCTCCTTACAGCCGTGGATAGCCACGATTGTCCTGGAATTTCCAGCGATACTGATCCCAACGGGCTCATCAAAGAATTTGCTGGTTATATGCAGGTCAAAGCTGCCCCTCTCTTTTAACCCCTCAAAGCTGTAAAAGGTATGCTCATCGCCAGCCACCCTGTCGGCTATCTCAGAAGTTCCGGGTTCAATGCCTCCGCCATGGGGCGCCATCACTGAAATCCCTGAACTCCCGCGCCTGAAAAGGATCTGGTAGTCTGTTCCTTCTCTCTCATTTTTTCTTAATTCTTCGTAATTGTTATATTTTTCCCTAAAATTCATTGCTGGCGATCCAGGCATTGCTCAGCTGCTGGAGGCGACGGGGGATGTAGAGAAGCCCGAAAAAGTTTCCAGACATTTTGGGGTAACCGATACCAAAATGCGGGAGATAATACAAATAGTAAATGCTCTGCCGGAGAGGATGCTCCTGCCGAATGCCAGGGGATCAAAAACCCGAGTGTTTGTTTCATCATTGACACCCAAGATCAGTTCCCTTAAGCTCCTTCGCATGGAAAAACTTGAAAATATACCAGTGAAACTGGACATAAATGTAATCAAGAAAAAGCTCCACATGGACCGGACCGGGGATTGGGATCTGGATGGGGCCCTTGTTGAGACAGCAACGGCCGTGATCAAGCCCAGTGCTGTCTACAAGGTCTGCTATGTGGAGGAAAAACTTGAAGACGAGGTAATCATCGATGGCATTTCTTTCAAGAGCCGGGTCTTGAGGAAAAACCTGGAAGCGGTGGGGCGGATCTTTGCCTATGTGGTCACCATTGGGAAGCAGTTGGAAGAAATGGCCGGTTCACGCGAGGACTTGTTGGAAAAATATTTTCTTGATTCTATCGGAAATGTGGCCCTGGTCAAGGCCCGAAAATACCTGGAAGATCAACTGCGCAGCAGGTTTGCCCTTGATGGTGTATCATTTATGAGCCCGGGTTCATTGGGGGATTGGCCCATTGAAGAGCAACGCCCTCTGTTCTCACTCTTCGAGGGTGGTAAGGCCCACATCGGGGTCAGGTTGAGCGAAAGCCTTCTCATGATCCCGAAGAAATCAGTATCCGGTATCTATTTCCCCACGGAGGTCACGTTCTACAGCTGTCAGCTCTGTCCCCGTAAACGCTGTGACGGAAGAAAGGCCCCGTTTGACAAGAAACTGGTCAAAGAATATGGGGTCGGTACTGCGGAAGGCCCTTAAATGGATGGGTCCCATGATTTTTAATAGTTCACCGAGGAATAAAGAATTTGACGGGATGAACAGGATAACAGGATAGTTACGATTTTGAGAAGAAAGTTATGAAGTTCAATTAGTGAATTACCTCGTTGCAACGGGAAGACCAGTTGGGCTGATTCTGAATTTTGATGAAATCGTAAAAAGCCAGAAATTACCTGTTTTCGTCATTCCCGCTGGGCCTGTCCCCGCGAAGGGGGGAGCGGGAATCCAGGGGAATGAACCACTTCTGCTCTCCGGCCTTCGCGGGAGTGCCGGCCTTGGAGACTATTTACGAGACCTCAATTTTGGAGAAACCAAGGTTGATGCAAAACGCAAGATTAAGGATTTGAACTAATAGATCAACAAGATGAGAAAAAAATCACGTTCATCCTGTTGATCCTGTCAAAAATAGGTGAACTGTTACCGTGATTGAAGAAGAAGCGGGGATTGTATTTAATAGGGAAGTTGCCCCCAAGACCTACCATATGGGGCTGAGATCCCCCCGCATCGCTGCTGCGGCCCGGCCCGGACAATTTGTCATGCTCCGGGTTACTGACGGGATCGACCCGCTTTTGAGACGCCCATTTTCTATCTCCAGGGTTGAGAGGGATGGGATCTTTTGTCTCCTCTACCGGATTGTGGGCAGGGGAACCGCGATCCTGTCAAGGTCCACCAATGGGAGGCGATTATCGGTTTTGGGCCCTCTTGGAAGCGGATTTAAGCTCCCGCCACCGGATGCTGGATCCCTCTTGGTGGCAGGCGGCATCGGAATCGCCCCCCTTATCTTCCTGGCACAGGCCATCGACAAAGACCACCTGGCATTTCTGGCCGGATACCGATCTGCGAAGGAGATTATTCCCGCAGAAAAAGCTGGCATTGATACAAGGATTTCCATCGCAACCGATGATGGCACGGCAGGTCATCAGGGGCCTGTCACCGAACTCCTGAAGGAGCACGCAGCAGGACCCGGGGAACGGAGGGCGATTGTATTCGCCTGCGGTCCGTTGGCCATGTTGAAGGAAATTGTGACCCTGACCACCCTATGGCGTATCCCCTGCCAAGTCTCTCTGGAGGCATCAATGGCCTGCGGTGTGGGGGCCTGCCAGGGTAACGGAGCGGGTCTTGGAGCAGTCCGACCGGCCCGTAATCGTCAAACTGTCCCCAAATGTCACGGATATCAGGGTGATGGCCAGGGCCGTGGAAAAGGCCGGCGCAGATGGGATATCGCTTATAAACACCCTCACCGGCATGGCAATAGATATCGAGATCCGCCTCCCAAGGCTTGGCAACATCTCCGGAGGCCTGTCCGGTCCTGCCATTCGGCCTGTGGCCCTCCATATGGTCTATCAGGTGGTCAAGACCGTCAACATACCGGTGATCGGGATTGGGGGAATCATGGACTATCAAGATGCCCTCGAATTCCTGATTGCCGGGGCAAAGGCTGTTCAGGTGGGGACGGCCAACTTTGTAAATCCCAGGGCCAACCTGGATATCATAGAGGGGCTAAGGACCTTTTGTCAGGAACAGGGGATGTCCGGAATTGATGAAATTATTGGCACGGTGAGATCCAGGTAGCTGGCCCTCTTTCTCTACTTTCCCTCAAATGTTGGTCTCCCCTTTCCAACGCCGGTCAACCCGGTCAAGCCATCGGCTGTGGAAAAAAATTCGGGGAAAAAGGAATCTTATGGAGCATATTTCTTGTGATGTATTGATTGTGGGGAGTGGCGCCGCAGGTCTCAGGGCGTCAATCTCAGCACGGGAAGAGGGACTGGATGTCTGTGTGATTTCTAAAGGCAGCCCGGGAAAGGCAACCTCCACTTTTTTTAGCGGGGGCGTGTTTGCCGGAACCGAGGAAGGGGTCTCTCTTGAACACCATGCAGCACAGACCCTCCAGGCAGGGCGGGGGATCAACCAAAAAGAACTTGTTGACATTTTGGTTGGAGAGGGTCCCATGCGGCTCAAGGAGCTCGTGGAATGGGGCATAAAGGGAGAACTGCGCCGTGGATATCTTTTCTCCAAAGGTCGCTACCCGGTCTTGGGTAAGGAGATCGTGACCTGTCTCTTGGCAAAGGCGAGGGATTTGGGGGTGGGTCTCATGGGCGGGATGACGGTAGCAAACGTAAAGGTTCGAGAGGATGGAGCGGGGGTGGTAGCCAACTCGGGTACCGGTGAAAATTGGATAGCGTTTACCGCAAGGGCGCTGATCCTTGCCACCGGCGGCGCCGGCGCCCTTTACCTTCGACATGACAATCCCCCAAGGATGCTGGGAGATGGCTATGCCCTTGCACTGGATGCCGGAGCACAGCTTCAAGATATGGAGTTTGTCCAATTTTATCCATTGGGTCTGGCCGAACCCGGAGTGTCCCGTTTGATAATCCCCCCTCGGCTGGCTGACCTCGGGCGTCTTTTTAACAGCCGGGAGGAAGATATTCTGAGCAAATATGGTATCCAAGAGCGCCCGGCCGCCGAGCGGGCACGCGACCGGCTCTCTCAAGCGCTCTTCAAGGAGATTTATAGGCAAAAGCGTGAAGTCTGGTTGGACTTGCGGAATGTGTCGGAGGAATCATGGTGTAAAGACCCCTTTTCTGCTGCTACGCTGGAGCTCGTGGGCGTCCGTTACGGGGCCAAGAACCGCCCTCTCCGGGTAGCTCCCATGGCACATCATGTGATGGGAGGTGTGTGCATTGACTCCCAGGGAGCCACTTCGGTCCCGGGTCTGTATGCAGCCGGTGAGATAACAGGGGGAGTTCACGGTGCGAACCGGTTAGGAGGTAACGCCCTTACCGAGACCCAGGTTTTCGGGGCCAGGGCCGGTACTGCCGCTGCAGCTTGGGCAAAACAGACCGCTGATCATAGGAAGGACCTCCTGCTGGGAGAACTGGTCCCGCCTGTCTTTGAATCACCAACAGGCAAGAAGGTCTCAAACCTGGCCGAACTCAGAAGAAGGC
Source organism: Desulfobacteraceae bacterium (assembly GCA_016783065.1). Classification (GTDB taxonomy): domain Bacteria; phylum Desulfobacterota; class DSM-4660; order Desulfatiglandales; family Desulfatiglandaceae; genus JABMQV01. The sequence goes on along the minus strand of JADHXI010000004.1, from coordinate 23,878 downwards.
TCAACCAGATCCTGTGGGAAGATGGGGGGATCATCAGAAACAAACAGGGCCTTAGCCGAGCCCTGCGGGAGGTCGAGGCAATCCGTGCGGCGGCCCTGAAGCTTCCTGTTGGAGATATGCCGACTGATGTGGGACGGGCATTGGAACTCCGTCATGGTGCCCGAACTGCGACATTGGTTCTTGAGGCAGCCCTCAAAAGAGAAGAGAGCCGGGGGGCACATTTTCGAGAGGATTTCCCCAACCCGGATGATGAACGCTGGGGCGGGCATCTCCGAATGCGACTTTCCCCTTCGGGAGAAGAGAGAAAACTCATCTTTGACCTCAGGCGTTAGCCTCTTACCTCTCATCAACAACCCTCTGGGCCTTGCCCTCTGATCGGGGGATGGTGAGTGGTTCTACAATTTTTATTTGCATCCTGAAGCCGATATCATTTTTCACCTTTGTCTCAATTTTTTGAACGAGTTCGGCGATTTTCTCCCCGGGAGCGTTTGCCCAGAAATCCGGATGTGTCTCCACCGCCACGGAGACATGATCCAGCCGCCCCTTTTTTTTCAGGTAGATCACATAATGGGGTTCGATTTCCTCGAAACCCAGCATCACACACTCCAGCTGGGACGGGAAAAAATTGACGCCCCCGATAATCAGCATATCATCAGACCTTCCTATGATAGGTCCGTGGCGAATCAGGGTCCTCCCACAACCGCAGGTCTCAGTTTCAAGATGGGTGATGTCTCTGCTCCTGTAACGGATAAGCGGCATGGCCTCTTTTTGGAGGGTGGTAAAAACAAGCTCACCCGTTTGGCCGTTTGGAAGAGGTTTGCATGTGTCGGGATCAATGATCTCGGGGTGAAAAAAGTCCTCATTGATGTGATACCCGTTTTTTTCCGGACATTCGATAGAGGTCCCCGGCCCACCCAGTTCCGTCATACCGTAATCCCGCAGGGCCGTGATTCCCAACCTCTCCTCAATTTCCCCTCTGAGCTCTTCGGACATGGGCTCTGCCCCATGAATTCCCAGCCGCAACGAGAGGTCGCCTTTATGGATTCCCATTTCCCTCATCCTCTCCGCGATGGTAATGGCATATGAGGGCGTGCAATGGATAACGGTGGTGCCAAAATCCTGCATCATCATAATTTGTCTCTCGGTCTGCCCCGAACTCGTCGGGATCACTGTAGCACCTATGCTATCCGCACCAAGGTGGTGACCGAATGCACCGGTGAAAAGCGTATAACGGAAGGCGATTTGACACACGTCTTTCTCGCGGATGCCGACCATATAACAGTTTCTGGCCATAGAAATGGTCCAGTTTTCCATATCACTTTTTGTAAAAAAAACAGGCGTCGGCTTTCCTGTGGTCCCTGATGAGGCATGAACCCTGACAATCCGGGATAAGGGTACCGCACAAAACCCGTAAGGATAATTATCCCTCAGATCGAGCTTTGTTGTAAAAGGAAGAGACGAGATATCGTCTATGGACCGAATCTGCCCCGGGTCCATGTCACGTGCATCAAATTGATCCCTGTAAAACGCCACATTCTTATAAGCATATCGTACGGTCTCCCTCAGCAACTTTTCCTTCTTCGAGACGATTTCGTCCCGGGAAAGACATTCGATCTTCTCATCCCAAAACATGGATATCCCTCCTTAATGATGACAGCGGGGTAACTTTTCAATGAGTCCTGGAGAAATAATAAAATTTCTGGAGTGGGGTTCGGGTGACCTAAATCCGGGCGCCAATTCTGCGAAGTTATTCTTGCGCAGACCCTAAGCGGAATGAGATGCGCCGGGGAGGTCCCGGTTCACCTTGCAGACCATGGGCGCGCCGCGCCCGAGGGTGGCGAAGCAGGTCATACACTCCTCACAGGGGACGATCTCACTGCCCTTTCCGGTAAGGATCTTCCCTGCCGCATCGGGATCGGCAATCATCTGACGGCCTATGGCGACCACATCGATCAGCGAGTCACCCACGGATTCATCGGCCATCTCTCCTTCCCCAAGCTTTCCGACCGCAATAACGGGAATGCCCGCGGCCTTCCTGACGCTGGCGGCATATGGGACATTCGCCCCGGCCGGCTCTTCCTTTGGAAGGGCGGAACTGCAGACAGGGAATCGCTGGTCATCAACTTCCCGCCAGGTGTACTGGGCGATCAGGGAGACATCCAGGGCATCCACACCTGCGTCTGCCAGGAGTCGGCTCACCGTGAGGGTATCCTCCAGCGTCTGGCCGCCATCCACTTTCTCAAGGGCATTGAGGCGAAAGAGAATAGGATAGCCTTTTCCGAGCCTTTCCCGCGCGGCCATCACCACTTCAAGTGCCAAGGTGGCCCGCGCGCGGGCATCACCCCCATATTGGTCATTCCTTTGATTTGTGAGTGGTGACAGGAATTGGCTGATCAAATAGAAATGGGCCCCGTGGATCTCCACCCCGTCAAATCCCGCCTCCTTCGCACGGCCCGCGGCATCCGTGAAATCGGCGATCACCCGATCGATCTGTTCCGGGGTCAAGGTGATAGGTGCCACATCTGGCCTGAAGGCAAACCCGGAGGGAGAGGCCCCTTGCATTTCCCCTCCGCCGGGAAAACATCGGGCGCCGGCGTGGTTGATCTGCACGACCGCTGCAGCCCCCAGTCCCTTGATTGTATTGGCAAGGCGCGCCATGCCGGTCACCTGCCCATCCTCCCATAGTCCGAGACTGCCCGGAACAAAACGACCGTCGGCCCGGACCGCAGTAGCCTCCACGATGACGAGCCCAACATCCCTCGATCGCTCTCTGTAGAACTGAATGGTCCCGTCTGTTACGGTCCCCTCCGGGCTGCCGTAATTCGTTGTCAGCGGTGGCAAAGCAATCCTATTACGAAGCCGCATGCCGTTGATCATCACTTCATTCCGCAGTTTGGTCATTACGCTTACCTCCTTCAATTTTGCGGCAAATTCTAAAACCAAGAACGGTTTCTTGTAACATCGGCATTTAAATTGTGTTTCCCGGCCGGTCGTCAGTCATCGATCCTCAATCCGACCACCCGGTTTCTGCCTTCCCGTTTTGCCTGGTACAGGGCGTCGTCAGCCATCTTTATAAGATCCGATAGTGAACTGTCATCAGAAGGGCTGTATTCGGTCATGCCAATGCTTATGGTTATCCGGATCCTCATGGTGTCATATTCAAACAGGGCCTCCTCCACACTCTTTCGCAGCCTCTCACAGACATTACGAGCCCCCTCCAGGTCTGTACTGGGTAGGATGATGACGAATTCCTCACCCCCGTACCGGCACGCGAAATCGCTTTCACGGGCGCCTTCATTGAGCATTCCCCCGATCCCGGAAAGAACCGAGTCTCCTGCACTGTGGCCGTAAGAATCATTGACATTCTTAAAACGATCCAGATCTACCATGCAGAGCGTTAGACCGGTCGCGTATCTCCTGGCCTTTGCCAGTTCTCTTTCCAGCATCTCCATAAAGTACCGGCGATTGTAAAGCCCTGTGAGTTGATCTCTTGTGGCCATTTCGGCCATCATCTCCTGAGCGAGCATTGCCTCCTTTTTTAAACGGGCCTTTTCCATGGCACGGGTAAGACATCGGGATACGGTTTCTTTTGAAACCAACTCCTTTGTAAGATAATCGTGGGCACCCGCCTGTATGACCCGTGAAGCGATCATTTCGTTCCCCTTGTCTGTAATGACAATAACTGGTGTGGCCTTATCTTCCTCATGCAACAATCGGAGAAGATCGAGCGCATTTCCATCGGGAAGGAGATAGTCTGTCATGAGCAGGTCGATCCTGTCGTGCTCCAGTATGGACGCAGCGCTCTCAATACTCCTTGCCCGGCTCAAGCTTATCTTCTCAATTTCATTGAAAATCCCCCGCATCTTTTCAAAGTCGTTATCCGATTCTTCAACAAAAAGAACAGTTATATCCCGCCCCATGTTCGCATCCGGCTCATGCTCCGGATGGAGCGCCGTGTCATATTGAGGGATGGTTTGGATTCTCTTTATTACGCTGGCAACCCTCTTTCCCGCCCCTTTGAGTTCTTCCATGTATCTTGAAAATTTTTGAGGCTCCTCCGTCCTAAGCGACAGGAGATCGATGTTCCCCAGAAGAACGGTCAGGGGTTGATTCAACTCATGGGCCGTGGCTCCTGCCATCTGGAGCAAGACTTTGAGCCGTTCTTCTTCAATAACCTTGTCCTGTTGCTCCAGTATTTTTCGATTTGCCTTTCTCAACTCCGCTTCCATCTGCTTTCTTTCTGTGATGTCTCTCAGGGAGGCGAGATAGGCCTTCTCCCCCTCCCATTCCATGGCCACGGCCCGCATCTCCGCGACCACCGCGTTCCCTTCCGCATCAATGAGCTCGATTTCCGAACTCTCGCCGGTTGGTAAGGGAAACCCGAGCTTCTTTCCGGCAAGTTCGTGGGAACTTGCTCCGAAGAGCCTCTCAGCAGAAGGGTTCGCGAAACGAACGACCCCGTCAGGGGCAACAATCATAATAGCATCGGCATTCTTATCTATTAACCTGCCCAGGCGCGCCTCACTTGCCTGAAGCGTTTCTTCCTGTATCTTCCGTTCGGTGACATCTTTCAAAATAACCACCGCCCTTTGCCCACTTTTCTCCACAGGAACAATATCCATGGTAAGAAGCCGTGCGTTTAACATCATAGGAGATTCCTCACCGATGGTTCCGGTCCCCTTATCTAATGCCATGAGCAATTCGACAATTTTCCGGCGGTGTGGGGCTGGAAACAACTCAGCAAAGTCGCGGCCCAGCAATTTTTCCTCCGGCAAAGCGATAATGGAAAGTGCAGCAGGGTTTGCGTAGAGAACCCTTCCCTTGGGACCAAGCTCCAGGATCCCCTCCGATATCTTATCGATTACGCCCTCGAGGTGCTTCTTTACATAGAGCAATTCCTTCGTAATTCTTCGGGGGTAGAGATTTTCGATGCCGATCACTTCCCCGGACTTGCAACGCGAGGAAAAAACCTCGGGCTGTTCGATGGCGGCAAGGATGTGCTGGGTCATTTCCTCATACGGTCCTTTGGCAATAAATGCGTCTACGCCAAGATCAGAGGACTTGATGTCCTCTTCCACAGCAGTGGCCGACAAGGCAATAAGATAGATCTCTTTCAGCTTCTTCATCCCCCTCAAGATCTTACAGAGCTTTTTCCCATCGATATTTGGCATCACCATATCTACAAGGATCACATCCGGGGTATAGGTTTTCAACACATCCAGTGCGGCAAGACCGTCTTCGGCTGTTACGACCTTGTAACCCTTTTCTGAAAATACCCGATCTATGTACCGGAGCACGACCGGATCATCATCTACTGCCAGAAGTTTCTTTGTCACATGAATTCCTCTTGAAATTAACACCCAGCATAAACCCCGTCTGCCCCCGGGTGTCCGTGTCAATGAGGGGCACCCTTTGGCCTGCAAGGGCCAGACCTGCTGCCAGGTTTACGGCCGAGGTCGTCTTGGCTGCGCCGTCCTTGGTCAGGGAGACCGCGATTCTCCTCATTTTCCTTAGTTCGCTCCGAGTAACCCAAGGTGCTGTCGTAACGCCCTCTGTGGCCCGAGATTCACTGTGGAGTCTCGTCTCTCTTCTCTAATCAACAGTTATTCTGGCCGGTCAGGATTGGGCCGGCGGGAGCACAGCATGATAAAATTATTAATTGCCAGGAAAGATGAATGTGACGGCATCTTGATTTTTCAATTATTGCAATTTTGTTTCAAATTCGATAAGAAGTCAATAATGTTTCCGTCTCTATGTGGGGATATTTGCCTCAAAATCGGTGAAGTAGGGAGTCTTAAAGTGAATTCAACAGGAAGGGATCCATGGGTGACGATAAGGAAATCTTGATTGTGGAAGACAGCCCTACGCAGGCCCTTCAACTGCTGGAAGAACGAGCACCTGATCTTGTTATCAGAAAAACGGGTCAAATCTCGCTTTGACGTTTAGCCGTCTTGGGCTAACAGTCAACGGAAGATTTGACCCCTCACAAGAGGGGAGCGATGAAAAAGAAACAACTTGGAAGAACAGGTTTGATCGTATCGGAGATCGGCCTTGGGGGTATACCTATTACCCGTGTGGAGGTGCCCGAAGGGGTGGATATTATCCGTCACTGTTTTGAACTGGGGGTCAACTTCTTTGACACGGCCCGCTTTTACGGCGACAGCGAATTGAAGATAGGGGCAGCCCTTGAACCGGTTCGGGATAAGGTCGTGGTGGCTACAAAGACCATAGCACGGGATGCGGCCGGGGTAAACGAGCAACTGGAAGATAGCCTCAGAGACCTCAAAACCGACCATATCGATCTTTATCAGGCGCATAACATCGCCACAAAAGAGGACCTGGATCGGGTCATGGGGCCAGGGGGTGCCTACGAGGCATTTCGCCTGGCAAAAGAGCAGGGACGTATCAGTCACATCGGGGTAACCTCTCACAATCCGGATATTGCCCTCCAGGCTTGCAAGACCGGTCTCTTTGAGACGCTTCAGTTTCCTTTCAATTTTGTTGAGCATGACCCGGCAGACAAACTCTTCAAAGTGGCTCAAGAGATGGGAATGGGCATCATTGGGATGAAGCCCCTGGGCGGGGGACAACTTGAGCGAGCCGATCTCTGTTTCGGGTTCTTGCAGGGCCATGGCCAGGTGGTTCCCATTGCAGGCATTCAATCAAAGGAAGAGATTGAGGAGATCGTCTCCCTGTACCGTTCGCCGAGACCGCTTTCCCGGGAGGATTGGAAGGAGATAGAAAAGATACGGCAGGAGTTGGGCGATAGCTTTTGTCATCGCTGTGGGTACTGCATGCCATGTGAGCAGGGAGTAATAATTCCCCGAATATTGCTTTTCAGATCCCAGATGAAACGATTTCCCAGGGCCATGGTCGTAAGCCTGGCTGAAGCGCCCATGAAAACCAGGGAAGGGTGTATCGCGTGTGGCGAGTGCGAGGACAAGTGCCCCTATGGCCTGAAAATCCCCGAACTCATCAAAGAATACAGGGAGCTGTTCTTGGATTTTTTGAAGCAGGACCGATCCTCTGGGGGAACCGACTGAGAAACCCGGATACCGTGGGGTTCGGGGCTCACGAATCCAGCGCCTCCATTTCTCTCTCCGAGGCCTGTTGCAGCAAACGTCCTTTGATCTTAAAAAGCGAAGGACTGAGGCTGATGTGGTATCTGTGGGGGTTTCGGAAACGTTTGTAGGCGGGATCAAGCTTCTTCAGGTTGCTCAGCGTGGATTCACGAATTTGGTGCACCGAGGGGCTTTCATACACCAGTTCCCCTTTTCGAAATACAGGTACCATGAGTTCTTCGATCTGGAAACCCTTTGGATAGGTCTTGAACACATGGGGAAAAATCGGATGATGTGCTCGAAAAGAGCGTTCCTTGGGGATTCGTTCTCCCTCCCTAAAAAGAACATCCCCCCTCATCCGTCCCTTCTTATCATACATTCTCACCACCTTTTTGACCCCAGGGTCGGTGATTTTCTCTGGATTATCGGATCGTTTGATCTTGGGAACCATCCGCTCTCCTCCTTCATCCAGGGCCGTAAGCTTGTAAACCCCACCCAGGGCGGGGCATGAAAACCCGGTGACAAGCCTTGTGCCGACTCCCCAGATATCCACGCGCGCCCCTTGTCTCTTGAGAGTTTCCACGATCCATTCGTCAAGATCACTTGAGGCCACGATGGAGGCGTTCGGAAACCCTGCTTTATCCAGCATACGACGGGCCTCCTTGCTCAGATAGGCCAAGTCTCCACTGTCAAGACGGATGCCCCACAGCTCGAGGCCTTTTTCCCTCAACTCCCTTCCCACCTGAATGGCATGACGCACCCCGCTCCGAAGTGTATCATAGGTATCGACCAAGAGAAGACAAGCATCGGGGTACACCTTGGCATAGGCGCGAAAGGCATCCAATTCCTGTGGAAAACTTTCCACCCAGGAGTGGGCATGAGTTCCCCGGACCGGTATCCCGTAAAGTCGCCCCGCGAGTACGTTGGAGGTGGCATCAACTCCCCCGATGTAAGCGGCACGGGATGCCATAAGGGCCCCGTCTGGTCCGTGGGCTCTCCGAAGCCCAAAATCCACCACGGGATCCCCGTTGGCCGCCCAATGCACCCTAGCCCCTTTAGTGGCAATCAGGGTTTGAAAATTCATGATGTTGAGCAACGTGCTCTCGATGAGCTGTGCTTGCGGCAGTGGTGCTGTTACGCGGATCAAAGGCTCATGGGGGAAGACGATGGTTCCTTCGGGAATGGCCCACAGGTCTCCGGTAAATGAGAAATCCTTCAAGTAGTCCAAGACCTCTTTGGAGAACATTCCTAAATTCTCAAGATAGGAAAGGTCTTCTCCACTAAAACGCAGATTTTGTATATAATCGATGACATCCGCGAGGCCGGCCAGCACGCAATAGCCCCCATCGTCTGGAACCTTCCGGAAGAAATAGTCGAAGTTTGCACATTGCTCCTCCTTTCCCTCCAGCACATATCCCCCCACCATGGTCAGTTGATAAAGATCGGTCTGTAAAGCCCACTTGGACCACATCACGAATCCCTCCTCAGAATTTTCTTTTTGGTCACCGCCGTTTCCCTCTCCTTATCTTTTTGGCCTCCTCTTTCCACCCTTTCCGCTTTCGCCCTTTTGCTCGCCGGTATGGGTCAGGGTCCCTGCCCGGATCAAGGACAAACGTGCCCGGTGTTTCGGAGGTCCTCTTCCGGGAAGACCTTTCTTCCCGCGCAGCCTCCGCCCTTCTATGTTCCGGGACTTCTCTTGAAACGGGGGGGCCGGAGATAAATTTGGAGGGGACTTCACTGCTCAGAAAAAGGTCCCCGAAGGTAAAGAACCTGACGCCTTTTCTCCCGGCGTCTATTGTCAGCACCTCCAAGACCACGGGCTCGCGATCCCGGCGTTTACCGATCCTCAAGGCCATATCTCTTTCAGGAGAGAGCGTGAGGAATCTTCCTTGAGGAGATTTCAGCCCCTTTTCCATTACAACCGGATGGGCCTTTCTCCTTACGGCCGTATAAAGGATCACAGGGACCAGCGTTGACGGGTTTTCCAGGTCCATGTCCCAGTGCGTCTCTGTGGCCCTGATTCCTTTTTCCTCCGGCTGAAAAAGGTGCCTGCTCTTACCCAGAAGCACCTCATTGATGTGGGATTGTCTGACATATCGCCACCCGGGCTCTTCGTGAAGGGCCTGGAGAAGCTCTCTGTATGTCACAAACCCTGTCGGGTCAGGCACCAGCCCAAATTCGTAAGGCTTGCGGCCCAGGACATAGAGAAGAAACCGTGCCAGGTTATCCACTCTTATTTGTTGATTACGCCTGCCCAGATCGGATCTCCTTTGTCTATCTCAGCCCGTCCTCCATCTTAGCGTCCTCTTTTTTGAGCCCCCCTATGCGGGGATGTGGTCTCCCGCAATCGGTAACCACCAGCGCCACCACGATTTCATCCGACCTGGGGGCATCATCCACCCGTACGGGCATGGCATCGAAGTGGGAACGCACAAAGGCCGCGTCCTTGAAATTGATGGGCACGTCTATCTCTGTTCCCATACCCCCCATCTTTTTTGCTGAAGGAATCAGAGATTTCCCGCCACCCACCGAGTCACGAAAGGGTTTCCCCAGCTTGGGGTGAAGGATTGCCGCCGCATGTTCGCGCTCGCCCCCTTCTCCGACAATGGCCCCTTTCCCGTAGCTTTCGGCTCTTTCGGGCTCAATTCCCAAGGCGTCAACGGCCATTTTGCCGAGGATCCCCCCCAGTTTTTCCCCCGCATCCATCAGAGGAGACAGGTCTTCAACGTATTGTCCCGCAAAGGGATTTCGTATGACAGCGATTGCAGCGGCCCTCCTGCTGGGCGGGTCCATCTTACGTCCCCCTTCCATTTGGATCTCCTCCAAGATGGTTACATATTTAATAACGTCCATAAAAAACCTCCTTTATCTTTTATGTGACCAGCCTCTGTCGGCAAAAATCAGTCATGGTCACCTTCCCCTGGACAGCCACCAGTGCTCCAAGGATTGTCCCATCTCGTACCAGCTCTCGAGCCCTTTTTATTGCCCCCGAAAGGGCCACTCCCTTCTTTTCTTCACTCAAGGTCCCCACCTTTACGGTCACCGGGAGTCCTGCAATGTCCGTATTGGGATCTATCTCCTCGGCAGGCCGCTGAACCACGCGGGGATCTTCCACAAAACTTGCATTGGCAACTGCGGTAGCAGCCGCGTCCGCAAGCGAACTTCTGCCGGCAATAATAGTTACGGCGGTGGCAACTCCCCTTGTAAGGCTTCTGCCTCCTATCCCGCTGGTGGCAATTCCCCACGAGACCCTATCCGATTCCAGGGCAATTACATGGGAAGCCTCCTTTTCCTTCAGGTCTGTCCGTATCCCAACGGCCATGGGTGTTCCCCCTGTGAGCCTTAGGGCCAAGTCCCCGCCATTATCCACTGTCACCCGGGTCATACCCCGGCCAACGAGGAAATCTGCTACGGCGTCTGCAATGGTCCCGGCAACCGCGGCCATGGGGGTAAGGTCCATGTCCCCCACCGCCAGTACGCTCCGGACCATCGTGATCCCCAAAGGGTCGTCCATAGCCTCTGGCACCAAGGCCAATTTCTTGCTCAGGGAATTTCTTAGATGCGCCACCCTTTCGAGATATTTGAAAGACTCTTCTGCGGCCTTCAGCCCAATCTCCCTTTGGGGGACCTTTCCCACCGAAGCGAATATCATAAGCCTCATGGGCCCATATTCCGCCAGAACGTTTCCGTCTTGGAGGACATTGACTGTCTTATGATAGACCATTTTATACGCTCAGTCACGGATTGATACCGGCGTCTTTGCACGAAACGGCCTCATGGCTTCCAGGTGCCCCCCCATCTCTCTATAGTCCTGGAGTTCCATCGTATATTCGATGGGGCAGATGGTGGCGGGCGTGGGAGTCCAATAAAAGGCGCCTGTTTTGACCCTCTCAACATCCACCATAAAATTAATCCCACCCCCGGGAAAAATAAAGGCGGGCGCGCCTCCGATGGTAAAACCGGCCCTTTGTTTGTGAATTGCCTGGGTCAGCTTTATGGGATGACTTGCCACCCCGGCTCGGGCGCTCCCCCCTGCTCCTCCCATATAGATCCCGGAGACCCTGGAGGGCTCACAACTGGATGAGATGGCATCCAAGGCCTTCCTCGCAGGCCCCGAAACAGGAAGCTCACGCAGATTTCCATCCTTACCCAGCTCGAGCAGGCAGGCCTTCTCTCCGGTTGTCTCTGTGATCAGTATGCGCATCCCCACCCAGCACACCTCCGGATCGATCCCGGCGATCACATCTGTGGGGTTGGTGATGGAGGTCCCACCCCATCCCTCACCGTGATCACCGAAGTAGCGCCCGGGGGTGCTCTGCCTGAACTTGAGCCTCACACCACAAGGCCTTGCACCAACGAAATGCCCGGCTGCGTGCTCTCCGAGCAAACCGGTCAGGTGGGAATCCAATATGATCACCTCGTCAGCGGAATCCTTCAACAGGGAGGCAAACAGGCCCAGTGTGGCACTCCCGCAACCCACCCTCATCTTGTCGGCTGCTCTCCCATCGATGATGGGCGCCTGGCCTACCTGCAATTCGAGTCTGCTGCCATCCTGAATCTTGAGTCTCACAGGTTTCCTGTTGGCAATATCCGTGATCATTCTGGCCACCAAAAGGCCGTCCTTGCCGGTGAGCAGATTTACGCCGCCGATGGAGAGCATTTTGGAGCCGTATTGCTCGGTGGTGATCATCCCCACCTTTCTCTTTCCTTTCAATACGGCTGCCCCTTCATCCCCAACACGGAGGTCGGTGTCCATCTTCACCAGGATAGAGCTGTAGCTAAGCGGGGCCTCGGTAACCACTGTGACAACATCCACATCGCCTTGGGTGGTGTTGACGATGTATGGGGCCGGTTTGCAGTCGGGATAACTGGTCCCGGCGCCTATGCCCGTAATCAAAGGTCGGCGGATAGGGGCGGGCAGCTCCGGCCCGACAATTTCCTCTACCTCTATAAACGGATGATTAGGCGTAATACGTAGGAGTCTTCCCCCCTGGTTCCGGTAGCGTTGGCATGCCCCTGTATGACCCTCTTTGATCCAACAGAAGATAGGACAGGCATCGCATTGGGCGCTGTCCGGAGCTGGAATCTCATCAAGACCCAACGCCTCCTCAGGACAGTTCCGCACACAGGCAGCGCAACGGGTACACGTCTCTCTTACGAGGGGTTTCTTGTCCTTGAGACGAATGGCACCCACAGGGCAATCCTGCACACAGATACCGCACCCGGAACACCTGTCTTCATCTATTTTCATTACATCGACACCTATGCCTTCACCAGAGAGGCATGTCTTACAGGGGGCGGGGTGTTACGGCTCTTGGAAACCACAATCTCACCATCCACCAGGACCATTGAGATCCCCGGTATATCCCCGGCGGATATGGACGATAAGGCATCGTCACCCACCGAACCCATAGGGGCATCCATGATGACAAGATCCGCTTCTTTGCTCTCTTCAAGGGTTCCCCGATTCAACCCATAGATCCGTGCCGTATTGCCTGTAGCCGCGCATATGGCCTCTTCAGGCGTCACGGGGGTCAGTGCGGCAAGGAGATTGATCACCCTGAGAATCCCCAACGGGATCACGCCGGTACCTGAGGGGGCGTCATTTCCGATGATTACCCGGTTAAGGACACCGTGCGCCACTACCATTTGGGCAACCTCCACAGCAACTTTTGGGTTGCCGCAATGGACAATCTCAATGGCCATAGCCGACCGTTTAACCAGTTTCTCCGCCTCTTTCATGGAAACGGCCGTGGGTCCCCCGTTTATGTGGGAGATAACGTCCGGATTTGTCTTGATCACCTCTTCGGCCGTGACCGTGGAACTCCCGGGAATAGAGGTCCCTCCCGTGTGCATCATGACAGTCATGCCATATTTCTTTGCAAGCTTTACCAAGGGTTCCGCATCTACCGGCGTCTTTACAGAACCAAGTCCGACTTCTCCCACAATGCGAACCCCCTCCCTGGCCATCTCCTCAAAGTCTTTTTCCACAAGGCCTTTCTCCAGGATCAGACCTCCTCCCTCCACCTTGATGCCTCCTGGCCTAAAACTCGCAAAAGACTTCGCTGCCAGGATTGCGAGGGCCTTGACACCGGCCGGATCCTTTGGCCTTCCTGGAAGATGGACCTCTCCGGCAGAGATGGCCGTGGTGACGCCGCCATGGACCTCGCTTTCAAGAAATCCTATCTGTTTTTGTCTCGGTGTAAAATCACCCAGCACGGGATGGCAGTGAGAATCGATCAGACCCGGTGTTACGGTAGTCCCGGTGCAATCGATAACCACCTGGGCCTCTTTTTCTTCCACCTCCTCAAAGGGCCCCACCCGTTTTATCACACCGTCTTCTACCCAAATGGTGTCGGCCTGGTAAATCGGTTCCCCTATCTTGCCACTCACCATGCATCCGATATTCTTGAGCAGGACCTTTGCCATTATTTTTCCTCCGTTTCTAATGTGATGATTTCAATGATCTTGCACACCTCGTTGTGGGAGCATTCCAAGAATATCCCTCACCTACTATCAATTATCAATGCCCTGTGACTTCCCAACGAATTCAAGGGTGATAACAGAGGATTTCTAAAGTGGGGATCGGGTGTTTCTTTCCAGCGCTCTCTCAAAGTGAATTTAGTTCTCACTTTCGCAGTGGCTGATATTTGGGGTTTTCTCCTCCTGAACCCTTATCAGCTTCTCCATGCTCTTAGCAAAACCCCAAATATCAGCCACGCTACGACGACTGGTTTAGAGAGCGTCGAGAGAAACGGCTGAACCCCACGGTGCCCGAGGTTATTGAGAACTTGCGTTTCACATCAACCTTTCTTTCTACAAAATCCAGAATCAGCCCTACGGGTTTTCCCGTGACACCGAGGTAATTCAGTAATCGAACTTTATGAGCTTTTTATGATAAGTCGCACTGATTTAATTTCCAAGATGAATGTATCATCAACAATAATATCAGCTACAAATTTACCTGCAATTTGATTGAAATAATTACTATCCTGTTATCCTGTTTATCCTGTCAAATGCTTTATTCACCGGTGAAGGGTTACTCGCACCTTTTCCGGGTTTGCAGGCAAATCATAGATGCGCTCCCCCACCGCATCCGCAATGGCATTCAAGACCGCAGGAGCCGTGGGGATCAATGCCGGCTCGCCGACCCCCTTTGCTCCGAATGGCCCTGTGGGCTCAGGGTCCTCCAGTATGATTGTCGTGATCCTTGGCATATCCAAACAGGTCGGCACTTGATATTCCCCCATGGAATCGGTTACGCCGGGTATGTACTTTTCCATCAGGGCGAATCCAAGCCCCATGGCAACCCCTCCCTGGATTTGCCCTTCCACATTCTGGGGGTGGATCGCTTTTCCCACATCATGAGCTGCAACAACTTCTGAGACAGAGACCTTTCCGGTCAGTTCATCCACATCCACCAGCGCCAGTTGACAACCAAAGGCGTATGTGGCGTAAGGGTCACCCTGGCCGGTCTCCAAATCAAGACGCGTGGTTTCAGGATCAAAATAACCTTCCCCGGAAAGCGGTCGGCCTTTCCTGTTGGCCATTTCCGCCAGCTCGCTGAGGGACACCTTCCTGTGAGTTTCCTCGGGGCCAATCACGTATCCCTCTTTTAGGACCAAGTCTGTTCGGGGAGTCTTCAAGACATCTGCTGCTTCAGCCAACAGGACATCCAGCAGTTTTTGAGCAGCCGCCCTGACTGCATTTCCAGATATGTACGTCTGACGGCTTGCAGATGATGCCCCTGCACTGGCAGTCCATTTTGTGTCGGCCACAACCATTTGAATTTCATGGGGGTCAAGACAAAGGACCTCGGCAGCTATCTGTGCCAGAACCGTGCTCGACCCCTGGCCGATGTCCGCCGCTCCCGTAAAGAGGGTCACTCTTCCTTTTGTGTCCACCTCCGCGCGGGCACTTGAGGGGTTTTGAACACCCGTATTTCCGATTCCATACATCATGGCCCCCAGGCCGATCCCTTTCTTACCACAACTGGAATCCCCGTCTTTTTTCCAGTGGGTCTTGGCCTTACGGTAATGCGGTTCAATGGCATTCAGGGTCTCGAGGATGCCAACGCTTTCAGATAATTTCTGCCCTGTTGCGGTGGAGCTCCCGGGTCTCAGGGCGTTCACCTTACGGATTTCCAAAGGGTCCATACCCAGTTCATGGGCCAGGATATCCATCTGGGACTCACTGGCAAAGGCCATCTGAGGGGTTCCGAACCCCCGCATCGCTCCTGCCACGGGATTGTTGGTGTAGACGGCCAGGCTTTCAATCTCCACATTCTTTATGTCGTACGGTCCTGTGGCGTGCACCGCGGCGCGCGTCGCCACCGCAATCCCGTAGGATGCGTAGGCCCCCGTATCGCAAACCACCCTGGCTCTTAATGCCAGCAACCTGCCGTCCCGTGTTGCCCCGCTTTCCATTTGGATCTTTAGGGGATGCCGTTTGGTCGTGGCAAGAAACGCCTCTTCCCTGGAGAACACCAGGCGTGCGGGACGTCTGAAATGATGCAGGGCCAGACCGATAAAGCCCTGGACCGTCAGATCCAATTTGGAACCAAATCCACCCCCTGTGGCTGCCTGAATGATCCTGATCTTCTCCCCCTGGAGCCCAAGAATCCCGGAGACCTCTTTTTGATCGTAGTGTGGGTTTTGCGTGGAGGCGTATATGACAAGGGTTCCATTCTGATCCACATATCCGGCTCCCGCATCCGGTTCCAGACAAGAATGTTCCAGGTGGGGGGTGCTATAACTCCTCTTGACAATCACGTGGCTTTGGGCAAATCTCTTGGCCACATCACCTTTTCTCAAAGTCCTTCGGAACAGGAGATTCCCCTTTTTGTGAACAAGCGGGGCATCATTTTCCAGGGCCTTTTCAGGATCAAAGACCGGCGCCAGATCTTCGTATGTGACTCGAATGGCCCCAACAGCCTCCCGGGCACTTTTCTCGTCTTCTGCAGCCACCAGGGCAACGGGCTCGCCAACAAACCGCACCTTGTCTTCAGCCAGCAGGGGTTGATCTTTATTTATAAGCCCATGCAGGTTTCTCCCGGGGACATCCTTCCCCGTCAGGACCCCGATAACGCCCGGAATCTGCAGGGCCTCAGCCACCTCCAACCCCAGGAGTCTTGCGTGTGACCTGCGACTCCTTAGGATCTTGAGGACCAGGGCATCATCGGGAAGGCGGATATCATCGCTGAAGGGTTTGCATCCCCTCGCCAGGTCTCTGACACCGATCTTAGGGATGTTTTTATCAATCCATTTGAAACCCAATTGAAACCTCTGACTTAGGTAAGCGTTCATTGGTTCAGGGTTCAGCGTTCAGGGTTAGGGACAAGGACAAAATTGAAGGCCCAAAGTCCTCGTAAGAAATACTGGTTTTGCCACATAATTCCCAATGCGCCGCCAACTTTCAGATTGGGAATGACGAAGCCGGGCGCTTCTCACATAAATACGCCTCCAAAATGGAGTCCGGGGACAAGAACGTAACCCCTGGCCCAGACCTGGCATGTCAAGATGTGGTGATGGAAAGCCAAGCCCATAGAATGTGAAAGCAATTTTATAGCCACATCACGTCGCACCAGGGCGGGCTTGAACCTCTGAACCTTTGAACCCGTGAACCGCTACTGAATTAGGAACCCTTTATCTTTTCAACGTCCACTTCCTCAAGAACAGTGATCCCTTTTGACTTCATTTCATCAAGGGCCTTTTGGGTGGTATCTGGAGCCACCCCTTTTGAGAGCCCCTCTATCACCACCACATTGTATCCGGCGTTTTTTGCGTCAATGGCGGTGGCCTTCACGCAGTAATCTGTTGCAATACCATAAACCACAACTTTGTTGATTTTATTTCTTTTCAAAATCTTGTCCATCTCGGTCTTTTGCCCACCGTCATCCTGAAAACCGGAATAGCTGTCATATTTCGTATCCTGCCCTTTTTTTACAATCGCCAAAAAGGGGTTGTTATCCACAAGGACCTTTGCGTTCTCCGTCCCCTGTACGCAGTGCGGCGGCCACAGGATCTGGTTTCTTCCTTCGATTGCGAGCATTTCAAAGGGCTTTTTTCCGGGGTGGTTGGTAAAAAAAGACACATGGTTTCCCGGATGCCAGTCCTGGGTTGCAAAGAGGACAAACCCCGCCTTATTCAGGTCGTCGGTTGCCTTCTGCACCTTATCCACAAAGGCCTTATCAGTACCCGGTACCGCCAGAGAGCCCTTTTTCCATTGAGTGAAATCTCCCTGAACATCCACAACAATAACCCCGATCTTTTCTTCGGCAAACGCCGACCCCGTGGGAAACGCCACCAGGTACATCCCAACCGCCATCACTGCCATTAAAGCCATAAGAGCCTTCATTGGTAATCCCTCCTTTCGTTGCTATGGTTGTTTGTGGTAAAAACCACCCGCTTACAAAAGCAGTTCCCCAAAGATAAACCGATCATCGATCAGATGACCTCTCAGGAGAGCGGCTAAACCCATCGCTGGGTAACCGTCTTCTCATCCATAAACATCCTCATAGATGCCATCCTCGATTTGGCCGTCCCCACAAAAGATTCCCTTCTGGATCCCAGGGGAAAGAAGGCAAAGGGCTGGGCCACGCCCACGTTCACCCCCACGTTGCCCACATTGACCTCTTTTGTAAACTTGCGGGCGCTCCTGCCGCTGGCGGTCATGATACATGCCGAGTGCCCCAGATTTGTCTTGGTATTGATCCACTCTATGGCCTCATCAAGGCTCGTGCCCCTGATCAACCCAACGGCCGGGCCAAAAGCCTCTTCTTTGGCCATAGTCATGTCAACATCCACCTCTTCAAGGATGGTGGGGCCCAGAAAATAGCCATTGGGATAACCCTCCACTTTTGGTGCCCTTCCATCAAGCACCATTTTTGCACCCTCTGAAAGGGCCCCTTCGATCCACTGTATCACCTTCTCCTTGCCGGCCTGGGTGGTCATGGGGCCGTTTTCAGTATCTTCATCAAGCCCGTACCCGAGCTTCATGGCGGCGGCCGCCTCTGTGAGCCGGCTCTTCACCTCGTCGTATATGTCGCCGATGATCACCACATTGTCCATCCCCAGGCACCGCTGGCCGCACATGCCAAAGGCCGCCCTCAGCATCCACTCGATCCCGCTGTCCAGGTCGGCATCCGGCATAACCACCAAGTAATTTTTGCCATTTCCATTGACAGAGGAGGTCTTGCCCAGTTTGCCGCACTGCTCGAAAAGATCATGACCTCCCCTGTTGGACCCAATAAAACCAACCCCCTTTATCTCCGGTTGTGCCAGTATCTCCTTATTGATATTCCGCCCGCCATGTACCAGATTTATCGCCCCTGGGGGGAACCCCACCTCCTGGGCCACCCTGCAAATGGCCTCGGCAGCCACTGGGTCCTGCCTGCTTGGGCTCACGACAACCGTACACCCGGCAGCAAGGGCATAAGGTACAAATGATGACCAGGCATGCATGGGGATGTTTCCGGGAGTAACAATCAGGAACGCACCCAAGGGTTCCCAGATGAGATACTGGTCAATCCCGCTCGCAAGCTGATCCATATGTTCGTTCTGTTTTGCCAGGCCATATATGGCAGAGCATGCGGACTCGATGTTTTCGATGACCCGCCTCAGGGAACCAGTTGCCTCTCCTATGGTCCTTCCGTGGTCCTGGGTCAAGATTCGGGTCAGCTCATCAAGGTGTTCCTCAAATTTGGCCCGCATATCAAAGAGCATCCGTGCCCGCTCCCGCATGGCCACTTCTCTCCATTCCTGAAAGCCCCTGTGGGCGGCCTCAACAGCCGCACGGGCTTCCTCCTTGGTGGCCTCTGCAAACTCGGCAATTACCTCGTCAGTGGCTGGGTTCCTATCTTCCTGGACAGCAGGAGATTGAGGATCAACCCATTCCCCGCCAATAAAGAACTTCAATTTTCCGTAGTGTTTCTTGACTTCAGGTAGCAACGACATCATTACCTCCATTTAATTTCGTTGTTCATGAGACCGAAAGATAGGCCTTGCGTACATGTTCGTCGCCCAAAAGGCTTTCCCCCGGGCCATCCAATACCACGTGACCGTTTTCCAGGACATACGCCCGGTCGCTCATCTTGAGCGCAAAGGTGACCTTTTGTTCCACCAGCAGTACGGTCACGCCGCGTTCATTGATTTTTTCGATGTTCTCAAAAATAAGGGATACCATCAACGGATGGAGCCCCAGGGAAGGTTCGTCCAGGAGCAGAAACCTGGGCTGGCTCATCAGGGCCCGGGCAATGGCCAGCATCTGTCGCTCACCGCCCGAGAGGGTCTTGGCTGTCTGGCGGGAACGCTCTCGAAGCTTGGGAAAGAGCGTCAGTACCTCCTCTAGGAGCGCGGTTTCGCGATCCCTGTCCTTGAGTGAGTAAGCCCCCAATCTGAGATTGTCCATACAGCTCATGTCAGGAAATACAGTGGCACCTTCCGGTACCAGCGTGATGCCTTTCCTGACCACTTCCTCGGGGCTTACCCCATCCAGGGCCTGACCATCATATGTCACAACCGGGCCGCCTCTTCCCCTTGCCCTCACCAACCCCATAATGGCACACATCAGGGTGGATTTTCCCGCCCCGTTGGGACCGATGACCGCCACAACCTCGCCCGGGTAGATTTTTAGGCTTATGTCCCAAAGCACCTGCACATCTCCATAGAACGCGTCCAGATGCTCAATTCTTAGCAGTGGATCAGGCATATTCCTCTCCCAGATAGGCCTCGATCACACGACGATTATTCACCACCTCATCAGGGGTCCCTTCGGCGATCTTTTCACCGTAATCAAGTACGATCACATACTCGCTGATTCCCATGACGGCTTGCATAACATGTTCAACCACCACCAGGGAAACCCCATTCTTGTTGATGCCGTGCAAAAGCTCCAGGGCCCCATCTATTTCGGCCGGTGTCAGCCCGGCCATATTTTCGTCAAGGAGGATTACTTTTGGTCCGCATGCCAGGGCCCTAGCCAGTTCCAACCGGCGGCGCATGGCCACATTTATGGATCCGGAAGGCTGATGGACCACATCTGCCAGACCTACCATTTCAAGTATCTCATAGGCATCTTCCCTGGCCCTGGTGAGGCTCAACCCGCGACCATAGAGCCCGCCCACGAAAACGTTCTCCAAGACCGTCATCCGAGCAAATGGTTTCGCGATCTGGGATGTCTTTACCAGCCCCAGACGGCAGATTTCGTGGGTCGCCATACCAGTGATGCGACGGCCCTCGAAGGTGACTTTTCCTCCGTCTGCCTTGTATACACCGGTAATCACATTAAACAGGGTGGTCTTTCCCGAGCCGTTAGGCCCTATTACCCCCAGAACCTGGCCCGACTCAAGTGAAAGGCCAACCCCTTTCAGAGCGTTCAGGGCGCCGAAGTTCTTGGATACGGAATCAGCCGTCAGCAGACTCATTTTTCGGCCCCTGCCGGCTTCTTGAACCGCAGTAGGATTGTCCTTGCCACACCATTTGGCATAAACATGATGACCACAACAATGATCACCCCCACAATAACCAGATAGTAGTTGATAAATTCGGCCCCCAGGATATCCTCAATAATCTGGAGAAACGAGGCCCCGAATACAGGTCCTATGACCGTACCCATGCCCCCCAGCAGCGACATGATAACCATTTTTATGGTGATGTGGACATCGAATACGTCGTCTGGTTTGAAATAGCCGAGGCGGTTGGCCTCCAAAGAACCCAAGATACCAATAAAGAAGGCCGTCAGGGCATAGGTTTTGATTTTGAGCACGTGGGTACCCACTCCCACCTGGGCTGCGGCCTCCTCGTCCTCATGTATCGCCTTCAATCCATAACCGTGTTTGTGGTGTTCGATCCACCAGGTCAGCCCCACAACGAGGCCTGAAAGCCCCAGGTACAACCAGTAGTAAGTCATTTCATCCAGCCTTATGGTAAAGGTCATTCCTATGCCGCCTTCGGTCAGGGAGGCCCATTCTTCGGCCACCTGTTTGAGGGCCTCGGCCAAAGCAAATGTTGCAATGGCAAAATAGGCCCCGCGAAGCCGAAGCGTGGGCCAGCCCACGGCCAGCGCCACCAGAGCAGCCCCCATTCCCGCGGCCAGGATGCTGACTGCCAGGGGCAAATGCAACCGTATCATCAATATTCCCGCGACATATGCTCCAACCCCGGTATAGGCTGCCGATCCAAAGTCGATATACCCGGTATAGCCGCACATCAGATTCCAACAGGCTGCCAGACCAATCCAGTAAAAGATTATTGTCAGCAGACTCAAGTGGTACCCGGGCCAGACAAATGGCAGCACCGCCAGTACCGCCGCAAGGACCAGGCCTGTGACAAGTCCACGGCTCATTCCACGATCCCCCTACCGGTGATGCCCGCCGGCCTGAAAAGCAGCATCAGGAACAACAGGAAAAAAGTTATTGCCGTTGACCAGCCAGAGGTAAAGACCATGGTGGAGACCGAGCCTATCACCCCGAGGATCAGACCCCCGATGAGGGCCCCTGGTATGTATCCCATACCTCCCAGGACCACGACACAGAAGGCCGTGATGGTATAAGGGAGGCCCATGGCAGGCTCAACATGACGGAAAGAGGCCACCAGAGACCCCGCCATGCCGGTAATCCCGGCGCCCAGGCCAAAGGTGACGGCATAGATCTGGCGGACATTGATCCCCATGAGCCTTGCCATTCGACGGTCCTGGGCAGTTGCCTGGATGGCACGGCCTGTGCGTGAATGATGAAGCAGCCAGTAAAGCCCCCCCACAACAGCAAGGGAAATGAGAAAGGTGATCAGCTTTATGTAGGGGATGGTTATGCCCATCAGCTTGAAATTGGCCCCGGAGTAGCTGGTGGTGATGGTCCGTGGGTCCGCGGTCCAGGCAAGTAGGGCCACGTTGGCCAGGACCAGGTGGATGCCAAAGGTCATGATATAGCTCATGATCGGCGGGGCATCGACGACCCGGTTGATGACAAATCGTTGTAAAAGATAGCCCAGGACAAAGAGACCGAAGAGAGAGAAGGGCAGGGTCGTGAAGGGATCCAGTCTGAGGATCTCAAACAGCCAATAGGTAGTAAAGGCCCCCAGCATGATCATCTCGCCATGGGCGATATTGACGACCCCCATCACGCCAAAAATCAGAGAAAACCCGGCTGAATAGAGGGCATAGATCCCGCCCAGCAAGATGCCGTTGGTCAGGGCCTGGATAAAGAGCATTCTCTACTCTGAAGTGTGGAGGGGGACGGGCCAAGGCCCGGGCCCCTCCAGATGATCGTTAACGCGATTTCCAGGGAGGCATGGGGTAGCGGGGTTTTGCTTCGGCGGCCTTGGAAGGAAAGACATTGACCAGTTTTCCATCCTGGACCTGGACGGCCACCGGCGGATGGGCTACGTTGGCACCGTCAGCGCCGAAATGGATCTGGCCGTAGAAGGTCATCATGTCAAGCTCATGGAGTTTTTTCATCACCTTCTCGCGATCAGCCTTGGTTAGGCCCGGTTTGAGCCCCAGTTCCTCAACCGCTGTCTGGAGGATGACCGCGCCACCCGCCGTGGCTGCCTCAACGAAATCAGGATATCTTCCAAAGCGCTTCTTGCAAGCGATATTAAAGTCAGCTGCCGTACCAAAAATCGGTCCTTTATAGGGGAGGTTTGGGGTCCATTCTGAGGCCGCAAAGACATAATCTGCGTCCTTTTTGAGCCCCTTGACAAAGGCTGGTACGGTTGGACCATAGGAAAAGGCCACCCCCTTGGGGTTGAAATCGATTTCTTTCATGGCCTTCATTACCCTGAGGCTGACTCCCAGGTGAGAACCCACCAGGAGTAAATCCGGGTTCTTGGCCTTGGCCTTCTCCAGCATGGTGTTGTAATCCTGGAGCCTGACGGGAAACAGTTCAAAGTGGACCACCTCAAAGCCGTTTTTCTCAGAATACTTCTTATAACCCTCGCTGGCCAGCGCGCAGAAGGGGATGTTGGCCCCCACGATTGCAACCGTCTTGGGCCTTGGGCTTACCGTGGTGAAGACATCCACACAGCCTCTGACCTCCTCGGTGGCCTTACCCAATGTGGAGAAGTAGTATTTAAACCCTCGCACAAACAGCTTGTTGGAGCTGGCCGCACCCGAAATCAAGGGGTACTTGTGCCGTTCCGCCGCTGCAGAGGCAGCCATCACCTGCGAGGACCCGAAT
The DNA here is from genome assembly GCA_016783065.1 of Desulfobacteraceae bacterium. Lineage (GTDB taxonomy): Bacteria > Desulfobacterota > DSM-4660 > Desulfatiglandales > Desulfatiglandaceae > JABMQV01. The sequence goes on along the minus strand of JADHXI010000004.1, from coordinate 643 downwards.
CCTCCCAGCAGCAGATCCACCTTGTCTTTTGTGACAAGCTTATCGATCAGTTTGGCACTCATCTGCGGGTTTGATTGGTCATCATAGTAGATAATCTTTATTTTGTACTTACCGCTGATTCCGCCCTTTGCATTGACCGTTTCCTGCCAAATGGTATAGGCATCCCTTACAAGTTCACCGGCCTTGCCAAACAACCCGGTCAAGGGTAAAGCGCACCCAAACGTGAGTTCTTCGGCTGCCTGGGCCGGGCCTACCACCGCTATCGACAACCCCAACACCAATGCCAATACACCAATTTTCATCTTTTTTTTCATACCTTCCCTCCGATTCCTAAGATTTTTCATGATATTGTCCCCTTCATCAGGCCTTCCGGACTATCAGGCCTCATATCCGGGTGTAACTCACGGCCGTTGGTAAAGGATAGCCATCCACACCGTATCAAACGAGGAGTTTATCGTATTTGGAGTAACGGAGTATTGGAGTATTGGAATAGATGAATCGTTACAATTATGGGCAAATATGCAACGTATTTGGATCTCGGGGTATCAGGGGTCGAAGAATACAAATTAGATCTTTTTCCGCTTTTGGACCCAACACTCCAATACTCCAGTACTCTCTCCGAGCCGTAGGATCTACGAGCCGG
>JADHXI010000049.1 GCA_016783065.1 Desulfobacteraceae bacterium | reverse complement strand
AGCCATTAGGTCAAAGGGGCTCCGCACCATCCCGGCAGTCCTTGCTGGAGACGGCACGCCAATCCAGCGCGGGTCTGATAAGCCTCTGCGGCGGCCTTGGGAAGTGCGGTCGCTGCAAGATACAGATCGGCAAAGGCAAGACTTCGACAGTGAACACTGTAGAGCGGAACCTCCTAAGCTGCGAAGAACTTCACCAGGGATATCGCCTTGCCTGCGAGACCTATCCCCGGAGCGATCTGATCGTCCACGTACCCCCCGAGTCTTTGAGTACCTTCCAAAGGGTCCAGATAGATGGGATTAGGATGGAAGTGCAGCCCGAGCCCCTGGTTCAGGCATATGAGGTCCCCCTTTCCCCGCCATCTCTTTTAGATTTGAGGGCCGATGATACGCGCCTGTTAGAAGAACTCCAGCAACGCCATCAGGTGGACTGTTCCTGTATCGCCAATGAGGTGCTTCCCGAGTTATCCACCAAGCTACGATCACTCGATTGGCATATATCCGCCACCATTCGCGGTTCCGAGCTGATTTCCATCAAGAGCTGGCCCTCTCGGCAGCTGGGCCTGGCCGTGGATTTGGGAACCACCAAGGTGGCAGGTTATCTGGTTGATCTTGAAACCGGCCGAAGTCTAAAGGCCAAGGGAGTCATGAACCCACAGATTGCCCACGGGGAAGATGTGATCACCCGCATTGATCTGGCTCGACGCAATGGTGCAGATGCCAGATTGATGCGAAAGATGGCTGTAGAGGCCATCAACGAGCTCATTGCCGATCTGGTATCTCAAGTGGACGCCTCACCGGAGGACATCTCTGAGGCGGTGGTGGTGGGAAATACCGCCATGCATCACCTATTCCTGGGTTTGCCGGTTGACCAACTCGCTCGAGCGCCCCATGTGCCTGGGGTTGGGCATGCCGTGGAACTCAAGGCCCGGGAAGCAGGACTTTCCGCCTCACCGGGCGGTTACGTTCATCTGCCTCCCAATATCGCCGGCTTTGTCGGTTCCGATCATGTTGCCATGATCCAGGGGACCGGGGTATATAAGGCCGGGGGAACCGCACTGGCGCTGGACATCGGCACCAACACGGAGATATGTCTGGTCCACGAAGGGAAAATGACATGCGTTTCCTGCGCATCGGGGCCCGCCTTTGAAGGTGCGCACATCGCGTGTGGCATGCGGGCCGCAGACGGGGCCATAGAGCATATGCGTCTCGTGGAGCAATCCCTCCAATACTTTACGATCGGTAACCAAGAGCCCGTGGGCATATGCGGATCCGGGATTCTGGACGCCATCGCCCAGCTTTATCTCGCCGGGATAGTGGATAAAGGTGGACGTATCTTGAACGACCATCTCAATGTCCGTTCCCGTGGGCGAGTAAGGGAGTTTGTCATCGTTAAAGGGGAGGAGTGCGGCAGAGAATCCGATATCACTCTCACCCAGAAGGATGTGCGGGAGGTGCAACTGGCCAAGGCGGCTATTCGGACCGGGATAAAGATGCTTTTGGAGAAAAACGGTCTCTCAGAGTACGATATCGATCAAGTCATTGTGGCTGGCGCCTTTGGAAGCTATCTGGATATGGAGAGTGCCATGGTCATCGGTATGTTTCCCCGGTTGCCCCTGGACCGCTTTCACCAGGTGGGGAATGCGGCCGGCACCGGTGCAAAAATGTCCCTCATATCCAGGACCAAACGAGCAGAGGCCCAACGGATTGCCCGCCAGATTCGATACATTGAATTGGCCGGTGAGCCCAATTTCAAAGAAATATTCCTTGAGGCCACGGCTATTGGATAGGAAAGAAAGGGATCATCTATGGTAGAAACAAGAGTAGCCAGTGCAACCCAAGAGGTCTTGATTGGTGATAACGGGTTCACCGTCCTTATTGGGGAACGAATCAATCCCTCGGGCAAGAAGAAATTGGCTGCCGCTCTAAAGGCGGGTGACATGGATGTCGTACGCAATGAAGCACTATCGCAGGTAGAAGCTGGGGCGGATATCCTGGATGTGAACGTCGTGACTTCGGGTGTAGACGAGATCTCCCTTTTACCCAGGGTTGTTGAGAAAATCACCGAGAGCGTCCAAGTTCCCCTGAGTATCGATATCAACAACCCAAAGGCCCTCAAAGCCGCCCTGGAAGTATATGATGGCAAGCCGATCGTCAATTCGGTCACCGGCGGAGAGGCATCTTTGAACACCATTTTGCCGCTTGTTAAGGAATATGATACAGCAGTGATCGGCCTGACAATGGATGATAACGGTATTCCAAAGGAGTCTGAAAAACGTTTGGAGATTGCCGGTAAGATCATCGAAAGGGCGGAGACTTTCGGGATCCCCCGAGAGGACATCATTATCGACTGTCTGGCACTTACGGTGGGTGCGGATTACCATGCGGCCCTGGCGACGATTGAGGCAATCAAAAAAGTCAGGGACCAACTCGGCGTAAACCAAACAATGGGAGCGAGCAACATTTCTTTTGGACTGCCGGATCGCGATATAATCAATCATGCCTTTCTGGCCATTGCCATCCAGGGTGGGGTGACGTGTCCCACTGTGGATGTAGCAAAGGTCCGCCCAGCCGTGCTGGCCACTGATCTTCTGCTGGGCCGCGACCGGTTTGCACAGCGATTTCTGAGAGACTACAACAGGCGTAAGCGTCAAGAAAAATAGCTAGGATTTATTGGCGGTAAGGAGCTCACGGCACAATGAACGGATGCGTTTTTCTTGAGGCAGTAAGGGCTTGCGCAAGCCCTTATTATTCAGCAAGAGGGCTAGGCGAAGTTTTCCAGAAGCTGTGGCGAAAGAGTTGGCTTGCAGGAGTGATGTCAAAGAGGATGTCCGCCGCGAGAAGTACGGCCGCCGCAGTCCATGTGGTCATTTCTCTCGGGTAGATCTCCCTTTCCGGGAAGGTAACACCGGTCCAGAATATCCCCTCCTCATGTTTTTTATCCCGTATCCAGTTGAAAACCATTTCGGCGGTCTCAAAATCTCCCATGGCAGCCAGGGACATGACGAGTTCTGAGCTCTCTGCCATGGTCACCCATTGTTTGTCAGAGACGCAACGGACGCCCCAGTCTCGAATGATGAATTGCGCCCACGATCCATCGATCCGTTTCCTGGCCTCTTTTCCTCTGATGGCCCCGCACAGCACCGGATAGTACCAATCCATGGAATACCTGTTTTTGCTCCGGTCAAAGAGATGGGGTTTGTTCCTAATGGCATTTCCGAGCTTCATTCTGGCAATTTCCCAATCCCTCCTTTTTCGGCCCACCAGGGAGGCAATCCTGAGGGCACAGCCAAGACTCATATAGATGGAGCTTGATCCCGTGAGAAGCGCCCGTTTGGAGATGCTGCCATCCTCTCTTTTTGCCCAGGGAATTTCACCTCCCTTCCCTTGAAGATGCACCACATAATGCATTGCCCTTGAAACGGTGTTCCACATTAACTTCAAAAAGCTGTCATCCCCTGTAACCAGAAAATAATGAAACACCCCCACCGCAACATATGCGGTCATGTTGGAGTCTTTGTATGCCCCCTTTTGGGGTTTCCCGTCCCTGAAGTCGCACCACCAGCTCCCGTCGGAGAGCTGGGTCTCCCGGGACCACAGGTAGGCCTGTTTAGCCTCTTGCTGAAATCCCCCTATGGTCAGGCCCATGGCGCTTTCAATGTGATCCCAGGGATCGGTCTTTCCTCCCTCAGACCAGGGGATTTCGCCGTTTTTTTTCTGAACGTTCAGGATAAATTCAGAGGTGGAAGATAGGTCCACAAACGGATGTTGGGCCCTTTGAAAAGTTATCACTTCAGACATTCTTTTTCCTCAAATAAAGTACCATACTCTTTCCCAACACCGGGTTCAAAAGGTAATCCAGGAGCCGGGTAATCCAGACCCTTTTCATCATGTCCCAGACAAGGAGACTGTGATACAGATTTACCAGATCCGAGTCTTCCCGGGTAGGGCCCACAAGACATTTCAACCACCAGTAAGGCGTATGAAGGCTATGGGCATGATGTGACGTCCATTTTTCCACACCGGCGGTTTCCAACAAACCGGTCAGTTCATTCTTCATGTAAATACGGATATGCCCGTCATTTGAATTGCCGTAGTCTTTGGAAAGGGACCAGCAGATACGTTCCGGCAGGTACCTTGGAACAGTTACGGCAAGGTCCTTACCCGGTTTCAGAACCCTTATGACTTCCGATATGGCTGTGTCATGATCGTGGATGTGTTCAAGGACCTCCGAGCAGATGACGAGATCAAAAAAACCAGCCTTAAAGGGCAGGCACTTTATGTCAGCGACCAGGACCGCTGAAAATCCACCTCCATTTAGACCGAGGGATGCCTCATGAACCAGCTTTTTTTTGGCCTCCGTCACATCCTCAAAACGGATGTCCAAACCCACGGTCAACACATTCTTCAATCGGGAGGCCGCGCAGGTGTGGCGGCCCGATCCGCAACCCACATCCAGTATTTTGAACCCCGGTTCTATGGGCAATCTGTCAAAGTCAATGGTAATCACGGATGGTTTCCCTGTAAGCCTCAACGGTCTTTTCAGCGGCCCTTTCCCACGTAAAGGATGAATGGACCCGCTTGAACCCGGCTTGCCCCACTTCTCTTGCCCGTTCCGGATGGTCCAGAAAACCCCTTATTTCCTTGGCAAGGGCAAGAGGGTCGCCCGGTGGAACGAGTACACCGCAATCCCCCACCACCTCGGGCAAGGCCCCGCCTGTGGTGCTGATGACCGGAACACCGCAGGCCATGGCTTCCCCTGCCGGAATACCAAAACCTTCATAGAGGGAGGGAACAACCGCTATCGTAGCTCTTGCGTAATGGCGAACGAATTCTCCATTATCAATCCTGCCGGTAAATGTGACGCGTCTTCCCAACCCCAGTCGCCCTACCAGTCTTTCGATATCACCATTCTTCTTGGGGGTGCCCACAACAGTCAACTTGACATCATGGGTCGTAGACACATCGGCCACTGCCTTCAAGAGATACCTCAATCCCTTGAGTGGTGTATCAGCGCTGTTGGTTACGATCAGGTGATTGGCCTCACGCTCGATCTCGGGGATGGGATAGAACAGCTCGACATTGATCCCATTCGGGACAACCCGGAACCTTTCAAGGGGTATGCCGAAGGCCTTGCTTATGTCTCGGCTGGCGCATTGAGAGACCGTAACGATTTTGGATAATTGCCTCGAAACTCTTTTTTGCATCCCAACAAATGAATACCACCGCCTCTGTTTCATTTTTTTCCAGGGAGAAGAAACCGCACGAACAGCAAGGTCTCTGTCAACAGTGATGGGGTGATGAATGGTGGCAACCGTGGGTACGAGCCTCCCAATGGCCAAAAGTCCGTAAGAGAGGCTCTGATTGTCATGCACAATATCATACTGCTGAAAGCGGCCTCGAAGAAACTTGTAGGCGCGGAGACCAAAGGTAAACGGCTCAGGAAAACCCATGGTCGAAACACCCAACCACTCTATGACATTAATGGGATCGCAGAACTCCCGAAGCGATGGAATGCGAAACGGATCTTCGAGGTTATAGAGATCAAGGCAGGATAGTTGGAACAGCGAAATCTCTTTGTCAAGTCCAGGATCAGGGGGGCCGGAAACCACCTCCACATGGTGTCCAAGGTCCTTCAGTGCCCTGCTCAGGTTCTTGAGATAGACCCCCTGACCGCCGCAATGGGGGTTGCTCCTATAACTCAGCAGGCAGATTCTAAGGGGGGTATGGTTATCCGCAATCATAATAACGTTCGCTTTCGTAAGTTCGGACTTAGTTCGCTTCGCTCACAATTGGCCTCCGGCCCGTAGGGCCTACGCCCCGGAGGGAATAATGGAATAGTGGAATGTTGGCCTCCGGCTCGTAAAGCCTACGGCTCGGAGAGAATAATGGGTTTAAGTGAAAGATGATACATAGACAATTCCATTTGATTTCATCGAAATTATATTTTATTTCCAAAGACAATAATTACGAAATGAACACTTTGTGATTATCATCAAAGAATGCAGATTTTTACCTGTTAAATTATTCTCTTTTGCCTAACGATTTAAATATTACAACTCGATTAGTTTCAAAAATCCAGACAATATTTATGGACCATTTAGCAGGGCAGGCAATATTTGGAGTTTTTCTTTTTTATACCCAGGTTTCCATTATTTCCAACATTCCATCATTCCATGTGGCTGACCTCTGTCTTCTTCAAATGGGCGATAGTAGGAAAAAGATTACCCGCTGTCAAATCCATGACCCGAACGGCCAGAATAGTTAACTAAAGTTTGAAGTGAGTAAGAATTGAGGCACTTTAGATCACTCCAGGCACTTGCCTCCCTAAAGAAAGTCCACCCATTCCCATCGCCCTCCCCTTCCCTCCTCCACCCGTCTCAAATACCCTTGCTCCGCGGCATAATTCAATGTTTCGTTTAGCTGCTTGCGGGAATGATCCGCCGACCTTCCAAGTCGCTCGACCAGGCCCCTTATGCCCTCACCTTCGGAGACCGAACCTTCACCATTTTCAGAGTACCCGTTTATTTCAATGCCTTTTTCCATCATCAGTTCATGAATGAGGACGATATGCCGCAGCTTAACGAGTTGCCACGCCTCCTCCTCTGTGGCTTCGTCCTTTTCCATCTGAAGCGCCACGTAGCTCAACCACTCATTGTATTCCTCTTCCCACGCAATGGCGATCTCATCCAGCATTTCCCGGTTTGCGGTCTCGGTCTCCACAATGGCCCTGTTGGCATGGTATTGGCTCCAGTCATTCGTCAAGATCTTGATCCCGAATTTTCCACTCTGCTCTCGGACCTCTGTTCCCGGAAAAGGCGCCAGCAGGTGAAAGCCGTATAAGGCCCCCATTTCCTTGAGCCTCTCACCGAATGCCGTGGTCTCCTCAAGTGTTTCCGGCGTTTCCCCGGGAAGACCAAGGATAAAAGAAATGTGAGGCGTAATTCCCACATCCGTGCACAAGGTAACGGCGGCAGTGACCTGCTCGATGGTGATCCCTTTTCTGATGGTCTTGAGGATGTCCGGGTTTGCCGATTCCACCCCGAAACTGACGGTGGTGCACCCAGACTCCTTCATGGTCATCAAGACCTGGCGTGATACCGTGTCGACCCTTGCAAAGGAGGCCCACTCCGTTTCGATCCCCCTTCTCATTATCTCCCGGCACACAGAGAGGCAGTGTTCCTTGTTCGCTGTGAAAAGATCGTCAGCAATGTTGATCTGGGGAAAATTCAGGCCGGCAAGATATTCAAATTCGTCCGTGACCTTCTGGGGGTTACGGTAGCGCACCTTGGGGCCGACCATCTTCCTTCCCACACAAAATATGCACTTGAAAGGACACCCGCGACTTGTGGTCAGGCTTACCGGCATACCAAGGGCCCTGTACCTCCCCAAGGGGATCAGATGTCGGGCGGGCAAAGGAAGGGAATCCACGTCCATCAAAGATTCTCTCGTTGGGGTACTAAACAGCCTTGGACCGTCCCTGTAAACAATACCCCGCATCTTTCCCCAGTTGCGGCCATTGTCCGTTTCTGCCGCCAGATCAACGATAGTTTTTTCGCCCTCTCCCAACGCAACAACATCCAGCTCAGGGTAAGCGGTCATTGTTTCTTCGGCGCAAAAACTCACATGGGGTCCGCCCATAACCGTCAGGATCTCGGGATTTATCTCCTTAACATCTTTTACGACCCTGATAGCTTTATCAAAGCTCATGGTAACGGCGGTAACGCCCACCGCGTCAGGCAAGAAATCCCCTAATTCAGATTCGAGATATTTCTTGCTATACGGGAATACGACGAAATCAAGGATTTTTACCGCCACACCCGCCTCCTCAAGTGCAGCGGCCAGGTAGGCCAACCCCAAGGGAGGTGAAGGGGTTTCGGATATGGGGTAATATGGATTTATAAGCAGAAAACGCATAGATAGTATTCAGTAAAGATCCGGACCCGGAGGCCAATACTCCAGTCTAATCCTGTCAGGCAAAGCCATTTATCACTGACCCCCGCATGACGGGAAGGGCCAGGATTTCTGTTTTAAATTAAAAAGGGGGCGCGCCGGGCCAATGAGCACCCGCTACGCGCCCCCTTGGATAGCCATAATTATCTTATTATCAAGTTAGTTCGCTCCAGTTATACCTGGGGACGGAGGGATCACTTTTAAGAGACTAAAACGCCTCTTCCGGGATGTCCAGGGCCGAAGTGTCTTCCTGCTGCAAGGCCATATGCCTGGCAAAGACATTGGTCAGTATATTCCGGCAGAAGTATTTGGCCGTTTCTACCTTGCCCCGGTAAAAAATTCCGTCCGCGGATTCGGCATCAACCCCCTGGAGTTTCTCATGTGCCAGGAGGCCCTGCTCCAGCATGAATTGGGCCATGAGCACCTCGGAAAAACATTCCAGAAAACGGGTGCAGCTCAACGGAATCAGGTGGAGTTTTCCTTTCTGAAAATAATCGAGGTAGCGCATGGTAAAGTCGCCCGTGGCCTGGGCCGCCTTAAAAAGGAGTTTAAAATCAGGACCAAAATCAGGATCATCCTGGTGTTCTCCGGTAAACTTCATCACGCCCTCAATCCATCCCTGAAAAACCTTGCCGCCTTTCATGTTGAGCTTTCGTCCCACCAGATCAAGGGAGTTGATATAATTGGTTCCCTCCCATATGGAGATGATCTTGATATCACGGGCATATTGTTCCACCGGGAATTCGCTGCAGTAGCCCACACCACCCAGGACCTGGATGGCATCACGGATCAACCGATACCCGAAGTCCGTGCAGTATGCCTTGACCAGCGGCGTAAAAAGTTCCACCTGGAACCCTGCATCTTCCCGGGTCGCTTCATCTGGCTCGTGCTCGTGGATATCGATAAAACAGAAAAGCTTTCCTATCATGGCACGCATGGCTTCTGTTCCAGCCTTTAGGTTCATGAGCATTCGGCGTACATCCTCGTGCTGAATAATCGGCACCCGATCGGCGTCCCGGTTGGTAAAAAGCGGGCCCTGCACGCGTTCCTTGGCATACAGACGCGCGGTGTCATAAGCGCTTGCCGTTAGCCCCAGGGCTTGCACACCGCAACCCATCCGCGCCTCGTTCATCATCTGGAACATCTTGGCCATCCCAGAATTGGGCTCACCCAGGAGGATACCCCGGCACTTGCCGTTTTCGCCAAAGTTGAGGGTACAGGTGGCGGACCCGTGAATCCCCATTTTTTCTTCGATATTGCCGCAGTAAACATCATTCGATTCACCCATGGACCCATCCGGATTGACCCAGATTTTGGGGACGATAAAGAGGCTGATGCCTTTCGTACCCGGGGTAGCACCCTCAATACGAGCCAGCACAAGGTGAATGATGTTCTCAGTTAAATCATGGTTGCCGCAGGTAATGAACTGTTTGGTCCCCTCGATTTTGCAAACACGCGGATCACTGGCCTCCGGATCGGGAATGGCCTTGGTTCGAAGCCAGCCCACGTCTGTACCGGCATCAGGCTCGGTCAGACACATGGTGCCGCCCCATACGCCGGTGTACATCTTCTCCACAAACAGGGCCTTGTCTTCGTCCGTTCCGAAGTTCTCGATGAGGCGACCGTTTCCTATGGCCAGCCCGGGATAGGTCTGAAAAGCCATGTTGGCACCGGCGAACAGTTCTCCTATGAGTCCGCCTACCGTTGCCGGGAGACCTTGTCCCCCAAATTCCGGGTTACTGGAGGCAGCCATCCATCCGTTCTCGGCCATAACCTTCCAGCACTCATGAAAGGAAGCCGGCACCTTGACCTCGCCATCTTTATAGGTGCAGCCTTCCCTGTCACCATCTTGCATGGTCGGGCCTATCACTTCGCGACAAACCTTCAGGGCCTCATCAATAATCATGCTGAAGTCCTCGATTGAGAAGTCCTGGTAGGCCTCATAGGACAACAGTTTCTCTATATCCAGGTACTCAAAGAGGACAAATTTGAGATCCCTGTCATCGCGATTAAAATAGTTTGTTCCCATATGTCTTTCCTCCGTGAGCGTTCAGAGTTTCATTTTCAAGATCGATAAGGATTAGCGATGGGTTGTTGGCGTAGTGGAGCAATGAAAACGAAAATCCAAATATCTTTGATCAAAAATTATGGCTGTAATTGCTCAATAAGCAGTAATTTGACGCCTGGATTCCCGCGAAAAGCCTGAGCCTGGTTTGAACAGGGACAGGAATCCAGAAGCCGGTTGTACCAAAGCACTCACCCCTAACTTTATTGAAAAGGTAGATTTTGTGATGTTCTTCAATCGCCAATCGTCAATCGTCAATCCCATAACTACCAGATCTACCCTTCCCTTTCAATGATGGTGGCCACACCCTGGCCGCCGCCGACACAGGCGTTGGCACACCCGTAACGCCCGCCTTTGGTCTCAAGGATACGCGCCAAGGTCCCTGTCAAACGGATACCTGTGGCTCCCAGGGGGTGCCCGATGGCGGTGCCGCCGCCCATGACGTTTACTGTCTCTGGGTCAAGCCCCAGTTCCTTGATGCAGTTTAATGCCACGATGCAAAAGGCCTCATTGATCTCCCAGAAATCTATGTCAGAGGCCTTAAGACCCGCCTTATCAAGTGCCTTCTGGCTGGCCGGCACCGGCCCGGCACCCATAATCGTTGGGTCTACACCGGCAAAACCTATGGAGCGGATCGTAGCCAGGGGTTTAATACCCTTTTTCTCGGCTGTCTCTTTTGACATCAGCACCATGGAGGTGGCTGCAGCATTGAGAGGAGAAGAGTTGCCGGCCGTGATCGCACCGTCCTTCTTGAAGGCGGGTTTAAGATCTGCCATACCCTCCGCGGTGGCGTCTGACCGCACGGCCTGATCCTTTTCCACAGTCATGATCGTCCCATCGGCTTGCTCCGCCTCAACGGGCAAGATCTCACCATCAAAGAAGCCTTCGGCCTGTGCATTGGCCGCGCGTTGGTGCGATTGGGCCCCCCATTGGTCCATATCCTCCCGGGTGAAATCTGTTTGTGCCAAAAGTTTCTCCGCAGTCAGACCCATGTTCATGGTGGTCATCATATCCCAGTGCTGGTAAGTAGGATCCAGGACCAGGGTCATGTTGGGAGCTATGAGTCCCTTGTCTACCAGGGGCACTCCCATTGGCACCCGGGTCATGTGTTCATAGCCGCCGATCAAAACGACATCGGCAAAGTCCTGTGCTATTTCCATAAACCCTATGTGTATGCCCGCCATTGCCGAACCGCATTGTTGGTCCACAAATTTGGCGGAAATAGTCTCGGGCAGATTGGCAAGGAATATGGGCGTTCGCCCACCGTACGCCCATTGCTCGCCGACAGCGGTGGCGCATCCCAAGAGGAAATCGTCGACCTCTTCGGCTTCGATCCCCGTCCTTTTGATGACCTCAGGCAGCAACTTAGCCAACAATTCATCACCTCTCATCTTGCAAAACCAGTCCCTGGCCGGATCGTTTGGTCTGGAGCGCGACTGGGCTGTCCTCAAGTAACCTGCAATTACGACTTCTTTCATCGGTAAACCTCCTTATTCGATTTTAGCCTCCGGCCCGTAGGGGGCCTACGCCCCGGAGGGATTTTAGATTTTGGATTTCAGATGGCGGATATGTTCAGACACTCTTAAAAATTTGATTAATTGGTATAGAATGTCTTTCCGGACTCGGCCATTTCCTTTATCAGGTCAGCTGGTTTGAATCGTACCCCGTATTGCTTCTCCAGTTCCAGAAGCTTTTCATATACATTCTTGAGACCCCATTTGTCCGCATACCGCAAGATGCCGCCCCTGTAAGGCGGAAACCCGGTCCCGTAAATCATGGCCAGATCCATGTCCTGGGGTCGGTCGCAAATTCCCTCCTGGATCATATAGGCGGCCTCGTTGATGCCGCTGGCCAACATCAGATCTATCACCTCCTGTTTGGAGATCTCCTTGGGTTTGACCCCCTGCTCCTTGAGGTACTGCGCCACCGCGTCCACAACCTTTTGATTGGGGACGGGCTGGTCCCCGCTGTAGTCAAAATATCCCGCCCCCGTCTTCCGGCCGTAGCAACCGGTCTTGTAAACCACCTCGGTGATGGGGTGCACCTTGTACCGCTCCCCCAACTTTTTCTCAAAGGTTTTTCCCACGTGGTAATTGATGTCAATCCCTGTCAGATCGGCCAGGGTTGCCGGGCCCATGGGCATGCCGAACTCCATCATGGCCTCCTCCATAAGCGCACCATCCACGCCGTCGGCACTAAGGAAGACGGCCCCTCCAAACAGGCCGCCCAACTGCCGTGACACATAGAATCCGGGGCCGTCGTTGACCACGATGGGGATTTTCTTGATGGCTCGTGCAAAGGCGACGCTCGTGGCCAGGGACTCATCGGATGTTTTTTCCGCACATATGATCTCCAGAAGCATCATCCGGTCTGCCGGATTGAAGAAGTGAAGCCCGATCATCCGGCCCGGGTCCTCCAGGATGGTTGCCATCTCTCTAATGGGAAGGGCCGAGGTATTTGTCCCGAAGATAACGTCCGGCCGGCAGATGCCCTCAAGCTTTTTCCAGATGTCCTGTTTTACCTTCATGTCTTCCAAGACCGCCTCAATCACAAGGTCCACATCCTTCATGTCTTCCAGAGAGGTGGTGGTGGTGAGCTGATTTTCTATCATGGCGTCCAGGTCCGCCTGTTTCATCTTCCGTTTCTTGATGGGATACGCAAAGGTCTTCCGGAGGGCGGCCACTCCCTTTTCAAGGGCCTCATCATTGATGTCCCACAACACCGCCTCAAAGCCCCCTTTGAGCAAGAGATTAATAATCCCGGAACCCATGACACCCCCCCCCAGCATGGCCACTTTTTTTATCTTTGCAGGTTCGATGCCTTTGATACGCGGGACCCTGCCGGCAGCACGGGTGTTAAGAAATATGCCGATGAGGTTATGGGCCACATCAGAGACGAGGCAATCGGTAAAGAGTTCCACCTCCCGCTCGATGTCGGCTTCAATGTCATAACCCAGACCCTCTTCAATCGCCTCGATGGCCTTAAAAGGGGCGATGTAACCCTTGGCCTTTGCGGCGGTCATGCCCTTTGTGAAATCTATCAGGGCCTTTTTCTCCGCAGCGCTTGGTATCCGCATGTTCATATTTCGGGTCATTCGCATCTTCTGGTTCAATTGACCTGAGATAAACCGTCGGGCCGCCTTTATTGCTGTCTCCACCAGCTTTTCCTGGGGGACCACCTCATCAACAAGCCCCCTCTGGAGTCCCTTTTCCGACTTGATGGGCTTGCCCACGGTAATCATCTCAATGGCATTTGGGAGCCCGATGAGTCTCGGCAGCCGCTGGGTCCCGCCTGCCCCGGGGATGAGACCTATTTGCACCTCAGGCTGCCCCAGGTTGACCCCTTGGGCAGCGACACGATAATGGCAGCCCATGGCTGTCTCCAGACCACCGCCCAGGCAGTTGCCGTTGATGGCCGCGACCACGGGTTTGGTCCCTGTCTCGATCCCATTGATAAATTGGGCACTGGCCGAGACCCTTTTGACAACCTCATCCTTATCTGCCGGATCCACTTTCTGGAACTTGGTTATGTCAGCACCTGCGATAAAGTTTTTCCCCGTGCCTGTCAGGACGATGGCCTTTACGTCATCGTCACCATAGGCCTCGGTCATGGCCTCGGCAAAGTCCTGGTTCAGCTGGGGTGACATCTGATTAACCGGCGGGTTATTGATGGTAAATACCGCCACCCCATCATTAATCTCTACCTTTATGGTTTCATAATCAGTCTTCATATTCGTTCCCCCCCTTATACTTTCCTTCTTGATATAAATCTTGATTTATCAAATCCTAACCCACAAAAACCGCGACCAAAAAGAGTCTCTCGCAAAGGCGCAAAGACGCCAAGTCTTTTAAACAAATCTCTCATCGTTGCTTTCCTTTGCGGGCTTTGCGGCTTTGCGTGATATACGTTACTAAAAACTCCTCTTGGTGAAAATTTGTGACCATTTTGAGCACAATCCTATTTATAAGAGACTAACCCACAAAAACCGCGAGCAAAGTTGGCCGTCAATCGTTATTTCTTACCCGATGCTCGTGTAAGACCGTTTTTTGTGAGCCCGCTTTGACGACCCGAATAACAATTAACAAATAACCAATTACATCTTCCTCTTTGCCTCCTCTTCTGCCCGTAATTCCTTTCGGAGAATCTTACCCACCGCCGATTTGGGAAGCGAATCACGAAATTCCACGAACTTGGGCCGCTTGTATGCGGCCAGCTTGTCCTTGCAGAAATCGAAGATCTCCTCCTCGGTCAAGGTCTCTCCTTCCTTTGGGACCACAAAGGCCTTTACCGTTTCTCCTCGATATTCATCGGGGATCCCAACGGTGACCGCATCCTGGATCTTGGGATGCTCATAGAGTGCCTCATCGATCTCACGTGGATAGATATTAAAGCCACCTGCGATGATCATATCCTTTTTCCTGTCAACAATAAAGAAATAATCGTCTTCATCCCGGACGGCAATATCACCGGTATAAAGCCACCCATCCTTGAGCTGTCCGGCTGTCTCTTCGGGGTTATTCCAATACCCCTGCATGACCAGAGGGCTCTTGATGACGATCTCGCCCGGTTCTCCCTGGGGGACCTCCTCTTTTCCCTCTTCCACATCCATCAAGCGGACATCCGTATCGGGCCACGGGATTCCGATTCCCCCCACTTTGCTGAGCCCCAGGATCGGATTGCTGATCCCCAGAGACGTTGTTTCGCTCATACCCCACCCCTCGCCATAGAAGATACCCATGTCTGTAATCTGATCGATCAGTTCAACCGGCATGGGGGCTGCACCGGAGTTCAAGAGGCCCAGTTTTCGATCAAGGTTTAATTCCGGGGCCTTGGGGTGATTAATAATTGCGTTTATCATGGTGGGAACCGAAGGAAAAAAAGAGATCTCTTCAAAGCCCGCCAGGATGCCCATAAATTCATCCAGTTCGAAACGCGGGACCAGTATCTGGGTAGCGGTATTAAAAAGGGCCCAGCTCATCACCACAACGGTGCCGTACACGTGGAAGTAAGGGAGCACAGCCAGGACCGAGCGCCTTTCCGGGGGCGTAAGTTTGGTGGTGTTCCCCCCCCAGAGAGAGACCTGAAGGGTGGCGGCCACCAGATTGGCATGGGTCAGGACCGCCCCTTTGGGGATACCCGTAGTACCGCCTGTAAATTGGATCAGGGCGGGATCGGTGGGTGCAATCTCCACCCGGGGGACGCGCTTCTCAGAGCAGCCCTCCAGAAGAAGGGAAAAATGGTGCCATCCCTTCTCCAGTTCCAGTTCCTCCGACGTGCTTTTGCCAAAACCGTCAATAAAATCCGTGATCTTGGTAACAATCACACGGGGGATTTCAACGGCCTGGCACAGGGGCCTGATATAATCCAAGACCATATCAAAGGTGATGAGGGTGGTTATCCCCGTATTCTGGGCAAGGGCCTTTAGTTCTTGGGTCGTATACATGGGGTTGAGATTTACTACGATGGCCCCCAGGGACAGGACGGCGTGATAGGTGATAACGTACTGGGGACAGGTGGGAAGGTGAAGACCCACCCGCTCGCCCTTTTGAACACCCAAGCCCCCCAAGGCATTGGCCATTCGCAGGATCTGCTCCCTCAATTCCCAGAAGGTGGTCTCGGTCCCATAGAAATTTAGGGCCGCCTTGTCAGGATAGGCGTTTACCGAGACCTGCATCAACTGGTGGGCAGGAACTTGCGGATAACGAATTGTGGTGGGTACATCATAATCATAGTGGCGTTGCCAGGGCCTCGATTCCATCTCTCCCTCCAGGACACACTAAAATTTGTTTCCTAAACCCGCTGATTATATGGAGCTTTACTCCATACTATACAACTAAGTCAATAAAAACCTATTATTTTTCACTTGACATCCAACAAATAGCAGGCAATAAAACTCTGACTGAGCGGCACTCATTTTTGACCCTTGTTCTCCCCTCCTCCAAGAGGACAAATGAAAATCAGCGAACTTGCCAAAAAAACCGGCGTTCCCAAAGAGACAATCCATTACTATGTACGCGAAGGGATCATCTCCAAACCCAAAAAGATGGGTAAGAACGTCGCCAATTATAACGAGAGCCACATCGAACAAATTCGTCTGATCAAGCAAATTCAGGACCACTTTTTCTTACCTCTTTCCTTTATCAAGAAGATCGTTAAACGTCACAGCAAATCACCCGAGTTGCAGTCGCTCCTTGAGCTGCGGACCGAATATTTCAGACCCGTCGATCAGCTCCTTGAAAGTGAAGTCGTTGGGGAAGAGGCCTTTTGCAAAGCAACCGGGCTCAGTTCAAAGTGGTTGACAAAGTTCCAGGAATGGGGCGTTATTACCGCAGAATTACAGAATGGCAAGAAAGTTTACTCCCGGGATGATGTTATTATCGGGAAACTCCTTGTGGACATGGGCCGTGCTGGCTTTGGCCCAAAAGACGGTTTTGACCTTGAGTATGTAAGGCGTTACACAGAAAAATTTCGGGAAATTGCCGTGATGGCCCACATGAACTATCTGCAAACCAACCTGGACAAATTCACACCGGAAGAAAATCTCGAACGTGGAATTCGGGGCAGAGAGCTTATGAGCGTCTTTTTCTACCATCTCTATCGTAAGTTGATAAGGGAGGAAAGCACGCGTTTTTCGCAACTTATGGAAGAAAAAAAGGCTGTAACTCAAGGTTAGTACTTGAATAAGTGGCTTTGTTAACCCATCAACTGCTAAACTCTAAACAACTTAACTAATCATCCATTTGACTATATCCGGCAGAAAGGAGGTGAGATAACGAAAAGCGGTTTGGCACAACACCCCTTAACCTGAAAGGAGAAAAAGATGAAATTACGCAAAGTGTTCTTTTCGGCGATTGTCGCTTTCTTTTGTCTCACTCTGTTGGGTCTCCCCCAGGCTATAGCATTCGAGCCCCTCAAGGGGGACCTCGCCACATTTGACCCGAACAATCAGATATTCCCAACTTCCGGGGACACCATCAAGGTGGCCATCACGGATGTATTCACCGGGCCGAACGCCTTTGTTGGACAGTCCTATTGGGCTACGCTTGGATTTGTTGCCCATGATATAAACACCCAGGGCGGAATCCTTGTGGACGGGAAGATGAAGAAGATCCAGATCATAAAGGCGGATACCCAGGGTAAGCCCGCCGTGGGCAAACGGGCGGCTGAAAAGGCGTGTCTGCAAGACAAAGTGGACATGTTTGAAGGGGTCGCCGGCAGCCACGTCTCCAAGGTCCTCCAGCAAGTAGCGAAGAAGTTTAAGACGATCTACGTGAACTTCGCCGCATTCTCCGACAGTCTCATGGACGTTCCCAACTGGAACGAGTATACATTTCGCATCAACGGGACCGCATCTACCTGTGGCGGGGCCCTTGCCTATTTTTATAAGGATCGTCCGGAAAAGAAGTTCTACATCTGCGCCCAGGATTACCTCTGGGGCCATTCTTTCGCCAAGGCCTTCAAAACGGCCCTCAAAAAATACAGGCCCGATGCCGAGATCGTGGGCGAGGACTACCACAAGCTGTTCTTGAAGGACTTTGCGCCCTACCTGGAAAAGATCAGGGCTTCCGGGGCGGATGTGATCGTTACAGCTGCCTGGGGAGCTGACAATGAGAACATGATCAAGCAGTCCAGGCAATTGGGCTTGAAGAGTCCCCAAAACCCAGACCAATACATCCCCATCGCCAGTCCCTTTCTTGACGACACTCGGCCGCTGGAGGTTATCGGTGGTCCGGCCGGTCGCGGCTTGGTCCTGTGTTCAGACTTCTATTTAGACCGCAGGAGACCCATGATCAAAAAACTGGCTGATATTTGGAACAAACAATGGAAAACATGGAAAAAACCTTACAGCACAGAACTGTACCGCTGGCCCGGCAGCGGGTGGTTTAGAAACATAATAGGGGACTATTGGTATTTTGACATCATCCAAAAAGCAGGCAGCACCAAACCGGAGAAGGTCATCCCTACGTGGGAAGGAAACACCTTCACGCAATTTGACCTCAATATCTATATGCGGCCCGATGACCACCAGGCCATCATGGAGCGACCTGTGGCCGAAATGGTGTTCCCCAACATGTGGGATCAGCCCAATAACGCTGCCCCTGGCCATCCCGTTTGGATCCCGGCCAAATACTGCATGCCCACTTTCGATGACAAACTCAAAGGGCGTGTCAAGAAATAGGGCCAAGCCAAGAGTCAGTTTCAGACCTGTTTGCAGCACCGATCTACTTGGAGAGTGTCTTTAACCCACATTTAGATCGGTGTTGCCTCAAAAAAATCCATATTCTGGCCCATCCTCCATTCCAAGTGGAGGCGGGCCACGAAAAGGGTGAGGCAGGCACTTTTTTGTTTAAAATAGGAGGATAAACAGATGAGCCCTACTACGGCTATGTATGTTGCCCAGGCCATCCACGGGCTGGCGTACGGAATGTTGCTTTTTCTCGTGGCATCCGGTCTTACCATGATTTTTGGCATGATGGGGATTCTTAACCTCGCCCATGCCTCTTTCTTTATGCTGTCCGGCTATTTCTGTTACACTGTTATCACCGTGACGGGAAATTTTTGGCTGGCCCTACTTATTGCACCGGTAGCTGCTGGAATCTGTGGGCTTCTGGTGGAACGCTTCCTCTTGAGAAAGGTGCATGCCCAGGGACATCTTGCAGAACTGCTTCTCACCGTGGGGATCATGCTTGTCATTCTGGAAGCCGTCAAGGTCGGATGGGGCACTGAAAGCATGATGATTAAGATGCCCAACGGGCTGGACGGGCTCATATCCGTAGCGAACATGACTTATCCGATCTATCGACTATTTGTTATCGGATTGTCCCTCGTGGTTTTGGGCATTATGGCCCTGATCCTATATAAGACCCGGTTGGGCATGATCGTCCGAGCGGCTGTTTCGGATGCGGACATGGTCAGCGCCCTCGGGATCAATACGCCTCTGGTCTTTATGTTGGTTTTTGGGTTTGGCACGTGGCTTGCCGGAGTGGCCGGAGTGGTGGCGGCCCCACTCTTAACCGTGTTTCCCGGAATGGCCGACCAGATAGGTATGGATGCCTTTGTCGTGGTGGTCGTGGGGGGATTTGGGAGTCTCATTGGGGCTTTTTTCGTCGCCTTGTTTCTCGGGGAGTTAAATGCCTACGGTATCCAGTTTATTCCCCGGCTAGCACCCGTCCTCATGTTCGCCTTCATGGCCATTGTCTTAGCATTTAAACCGATGGGCTTTTTTGGAGAAAGAGAATGAGAAATAATCTGAGTAGGTGGATTTATTGGGTGGTGGGCCTTGTCATTTTAGCCATCTATCCACAGGTCGTCGGTATCTATTATACAAACGTCTTTGTAGGATTCGCTATTTTCGGCCTGTATGCGGTCACCCTCAATTTGCTGCTCGGCTATATGGGGGTCCTCAGCTTTGGGCACGCCATGTTTTTTGGTGCCGGTGCTTACAGCACAGCCCTGGCCTTGACGCATATACAGGGCTTTCCCCTGCTGCCGGCGTTGCTGGTGGGCGGGTTGGCCGGAGCCATGTTGGCCTTGATCTTATGCCCTCTTCTTGTCAGGGTCAGCGGGACCGCCTTTGCCATGTTGACCCTTGCATTTGGCCAGCTCATTTTTGTCATCGCCCTAAAATATAGAGAGGTAACCGGCGGTGAGGATGGAGTTGGGGGATACCCGATCCCCTCATTTAACATTCCTGGAGTGGTGTCTATAGATATGACCGATCAGATAAACTTCTACTATTTTGCCGTGACGGTGATAATAGTTTGCCTCTGGCTTTTGTGGTTTTATACCAAGACCCCTTTTGGCAGCCTCGTGGTCGGTGTTCGGGATAATGCCATGAGGATCGACTATCTGGGTTTCAAACTACCCCAGACCAAAGCGGTTAACTTGATCGTCTCCGGCTGTTTTGCAGGGATCGCCGGTGCGATCTACGCGCTATTTCAAAACCTGGTCTCCACTCTGGGAGTACTAGACATAGGGACCTCTTTTGCACCCATCCTGATGGCCTATATCGGTGGCCTGGGAAGCTTCTTTGGCCCAATTGTCGGCTCGGCTATTCTTCACCTATTGGAAGATGTAACCTTCCGGATTACCGAACAGATTGAACTGGTGAATGGCCTGGTCTTCATCCTGGTGGTCTTATTTGCGCCAATGGGGATTGTCGGTCTCTTGCGCCAAGCAAAGGCAAAATGGTTTCATAAGGAGAAAGTTTCATGAATATCCTGGAGACAGAGGGATTATATCACGATTTTAGTGGATTATTGGTGCTTTTCGACGTCAACCTTGAGGTGAAGGAGGGGGAGCGGCACGCCATCATCGGACCCAACGGTGCCGGCAAGACGACCCTCTTCAACGTCATCACCGGAACTTACTCTCCGAGCAGGGGACGCGTCACATTCAAAGGAAAGGAAGTCACTGGCTGGAAACCACACAACCTGACGCGCGTCGGTATGGGGCGATCCTTTCAGATTACCAGTACCTTTTCCAGGTTGACGACCTTCCAGAATATCCGTATGGGGATTCTGTCCAAGAGACGTATTCGCTTCAATCTGTTCCGTAAGGTTGACAAGATGCAGAATATCACAGAGGAAACCGACGATGTCCTCAAACGGATAAACCTGGATGGTGAGCGGGACTTGCCTGCAAGTATGTTATCCTACGGCAAACATCGCTCCTTAGAGATCAGCATGGCCCTGGCCACGGACCCGGATCTGGTGATGCTCGACGAGCCCACCGCCGGCATGTCCAGAGATGAGACCCATCACGCGGTTGAGCTGATCAGACGGTTGACCGAGGGAAAGACCGTTGTCATTATCGAGCACGACATGGACGTGGTCTTTTCCCTGGCAGACCGTATTACCGTGCTCCACCTGGGACATATCCTGGCCTCAGGTCCCCCGGGCGAGATCAGGGAGAGTCAGGCGGTCAAGGATGCTTACTTAGGCGAAACGGAGGTATAAGGATGCTTCTTGAAGTCAAAAATCTCAATACATATTACGGCGAGAGCCATGTCTTGCAGGATATGGCCTTATCCGTTGACGAGGGTGAACTTGTGGCGCTTCTGGGTCGAAACGGCATGGGAAAGAGCACAGCTCTGAAGAGCATCATGGGCCTCGTCAAACCGAAATCGGGAACGGTTCGATTCAAGGATAAGGATATTGCAGGATATCCTCCATACAAGGTGGCCCGGGCCGGTATCGGTTATGTCCCTGAAGAGAGGCGAATCTTCCCCAATTTACCGGTGCTGGATAACCTGGCGATTGGTATTAAGGGAGGGAAGATAGATGCAGGGAATCCGGATGCCTGGACAGTGGACAGGGTTTTCAAGCACTTCCCTGCCTTGAAGGCACGGAGCGGTCAAAAAGGCTCACATCTCTCCGGCGGCGAACAGCAGATGTTGGCCATTGGCCGGTCATTGATGGGCAATCCTGAACTCATCATGGTGGATGAACCCACCGAAGGCCTGGCCCCCTTCCTGGTCATGGAAGTTCGGGATATGCTTAAAGATATAAACAAGGTAGGCGTCTCCATCCTCTTTGTGGAGCACAACCTCAAAGTGGCCATGTCCCTCGCCCACCGCCTCTATTTGATGGGAAAGGCATGCCTGGCCTTTACAGGAACCGTTGAAGAGTTGGACGCCCAACCGGAGATCCGAGCGAAATATCTGGAGGTGTGAGGAGAGGACTGGAGTATTGGAGTAATGGAGTTTTGGAGTGATGGCCTCCGGCTCGTAGACCCTACGGCTCGGAGAGAGTGATGGGATATGCGGAAGATTGCGAGTGACATAATGATCGAACGACCTGGGTTGAATATCAGTGGGGGCATCTTGACACACGCCAAATTCCGTGCTGCCAGGACCGCCTTTGTGTGCGGCGAGAGGCGGGTCACCTGGGCGGAGTTCGACAGCCGGGTCAGCAAAGTGGCAAACGCTTTACTCGGTGTAGGACTTCAAAAGGGCGACAAGGTGAGCCTCCTCGGGCTCAACAGCATCGAGACACTGGAAATCATGTACGGGACCCTTCGTGCCGGCGGGGTGATCGTACCCCTTTCCGCCCTCCTCACCCCCGATCTCATCGCCTCTCTGGTTGCCGATTCTGGCTCGAAGTTTTTTTTCGTGGTCTTTCCCCTGGAACCGTTGGCAATCCCCATTGTTCAAAAACTGACTGACATTTCCGGAGAACATCGTTTTGCGGTGGGTTTCAGGGATGAGGCATGGACCGACTACGAGGAATTCATTGCGCCGGCAACCGAAGATGCCCCTTACGTGGAGGTGGAAAACGAAGACGAATGTAACATCATTTATTCCTCTGGCACAACTGGCGTTCCAAAGGGGATTGTTCACACACATCTGGTTCGGGTCCTGGCGGCATCGGCCTGTTCAACGGAATTCCGCATTGATTCGACGGCCATTACCATCGTCAATACCCCCCTTTTTACAAATGCCACCTGGATGATGTTGCTGCCTACCATGGGCGCCGGCGGAATCACCGTGCTCCTGCCGGTCTTTAGCCCCGAAGGATTCTTTAAAGCGGTCCAGAAGGAACGCGGCACGCACACATTCCTGGTACCCACCCAGTTTCAAACGATCATTGAACATCTGGAATTCGAAAACTACGACCTCTCCAGCCTGCGCATCATGGTCTCCATGGGATCTGCCATGCCCCTGCCACTGAAGCATCGTGTCCTCGACAAGATGGGACATGGGCTCATGGAGCTGTATGGCATCACCGAAGGAGTCGGCACTACTCTCAAACCTGAAGAGATCCTGACAAAAACCGGCTCGGTGGGCACCCCCATCGGCGGGACAGATATGCGTATCATCGACGACGATGGAAATGAACTGCCCTTGGAAGAAACCGGAGAGATTGTCGGTTATGGTCCGGGTATGATGAATGGC
>JADHXI010000206.1 GCA_016783065.1 Desulfobacteraceae bacterium | reverse complement strand
AGATCATCTCATAGGCCGGAGACGGCTTGATTTCGGTAAGGGGAAAATGGTTGTTCTTTACGGCCCACCCCTCCGGATGCAGGTTTTTGGTGGCCCCCCGTACGGCATTCCAGCACTGGTTGTTGAATACCACTACCAGGATAGGAAGGTTGTAGGCCCGGGAGACAAAATGGCAGGCAGTGGGAACACTGAAAAGATAACTCCCATCTCCAACCGTGGCTATGATCGTCTTATCCGGCGCGGCCAGCCTTGCCCCCAACGCCGCACCCACACCCCAACCCAGGGCAGAGGCCGATGAAGATCCAAAGAAACTGCCGGGCACCTCAAGGTCCACCTGGGTCGGAATCAGATCGTACTCATTGATGAGGATCGTTTCTGCATCCTTGACCTGATCGATACAGGCTGAAACCCAGACAGGATCTATGGGCTTATCATCCTTGACCGCCTCGGCCTGCGCGCGCCAGGCCTGCCTTTGGCGGTCATGCTCCTTGCTCAGCGCCTCAAAGCGGCGGTTGATCTTCTCTTCTTCCCGACCCCGGTAGGGCTCCAGCTCGTCGGTGAGAAGGCGGATAGCGGCTCCGGGGTCTGCTGCCAGAGCAATATCGGCCGGATAGCCGCGTAGGGGATATCGACTGTACAGAGGATCAGAGCGCAGCTGTATGACTCGTGCGGTTTCTTTGGGGGTGACCACGGTCGGGTACCAGGGGACATCCGAGTCAATGACCAATATCACATCGGCCTCGCTGACGTAAGGGGCCGGGTCAAAGCCCAGGTGGAGCGGATGGGTCGTTGGAAAATTCATGTACCAGTTGTTCATTCCCATCACCACCGGGATGGCAAATGACTCGGACAACGCCACCAGTGCCTCAACCGCCTGCGGATCTTTCCCCACGCCTGAGGTGATGATCAAGGGGTGCTGGGACTCCGCGAAAAGCCCCGCCACCTCCGATATCCGGTCCGGGTCGGGATGGAGCTTTCCACCCCTCTGCTGTCTTCCTCCTGTGGTGATGGTTATCTCCGGGTGCGTCTCCGCGAACACTTCCCGGGGGAGAGAGAGATACACCGGCCCGCGAGGTTCGGCCATGGCAATGGCCAGTGCCCGATCCACCACCGATTCCAGCTGCGAAAAATGTCTGAGTTCGTAATCCCATTTGACGAATTCTCGAACCAGGCTTGCCTGGTCAAAGGACTCCTGGGCCCAGTGGATCTGCACATCCCGAGAACCCACCATCCCCGCCTCGGTGAGCGGGGTGCGACCCGCGCTGAAGATGATGGGGACATGGGCTCGGGCGGCATTCATGATGGGCCCGGAGGCATTGGCTGTCCCCACGATGACGTGCACCATGACCACCTGTGGTTCCCCACTGATCATGTAATAGCCATGCGCCATACTCACCGCGGGAAATTCATGGGGCACCGTGATGGGTTTGGGGTGTGGTTTCCCCTCCTCGGCAAACTTGGCGAAGCAATCTACCAGGGAGGCGAAATCGGTACCGGCGTTGCCAAAGAAGTATTTGATGCCCCGATCCCGCAACAGCTCGAGGTAGCCCTGCGCGGTATTTTCAATGGGTATGGTTTTCTGCATGGTTTATCCTCCAGCGGTTTAAGGTTTAAAGTTCAAAGTTCAAGGTTCGGTATGAATTTAGCCTTTTTCAAGATTGGCGCTTGAAAAGGGGAATGGGGGTTCCGTTTTGAAGGGTGTAACCTTGTCTGAGACCGTTAGAGAGCGTTAAGAAATCACGGACAGGGACGTCACCAAAAACGATAAGACTTTCGCGGAAGTACTTCCCCCTATTTTTTCCCACGGCACGTGATTGCTTTACGCTCTCTTACGGGCGAGTTTTACGCCCGAAAAACGGAATCCCCATTCCCCTGGTTCCAAAAGGCTAAAGTGTTACAAAGTTCGAAGTTTAAAGTTCAGAGTTCAGGGGTTCAGGGATAGGGAAAATGGCCATTCTCGGACAGCCTCCTAGTGCACCGTCCCAAAAGTTCTTTCTTACATTTTCGCAAAATAAATTCACCGGATATTCCCCATATATAATCCTCTTATATCTTTAAATACATGCTAATATGTTGATAATATCCAACAATTACTTAAATAATGCCGGCAATATGGATTGACTGCAGCCCACTAACATCTTTTTTCAACAATCGAATATCGAACAGCCGAGTCCCGAATTACGAATTCTAACGGCAAAATCAAAGAGACTATCCGCAAGGTTAAAATCTTTGTTTTCCTTCGTCACTCGTCACTCCTTGATCGTCATTCGATTACTATTACGCGGGCAACTTAAATTGCCAATTTTCAGAAAGAACTTCCAGAACATGGCACTAGTAATCACCTGAGTGGATCTGAACATCTACCAGCGCAGGTCGGCCCAGGCTCAAGGCCTTCTCAAGGGTTACACGCAATTCATCTGGTTTCTCCACTCTGAAACTCTCAACCCCAAAGCCCCTGGCCACACCGGCACAATCGATGGGATGTTTGGAGAAGTTCATTCCGATGTAATCGCTCTGGCGATCCTTGAGCCCAAGGGTGGGATAGTAATAGTTGACCATAAAATTCTTGAGGATCCGGTAGCTGCGGTTGTTGCAGATGACATAGGTGACCGGCAGGTCGTGGTAAGCGGCTGTCCAGAGACCCTGGATGCCATACATGGCCGCACCATCTCCCACGATGCAAACCACCGGACGATCGGGACGGGCCAGCTGGATGCCCAGTGCCCCGCCAATGGCCCAACCGAGGGCGCCGCCCCTGAAGCTGAAGAAACTGCCCGGCTCATGGAACGTCATCGCCCTCATCAGCGGGATTGTGGAGGTGATGGCTTCGCTGACGACGATGGTGTTTTTGGGCAGCACCTCGTTCATCTCCAGAAAAAGACGTGCTGGATCCATGGGTTGCCGGTCCCACGTCTGACGTGCTTTCTCCAGGTGGGACGCCTGACGCTGGGCCTTGGCTTCCGCCAGTGTCAAGGCTCGCCTCTTAGCGGCATCCCGGTCGGCCGCGGACATCTGCTGGCCTAAGGCTTTGGATAGATCCTCCAGACCGGTCTTTATGTCCCCCCAGAGCCCGATTTCAACGGGATGGTTCTTCTCGATCTCCCGGGCACTCACATCGAGATGAATCACCTTGCTTTTTCCTGTTAGCAACGGAGGGGTGTTTAGGAACCGGCTGAAAATATTGCATCCAACGGCCAAGATCACATCGTGCTGGCTAAGGGTTTTGGCTGTCGTTGGACTTTCCAAGTTCAGGAGGCCCCAAAATTGTGGGTGATCTGTGGGAAAATTGACCTCAGAATAGATGGCCGCGGCAACGGGCGTGCCGAGAATTTCGGCCACCCTCACGGCTTCCATGACCGCCCCGGTCTGGGCCACCCGGTCACCCACGATCATCAACAAATTTTCCTCGCCGGCCAGCATATGGGCGGCCCGTTCCAGGGCCTTTTCATCCGGGCGTATGCGGGCGTATACCGGAGAGGCAGGCGTCAAATCCAGATCCGCCTCCTCATCCAGGACGTTCCACGGCAAGGAGAGAAAAACCGGACCGGTGGGGGGTGTGGATGCAATGCGGAAGGCCCGGCGTATGGCCACAGGGACATCCGCAGCATGGCGCACCTCCCAGCTCCATTTGGTGTGGAGGCTACACATGCCCACAAGGTCTGCCGAAAGCAGGGGCTCTTCAACGAGCATCCGGGTGTCTGATTGGCCTGCGGTCAATATCAAAGGCGTGCCACCCCGGTAAGCATTGTAGAGCATGGAGATGCCGTTTGCTAACCCCCCTGCAACGTGAAGGTTCACAAAGCTGGGTTTACCCGTGGCCCTTGCATAACCGTCCGCCATGGCAACTGCCGAGCCCTCCTGGAGGGCCAAAACATACTTCAATTGGGGAAAGTCCTGCAGCCCGTCCATAATGGGGAGTTCGGTGGTGCCTGGATTACCAAAGACATATTCCACCCCATGGGCAATCAACATCTCCAACAGACCGTGGCCAGCTGTCTTACGCAATGTCTACTCGCTTTTTATAATTCTAATGGAATGAGACCTTTGAAAAATGTTCAATTTTGGTCAAGATCAAGGAAGGCGAAAATTTCAACCACAGGAATATATTGAATATTTCGAGGATTGAAATTCGAGCCTGACGCCGAGATTGGCCAAAAGGGGGCGTTTTTCAAAGGTCTCGGAATATGGACCCCTGGTTACTCATCGGCGCTAAAGCTATGCAGCTCGGTAATGGCACGATGTACGATATCCTGGTCAATCTCAAGGGCCTGGCATACCGCATCGGTGATCTTTAATCCGTGGGGTGGGCATCCCGGGACAAAAATGCCCTGATCCCGATATTCCTTGGCACAACGGCCGAGCACCACGGGTCTTTCTTTCAAAGGAGGTATTTCCTCGGGCGTCCCCATAATAAATGTCAAATGGGGCAGTTTTTCCTGAAACCCCGCCTTATTGAGATAGATAAATGTGCTGACGCTTTCTCCCATGCACCCGGTGCAGGAATCCTTTTCGATGACCGTCGCACCCCCAAATAGATCCTTTGCCGCCTCCAGAAATGGGATAAACGGCCGTCTGACGTCCTTGATCCTTTCCCCGCGCACTTGGATGAGGTCCAAGTCACAGACCCCAAGACCGGCTTCGGCAGCCAGTTGAACGTGCAGGATCTCCCCCACATCAAACCCCGCGGCGGCGGCGCAGACCGCGTCAACCGCAACAACGTCGCTTCCCGCGAAGACCACGTCCATGGGAACCGTGTCGATTGCCTCGGCCTTTGAACCCCATGCGCCCTGAACGCCGACGATCCCGTCGACGATGGTGAACGTGGGTTTTGCCACCCGGTTTAAATCCACGATCCCTTGATCCAATCCCAATTTGTGCGTCCGTTTTTTCTCGTTACCCGGGAGGATACCCTTCATGTTTTTGAGTCCGCAGGTGATTCCCGTTCGAATATGCGTTTTGATCACGGGCAGGCAGATGATCACATCCGCTTCCAGGGCGGTCCTGGCAATGGCGAATCTTTCCATCACAAAGGCATCGGGCACGTTCACCTCAACCTGCTCGTCTCGATTGAGATCCACCACCGCCACGCCAAGCCTTTTTGCGACTTCTGTTACGCCGGCCACTTCCATGCAGCGCATGGAGTCCCAGGTCTCCCGGAAATCATATCCAACGGAAGAGCCTTCACCAATGATCACCTTCCCTGGATTTTTTTCCAAGGCCAGTTTTGTGACCGCTTCCACCAGCCTCACATCCGTGACGATTCCCGTGCCTGTCTTTGCGGGGAGCACTGTATTGGGTTTGATCAGGACCGTGGCGCCTTCCCAGGCCAAGGTTTCAAAACCGCCGGTCAAGGAAACGGCCTTTCTGACCGCCTCCTCCACATCCTCATTTTGAAGTTTAACGATGGATACGACCGACAACGTGTTTCCCTCCTTGTTAACGATTGATAATTGACGATTGAATATTGATGATCTCGTAAAAAGTAAAAGCCAATTAAATAATTGAAATAATTACAAATAACGGCATTTTTTGCTTGCTTTTTGCTTTACATTTTGGTATAAGAAAAGCCAGCTGTTAACCAAAATGTGGGTGAAAAGCA
>JADHXI010000048.1 GCA_016783065.1 Desulfobacteraceae bacterium | reverse complement strand
CTAAACCTATTGTAGAAGCGTGGCCGATATTTGGGGTTTTGACAAAAGCATGGAGAAACTAATAGGGGGCAACAGGAGAAAACCTCTCCGAGCTGGAGGCCTACGAGCCGGAAGCCCAAATATCAGCCACTGCCAAAATGATGTGTAAATCCACTTTGAGAGAGCGGTTCCAAGAAACAGCCAAACCCCACTCTAGAAATGCCAGGTTAGTTCTCCCAGAATTATTGAGAAGTTGCGAAGTTACTAACAAAACATCTTCGCATCTTGCGGAGAAGTTACAAACCAAGACTCTAAGACGGCCCGTCGAGGATTGGTAAATCAAGGAATGGCAAAATTGTATGGTCATTCCTTTTCACGTCTGGTATGAAACCAGTAAGCCGTATCCCGGAAGGCACTACACGGTTGATTGCAAGCGGCCTCGGTCATCGGATCAAGCTCACATGAGGAGCCATCATCATGACAGGAAAAGATCGCGCCATACTGGTTACAGGGTCGGCAGGGTTCATAGGGTTTCATGTATCAAAAAGGCTGCTTGAAATGGGGGAGCCCGTTGTCGGGGTTGATAACCTAAACGAGTATTACGATGTGACCCTCAAGAAGGCCAGACTGGAGATCCTGAAATCGTATGATGACTTCACTTTCTACAGGGAGGACATTCAAAACCTTCAAGCCATTGAGGATATCTTTGAAAGCCACGACCTAGATATCATTTGCAATTTGGCTGCCCAGGCAGGGGTCAGGTACTCTCTGAAAGATCCTTTTTCTTACCAGAAAAGCAACCTGGAGGGTTTCTTGAGCCTTCTTGAACTGGCACGAAAATACCGGGTAAGGAATTTTGTCTACGCTTCATCTTCATCCGTATACGGAGACAACAAAAAGGTGCCGTTTAGTGTGGATGACCGGGTGGATACGCCTGTCTCCCTCTATGCCGCCACCAAGAGGGCCAATGAATTGATTGCCCATGCCTACAGCCATTTGTACCAGATCCCTTGCACAGGCCTGAGGTTCTTTACGGTCTATGGCCCCTGGGGGCGACCTGATATGGCACTTTTTCTCTTTACTGAGGCTATCCTAAAGAAAAGGCCCATAAATGTTTACAATTATGGGCACATGAAAAGGGATTTTACCTATATTGACGATATCGTAGACGGTACCATCGCCGCCCTCCAAAGGGCGGTGCCCTATGAGGTCTTCAATCTCGGAAACTCACAATCGGTTGAACTCTTGAACTTTATCCGTATCCTGGAAGAGGCCTTGGGGCAGGAAGCCAAAAAAAACATGATGCCCATGCAGCCGGGGGATGTTCCGGAGACTGCAGCGGATATCCGGAAGTCACGAGAACTGTTGGGTTTTGACCCAAAGACCTCCCTCGAGGAGGGGACCCGGAAGTTTGTGGCGTGGTATCGGGAATACTACAGACAACCCAATTCCTGACACCTTGTGGATAGGCCGGAGAGAAGCTCTATGCCCCTTCTTGCGGCCTCGGGAGACATGGTGCCCATACCGCACGCAGGTGTCAGGATTGACCTTTTGGCGAGCATTTCAGCGTCCATACCCCACTCTATCAGACGTTCAAGCCCCCCCTTAAGCCTCAGATATAGACTTTCCACCGAATCATTGTTCGTAAACTTCGTGGTGGGGACAATTCCCCATGCCACTGTTCCGCCTTCCCTCATAAAGCCCAAGATCTCATCAGGATAGAGCAAGAAATGTTCCATGTACTCAAAGGCATCAAAGTTGATGATGTCAGGACCGGCCTCCAAAACCATGGCCCAGTCTGTGTTGCCGCAGCAGTGGATGCCTATTAAAGCATCGGATCTCTCTTTGAGGTAGTCTATGACGGTTCGGAGTATGTCAATCACTTCTTGGCGTTGAATGGCCGAAAAGGCAGACCCAAAACCGGAAAGATAGGGTTCGTCCAGGAAAATGACCGGCCTCCTATTACACTTGGAAAGCTCCTTTATCTGCCAAAGGGCCTTGATGGCCAGGCCGTTGACCATGGCCTCGAGGAGTTCAGGGTCGTGAAGGACGGGTTTTCCGTCCAGGCCTGTGATGCCTGCCGCAAAGGTAACAGGCCCTACCGTCTGCCCCTTTGTGTAATCCCCGGTAAGGCCCTTATCCCGGGCAATCAGCTCCAGCATGGCATAGAGTCCGGGGGCGTGGTTCCTGCTGATGGAGAAGTACCCTGTATCTTGGGCCAGAAAATGGTCATAGAAGGTCAGGAGTTCCCTATCTTTATCCTTTGAAGATATGAAAAGACCCCTTTTTTCTTCATTGACTTCCAAAAGGGGGAGGCCTTCGCTAAATTGGATGCTCATGTCCTCCAAGTGACTTCGTTTCACAAATTGTGGCCAGAAAGGGAGATGCGGGAGACGTTCCAAGATCTCTTCGCAGGTTTCCTCTATATCCTGGAAAGGAACGCTGCCAATCCCTGTGGCAGAAAAGTCAAAAGGGTGTGTCTTGTTTGCCATGGCTCGACTCCTGGACCTTGGCCCGCCACCTTTCAAGGATTTCGATCATTCTTTCCTTTCTTGATCTGAGCGGGTCTATATTTTCGGGCTGTGGCCCTTCCTCTTCATTGAAAAAGCCCTTTAACTCAGAAAGACGCAGGGCAGAGGCCTTGTCGTTGGGATTGTCCAAAAGGACCCTTTCATAGGTGGTTATGGCCTCATCAATCTGTCCCTGATTGTAATAAATTTCCGCGAGGGTGGGGGTTGCAATCTCAGAAGGCACTATCTCCTGGTCCCCTGTTTCCGCAAAGGCCTTTTCTTCAGGTGGCTCGTCAGGTATCTTGTCTGTATCTTGTTGCGCCGGTCCAAACTGCTCAAGAAGATCGAGGGCTTCCTGACCCCCTTTTTCTTCTGAGGTCTTCTTCTTTGTTGGATCGTCAGGCACTTCATCTGTGGCATCTTTGGCCGGTCTAACCTGCTCCAAGAGATCAAGGACCTCCTGGTCCTCCTTTTCTGCCAGGGTCTCCCTCTCCGGTGGCTTTTCAGGCACCTCATCCGTATCTCCCAGGACCGGGCCGACCTGCGTTAAGAGATCAAGGGCCTCCTGGTCCCTCGGCCTGTGAGCCAGGTATAGCCTTAGGGCATCGGCAGCTTCCTCTGATCTTCTCTCTTTTACACAAATTTCGGCCTTGAGCTTGTAAGATGAGACCAAGTCCTCAATCATCGATATGGCCTTTTCCAATTCCTCCTCTGCCTGACCCAAAGAACCCACTGCCAGGTAAGATTCCGCCAACAGGATCCTCAAGCGGATGTCGTCAGGGTACCTGTCCAGGCCCTTGAGGCACTCCTGGATGACCTCACTGTGTCGCCCCTCTTGTTGCATTTTCCTCAGGACCAGAGAAAGGGTGCCCTGCGAAGGTCCGTGGCTCAGAATCTGGCCGATAAGATCATTTGATTTTTCCATTGCGAAACACCTCCCTTTCCGGCTTCACCCTTTCATCCGCCTGTTCGATTCCTGTGACTGTTGCACTACTGAGCCCACTACTGCCACCTTCTTCTGTCTCAAATCGATAAATCACCTCGTTTTCCTTGATCAGATTGAGTTGCCTTCTGGCCACTGACTCTACATATTTCATATCGGTACGAAGACGATCTATTTCTTTCAGGAGGTCCTGGTTTTCCTCAGCCAACCGTCGTATCTTATCCATATGGGCCTGTCGTTCCATTTCTGTACGGTAGAGGTGGATAAGCCCCTGCTCTCCAAAGCCCAGCCATGCCACAATGCCTATCAGAAGGCAGAGGATGATCAGTGGGATTTTCCAGAATTTCGACTTTCCTGAATTCAATTCAAGATGATCCTGATAAGAAAGAGTTTCTATTTTTTCAGATATTATACCCCTAAATCTACGAAAAAGTCAAAAAGGATGAGGCGCGGTAGGTATCCGCCCGCCCTGCAGCCGGGCACAGGGCAAGGAGGGAGGGTTGTATGTTTCGTCTGGGAAGGCCGCGAAAAGGGGAATGGGTATCTTTCGGGCCTGGGGCTGCTTTTCTACGCCCTATTCCGGAGCTGTTCTCCTGTCAGGCATCCAGTACACCTTTTTCCCCAAAGGGAGAAGGTCTTTTCGTTCTTATATGGCTCCAAGTGTTCATAGCCCTCCTCCAACAGATTTTTTAGGGAAGACACCGGGAGAGAGTATCCTTCAACATTGATTTCATCATTATCTTTTTTTCCTGAAATCAGATCTTCAATCTTCATGGATAGAAACCCCCTTTCAGGTTACGTCCTGATCTCCTGTAACATAAAGATCAGATAAGATATGGCAAAACAGATCAACGTTATGGCAATAAGGGCAATCACATAAGGGAGTACGACAATTAGGCTCTGACCCAAGGGAAGGGGATTCTGAAACCGGGACGACAGGACCTGTTCCATGGGGCCCATCAGGACAAAAGAACGCGTTGTCTTTCGCATGGGGTCCACAATTGTCGCGATTGCGTCTGTGTAGAGGACCATGGGAGAGCAGAGCGAGGCCATCTCTTTGATCCTGACATTTTTCATGATGGTTGCAGGTTCTGCCTCTCTTGATTTGTCCACCGGGGCGACGGTGTTGGCCACGACATCTGCCCCTAGAGACACAAAGAAGGAGAGGAAGATCCAGAGTGCCACCGAGGCCAGTGCTGACGTAGCGATACTCTTGAATGAGATGGAGAACAGGATAGCAACCCCAAGCCAAAAGGAGATATAAAAGATGCTGATGAGAAGGAAAATGAAAAGGCGCCATATCTCCTCAATCTCCGGTACAGCCCCCACAAGGGCCAGCCCAAAACCGGAAATGACCAGGACGATGGAAACCAGAATAATGGAAATGGTTGCCACGCCCGCCAGGAATTTTCCATTGATGACCGCGTCACGGTAGATAGGCTGCGATACCAATTTGATCAGGGTCCCGTCCGCCCTTTCACGGTTTATGGAATCAAAACCCAGAACCAGACCGATCAGGGGGCCAAAAAAGGCCACAAACTGGACCATGGACAATACCGCCCCAGGCGTGCTAAAAAGGGTCAGAAAAGGGAATCTGGTCTTGGCAAGGGCTTCGAGATTTCCTTTCATGTGTACACCGGCCATATAGCTTGTTATAAAACTGACCATGGCAATAAGGGCGAAGAGAATTACGAATCTGTAACTGGAAAAATGATCTCGAAGCTCTTTAGAGAAAACCGTATACAGACCGTGCATATTTATACCTCCTGGAAGTACTTCATATAGATCTCTTCCAAGGAATACTCCTTGTCACCCACCCCGAACTTTTCCTCTGCCAGCGATTCCACCGACCCTTCAGCCACCATTTTTCCATCTATCATGATCCCCACACGATGGGATATCTTTTGTACCTGGTAAAGGTTGTGAGAAGAGACGAGTACGGTGATGTTTCTGTCTCTGTTTAGAGATTGAATCAGGTCGATCAATCGAAGAGCTCCGTCGGGGTCCAGCCCGATTGTCGGTTCATCCAGGAAAAGGACTTTGGGGTCTCTTATGAGGACCTCTGCAATCCCCAAGCGCTGTTTCATTCCGCGCGAGAATGCCCCTACCTTTTTGCGGCCATCCTGTGAAAGCCCGATCAATTCCAGGAGATCATGGATCTTTTTAGATGCCTCCGTTCTTTCGATGCCGTTCAGGGTCGCCACGTATTCCAGGCTCTCAACCGCATTTAGATCGCTATAGAAACCCACATTTTCCGGAAGGTATCCCACAAGGCGTTTTACCTCCCTGGCCATTCTCAAGGGGTCCAGTCCGCAGACCCGCGAGTAACCCCCCGATGGCCGGCTTAGCCCCAGCAGCATCAGCAGCGTCGTTGTCTTGCCAGCGCCATTTGGCCCCAGGAATCCGAAGACCTCCCCTTCTCTTACCTCAAGGCTGAGGCTGTTCACCGCCGTCTGGTGACCATAGGTCTTCGTGAGGTTTATGGTTTCGATAATCTTGTCTGCTTCCATGTTAACGCCTTCCCAATCGAATGAACAGGAAGACAAGCCCTGCCATTACAAAGACAATAATTCCAATACCTATCCAGCCCCAGGCAGTTGAGGCGTTGACAGTGACCCTTAGCTCGATGGTCTTGGATATTTTCCCTGATTCCGCACTGAGGCCAACCGAATAATCACCCACCAGTGCCTGGTCAGCTGGAGTTACGGAGACCTCCACCTGTTTGAGATCTCCCGGGGCCAGGGTATCTATTTTTTCCGGGGTGAATTCAACCTCCCAGTTTTCTGGTTTGAAGGACAGAAATTGGAGATTATTTAACTGGGCGGAACCGCTATTCTTGACATAGATGGACAGATTGGCCTTCTTGCCTTTCAGGGCGTCCAGCGACAGGAGGCCGGTTGCAGTGCCCGCATCCAGGATGTAGGTGCCGGTGAGGGTTACCTTTAGGAGAACCTCACCCTCGGCCTCGGAGGAATTGACCTTCACCAAAATAGGATATGTCCCCGGTTTTGCCAACAGGTAAGGTTTCACTTCGACGGCCATGGTCTGGCTCTGGCCGGCCTTTAATCTGAGGCTCGAGATGAATTTATCTTCGTAGGCCGGTTTAAAGTTGATCTCCCAGTTCTCCGGCCCCTGGGAAAACAGATTAAATATGGTATCCTTATCTAACCTGTTTTCAACCTCCAGGGAAAATTCAAATTTTGCGTTTGTGGGCCCTTGAAGAACCGGATAGGATGTAACGATTTTTATCCCTTCGGGGCGCTTCTCTTCCTTCTTTTTCTTGACTTCAATGGCTACTTCACTTGTAGAGACAAATTTCTTGTCTTGAGTCTCACCCCTAATGCCAATGGTATATTTTCCAGGCCCCACGAGTTTGCCCGGTTCTACCCTCAAGGTCAGGGGCTTGGACTTATCGCTTTCCACGTGAACGCCTGTTACGCCAAAGCTATAGGTCTTTACCCAGGCCTTCCAACCGTCAGGGATTGAGGTGACCGCAATATCGATATTTTCACTCCTTCTTCCCTGGTTGGTTACAATAAGGTCGATGTTTACCCCTTCTTCCTCAAAAACTACGACTCCAGTGTATTCGGGTGAAACGGATATTCCGCGATCAGGTAGATCTTTCTTCTCTTCACCGAAGGCTGAAGAGTAAACCGAGATGGGCAACACCATTACCACAATGAAAAATAGGGGTAAAAAAAGAAATGACCTTTCCTCTTTCCGTTTCATGGAATCAAACCTCCTCTTATCCTTTTCAGTTTCTGTGACTCAAACCTCTCGCCCACAGTATGGTGCTCAACAGCAAATTTCCTGCAGGCTGGTGGTCCCAAATAAAGAATCCACGCCTGGAGGACGTGGCTTTGATCTGCCCCCTAAAAGGGAGCCAAAAACCAGCTTTCAGATTCCGGGAGTGTTGGAGTATTGGAGTGCTGGCCTCCGGCTCGGAGACCCTACGGCTCGGAGAGAGTAATGTGATGGAATTGAAAGAAAAATCTCTAAAATCCGGGAAACTGCTTAAGAGATTTCTCTCTTGGGCCTCATGTGTCCAGTATTCTGGAAGATCTTTTTTCCAACACTCCACTACTCCACCACTCCGTGCCAAACAAAATACCGGCAGAGCCATTTTCTCTGACCCGGCCCCGAGGACCGGGTTTTTGGACCTAAATAAAGTGGGGCTCAGGGATCACGTATTTTTTGTGTGTTTTTCCAGGGAATTTACACTATATCCTGCCTTCTTATAGTTTTCAAGGGCCCTCGTTTTCATGTCCTTGTCCTTTACCTTTTCTGAATGCTTATCTGCCAACTCGGCCGCATGGCTCCACATCCCCTCTTTTTCATATTCACCGATCCTCTTATGGACTCTGGCATGTTCCTCAGAGGTCTCAACAATCGCAGCACGGCACCACGATATGACCTTCTTCACCCTTTGAGAACAGTAAGGGCAGACGGATAAGGAGGGCTCGGCAACTCCCTGGATGATCTCCAGGCGGTTCTCGCATTTATCGCAACCCGTCCCAGGGTTTAAAGGTTCATATTCGTAGATCGGCATTTCAAATATCTGCCTTCCTGGCGATTTAAGGGGGAGCTACAGGATTGAAAATTGACTATTGCCTGCCCTGTTGAATGAGGATCCTATTCAACCGGGGTCGATTAAAAACCACCTCAAAAGCCAAAGTATATAGTATCCCAAATACCAAGAAGATTATTTTAAGGTTTATAGACAATGAGGGGAAATAATTATACAAAAAATTTGAGTTTGTAAAGAGTTTTAGTTCCATCTCCCCTGCTGCCTGAGTTCTTTGATCCCCTCTTGTGGACGGAACCGGCTTTAGACAATTCAACCCCGGGCACGGTTAGATTTCTGGTTGAAAGGCAAAAAGGCGCTTGACAACAAGGACTTGGGAGAAATAACCTGCATCTACTCACTGCTCAAGCTTTTTTGTACTCATCGGGCCCTTTTGGAGCCTTGCGGCCTTTATGGGTTGACTCCAAGAGGTAACGGGTGGAGGTCTTAAACAGGCAGTTTTTGAGTGGAGGTTGTGCATTGAAAAGGTCTATGTGGCAAGCGATCTCGTTTATGACAGGGGGGCTTCTTGTTTTGGGTCTGGTTTGGTCTGTTCCGGCCAAGGCTCAACCAGCCAGCAAGAAGAAGTCAATTCCACCATCAAAGACCGGCCAGATCGCTACCCAAAGGACTTCAACCGGGATTGACGTCTCAAGGATGACCAATATTGAGTCCATCGGTTTCTTGGCCACAAAAGAGGTGGAGCCCTGGGGGCACATTTTTTCAGATAAGACTGAGAGGGTGATCTTGGTAAAAGGCGATACGGTTTATGTGGCCATCAGGAGGACCTCCAACATAAAGCCGGGGGATCTATTCACCGTTTACCGTCAGACCCCGGATGTGGTGGGATATCTGATCTCATTCCTGGGAAGGGTTCTCCTAAAGGAGCAGCTAAAGGATAGTGGCGGGAAGCAGACTAAGAAAAACCTTTATAAGGCAAAGATTATAGAGAATTATAAGGGGATGCGTGTGGGGGACCCCATCTTGCCCTTTTATCCTATTTCTTCCTGCGTCCGGCCTACCCAACCGGACCGGGGAAAATTGAAAAAGTTGAAAGGATGTCGGGATTTGGAAGAATGCCGGGTGCCGATTGTCTCTTCAAAGGGAAAACGTGAGATCATGGGCCAGTTCTCCGTAGTCTATCTGGCCGCCGGTTACAATTACGGCATCCGGAGGGGAAACCTCTTTGAGATCGCAAAAAAGGGGGGAGATGATGCCCCGGGGACACCGGCCCTTCCTGATGTGATCTTTGGTCGCATGTTGATTCTGGAAGCCAGACCTGATACGGCAACCGGTGTGGTTCTCTCAACCACGGCAGAATTCTCCAAGGTGGCTTTTGCAAAAATCATTCCCTGGTCGGAAACCGAGGGTGCCCTCTCAGTATTGCCTAGATGTGCCGCCAAATAAATATTTTGAGAGGTTGCCTCCCCTCAAGGAAAAATACTTGACTATTCGACGTTACCCTGTTTTATATTGCCGCCATTCTGTCCGAGTGAGATCCAGACCAAATTAATCCTTTATTTGATTACGTTTTTCCCCTTCTATGAAAATATCTTCAGACGAAAGATGTGCCTGGTTGTCCCTCTGTTTGATCCCCGGCTTAGGCAACACTACAATCAAGAGGCTCTTGGAGGCGTTTGGGAACCCGGAAGATATCTTTAGGGCGGACCTTTCAGAACTGGGGTCCATAGAGGGTGTTCGCAGGGATATGGCCCATGAGATCCTAAAGAGGAGATTCGCCTCAGATGCCGAGCAGGAACTGAGAAAGGTGGAAAGATGCGACGCCCGGATCATCACCTTCACGGATTCCCTTTACCCGAAGCCGCTGCGGGAGATTGGATCTCCTCCCATGCTCCTCTATGTAAAGGGGAAGGACATCCCCCTGGATAAGACCTTTGTTGCCATGGTGGGATCCAGAAACCCGACACACTATGGAATTAACGCGGCAAAGAAGATCGGGATGGGGCTTGCCAGGCGGGGTGCAGGCGTCGTCAGTGGTCTGGCAAGGGGAATCGATTCTGCCTCCCACATCGGTTGCTTAAGGGGAGGGGGGGTCACCATAGCGGTCCTGGGTACGGGCATCGATCGAATCTATCCTGCCACGAACAAGGAG
Source organism: Desulfobacteraceae bacterium (assembly GCA_016783065.1). Taxonomy (GTDB): domain Bacteria; phylum Desulfobacterota; class DSM-4660; order Desulfatiglandales; family Desulfatiglandaceae; genus JABMQV01. The sequence goes on along the minus strand of JADHXI010000048.1, from coordinate 13,229 downwards.
CTTTCAGAGGAGATTGCGGAAAACGGGGTGGTCCTCTCCGAGTTCCCCATGGGGACCCCGCCGGAGCCGAGGAATTTTCCCATACGGAATCGGATCATAAGCGGCCTCAGCAAGGGAGTAGCCGTTGTCGAAGCCACGAAGAAAAGCGGCTCCCTGATTACGGCCTCGTGTGCATTGGATCAGGGCCGTGAGGTCTTTGCCGTCCCAGGGAGTATCGACTCCTTTAAAAGCACCGGGACGCATTTTCTGATCAAACAAGGGGCCAAACTGGTGGAAAACGCGGAGGATATACTTGAAGAATTTGGATTTAGGGGTAGGGGTGTATATGAGGGTGGTGATGTGAGGGCACCCGCTGCCAGGTCTATGGGTATGAACGAATCTGAAAAGAAAATATATGATATCATAGGAGATTATCCGATACACATCGACCAAATCGTCAGGAGGGGAGAGTTGGATCCAGGTCAAACCTCAAGCATCTTGATGAAAATGGAGTTGATGGGAGTGGTTCAACAGCTTCCAGGAAAGATGTTTATCCGGTAGTCTGGATAGGGATATGTCAAAAAATCTGCTGATTATTGAATCACCGGCTAAGGCCAGGACCATCAGAAAGTACTTGGGGCCCGACTTTAAGATCATGGCCTCCATAGGGCATGTGAAAGATCTTCCCGTAAGCAAATTTGGGGTTGATATAGAAGGCGGTTTTAGGCCCGAATATGTCACGATTAAAGGCAAGGATAAGATCTTGAAGGAGTTGAAGGCTGCGGGAAGCGTTGCTGAGGCGGTCTATCTAGCCCCGGATCCTGACAGGGAAGGAGAGGCAATCGCATGGCATATTGCCCAAGAACTAGAAAAAGGCGGCAAACAAAAGGAAATATTCAGGGTCCTCTTTAACGAATTGACGGCAAAGGCCATCCGGAACGCCGTATCTTCACCCCAGGCGCTTGACAGGGATAAATTCGAGTCACAACAGGCCAGGAGGATTTTAGACCGCCTTGTTGGCTACCAGATATCCCCGCTCCTTTGGAAAAAAGTAAAACGGGGGTTGAGCGCCGGGAGGGTTCAGTCCGTGGCGGTCAAGATGATCTGCGACAGGGAGCGAGAGATCCAGGCATTTGATTCAAAAGAATATTGGTCTCTGACGGCCCATCTCAAATCGAGCGAGCCCCCGCCCTTTGAGGCCAAACTTTTCAAGTACATGGGCAAAAAGGCGAACCTGAAAAATGAAGAGCAGACGCACAAGATCGTTTCAGAGATAGATGGCCTGCCTTTCAAGGTGTCCAAGGTCGCTCAAAAAAAGACAAGGAAAAATCCGCCACCTCCCTTCATCACCAGCCTCCTTCAGCAAGAGGCCTTTAAGAGATTGAGATTTTCGGCCAAAAAGGCCATGTCCATTGCGCAGAGTCTTTACGAAGGGGTGGACCTCGGAAACAGGGGTCTGGTAGGGCTTATTACATATATGAGGACAGATTCCTTCCGACTTTCGGACGATGCCGTTTCTGAAGCGCGGGGATTTATCCAGAAGGCCTTTGGCAAGGAGTACCTTCCCGGCAAACCCAACAGATTTAAGAGCCGCAAGGGCGCTCAAGAGGCGCATGAGGCCATACGCCCAACTTCGGCGGCGCTGGAGCCAAAGGCTGTTTCAGTCTATCTTTCGAAAGACCAGCAGGCCCTCTATGATCTCATCTGGAGACGTTTTGTCGCCTGTCAGATGAGTCCGGCTATTTTAGACAAGACTCAGGTTGAAATCAACGCGGGGAAGGCCGTTTTCAGGGCAACCGGTTCTGTGGTCGTATTTAAGGGATTTACAGCGCTCTATGATGAAGGTCCGGAGAAGGACAAAGAGGCCCAACTCCCCCCCTTAGAGGAGGATCAAATTCTAACCCTCATCAAATTAGATCCGGCCCAACACTTTACGCAGCCCCCACCCAGGTTCACCGAGGCAACTCTGATCAAGGCATTGGAGGAAAACGGTATCGGCCGGCCCTCTACCTATGCGGCGATCTTGGCCAACATCAGCGGAAGGGAGTACGTATCCATAGAAAAAAGGGGCTTCAGACCTACGGAACTGGGTTTTTTGGTGACGGATCTGCTGGTGGGGAGCTTTCCCGATGTCATGGATACCGCTTTTACCGCTCAGATGGAGAACAACTTGGACAAGATTGAGCGGGGAGAGGTAAAGTGGACCGATATCTTAGGGCAGTTCTATGAGTCGTTTGAGAAGGATTTGGAAAAGGCAACACGTGACATGAAGGGGGAGGTCTCGACCGACATTTCCTGTCCAAAATGTAACCGCCCCATGGCCGTCAAGTCGGGACGAAACGGGATTTTTTTGGCCTGTACCGGTTATCCCGAGTGCAGAAACACCACAAATTTCACCAGAGATGACAAGGGAAACATTCTTGTTGAAACATCCTCTGAGCCGGGGAAAGAGGAGGGCACCTGTGAAAAGTGCGGTCGGCCCATGGTGGTTAAGAACGGGAAGTTTGGTTCTTTTGTGGCCTGTAGCGGCTACCCCGAATGCAAGAATATCTGGACACCCGAGCCAGTGAGTACGGAAGTCCCGTGTCCTGAAAATAATTGCCAGGGTATGTTGGTGGAAAGGAGATCCAAAAAAGGGAAAAAGTTTTATGCCTGCAACCAGTACCCGAAGTGCCGCTTTGCCACCTGGGATGAACCCTTTGACGAGCCCTGTCCCGAATGCGGTACCCAGGTCTTGAGTGTCAAACGGCCCAAGAATTCGCCGCCATCCCTCGCCTGCGGGAAAAAGGGCTGTGGCTTTACCAAACCCCTTCCTTCCGAGCCAACGGGTTGACCTTGGTATTTCGTGACGTTCAGGTATTTTTTGACAGGATCAACAGGATGAACATGATTATTTTTCATATCTTGTTGATCTATTAGTTCAGATCCTTGATCTTGTGTTTCACATCAACCTTGCTTTCCCCAAAATTCAGAATCATCTCTACGGGTTTCCCCGTTGCAACAAGGTAATTCACTAACTTCACTCCATAAGCTCTTATGATTCGGTTCACTGATTTAAGTTCCAGGATGGACTTTTTTTGCTGTGAACACTATAAGCACACCCAATAATTTTCTCCTTCAGTTCTCCATATTCCACTGCTCTATACAGCCCCAAGCGGGGTTGTGATAAATCTTTTGATCAACTGGATCTTACAGGAGCTTCTTCTTGAAATCATAACTATTCTGTTATCCTGTTTATCCTGTCAAATGCTCTATTCACCGGTGAACTATTGCGGTATTTCAACCCGCGTCAAATGTATTTTCAATTTCCTGGTCAATCCGGGTCAGGTGTTTGTCCAGTTCTGTCTTGGGGATGCCCAAGCAGTACAATATGTCGATAATTTGATCTCCTTTAAAGATCCCATCGGCCCTGGTGGGTGTATCCCCTGGTTTAAAAGCGATGGTTAGACCCATGTCCACAGGTAAACGAGACAGGGCCGAGCCATCGCCAACTGCGATTACCTGGTCCGGGTTGATATTTTCCATATTCATGATCATTTCCAGGATTTCATTTTTGGTTTCACTGGTCAGTACGGGCTCTTCCAATTCACCCGTGATTATTCCATTTTCATCAACTTTCAGTGTGTTGGAAAACGCGTAATCGGCACCTGAGATCTCAAAGATTTTCTTCATAGAGCAATCAAAACCCGCTGAGAGAAGCGCAATCTTAAAGCCCATGGATTTCAATATCTGTATCAGGTCAAGGGCGCCAGGGGTTAGGGCAAGGGTCTCGCTGAATTTCTCGAAATCATTGATGGACATACCCCTCAGCCTGGGGACATTTTCTATGAGCACCTGTGCCTCGTCTTTGGGGCCATCTTTGGGTTTGGGTTCATCACTGTCCATCGGTTCGGAAACTCCTCTTATTTTCTCCACAAAGCCCCTAAGGGAGGCCCCTTGGATCAGAGTGGATTCAACATCAAAGACCACGATCTTTTTTAGCCGCTTAAATGTATTCTCCTTTTGAATCACGACGCTTTGATCCATTCCAGCGCAAAGATCCTTTAGCTCTGCAGTCATCTTTTCCATTGCTTGATCATGGGATAAGTCTTGCCCAATGATCATTTTTCCAAGATTCATCGCCATCTCCATGGAGAAAAATTTTCCGCGCGCTATCATCCTGCAATTTTCTATATTGATGTGGTAGTTGTGGAAAAATGTAGAGACCCGTGCAATGATGCCCGGCCGGTCCAGTCCCAGGATCGTCACCACAAAATTTTCATCTTCCGGTGCAGGGGTTATCCCGGGCTCATGGCACTTCCCCAGGATCAGCTTTAGACCCGTCTCCATTTCAAGGGCCTTCATGCTGTTTTTTATCTCATCTATGGGTCTTTTTGATGCCGAGAAATCAACCGCAAGAAAAATGGCGAATAGCCCCCTCCGGCAGTTTTCTTCAACATCGGTGATATTGCCTTTCATCTCAAAAATCTTGGTCGTAATCTTTGAAACGAGCCCCGGTGAATCAGGACCTATGGCGGAAAGGCTTAGAATCTTTTCGCTTTGGCTCATCTCCCATCCCCTCTCGTTCACTAAAAATTACCGTCTATCGTAGAATACGAACAATTCTTCTTCATAATATCTGCCGTCTATCACCTGGCCCGGCCCGAATCGTCTGATCTCCTTTTTTTTGAGGAAGTTAGAGAACCTCTCGTCAATTTCCTCCAGCGAGACATCTTCTTTGAACCAGTGGATCGGGGCATTGACGTTGAGGGGCCTTGTTGCGATCAAATGGCGGGTGGTCTTGGGGGCAAATAATCGATCCCCTTTTGCCGCATCAACGACCATTTCTTTGGTTATCTGAGGAGTCCAGATCACTATTGCGCCCTCCCCTAGTTCAGTGCAGAAGTTGGCGTCACGTACTGATTGGCATGGAATATACGTTATCCCAAGATCCTGTTCCCTCAATCTTTCTTGAATTTTCTCCAAGACATCATAGGCACCCACTGCATCATTCACGACCTCTTCTTGGAACCTTACGAGGATGTAGGCATTACCCTGCTGGACGCCATATGAAAAGCGGTTTTGTTCCATCATCCTTATAAGGGTTTCCTTGTCAACCGCGTGATACAGATTTCCACCCATCTCCTCAATGATCTGTTTGAGCGGGCCGAGCCCTTTTCGATCCCCTATCATTCTGAACCAATATCTCAGGCGTACTGATTTGTTGAAGTAACCGATCTTACAGACCGGGATGTGTTTGAATTTCAAATGTTTGAAGACGTATGTCCGGTGGTTACCGTCCAGTACGATATTGTTTTCGTCAACAATTACCGGATTTTCTAGATCAGCCCAGTTCTTGAACTCTAAGATCAGTTTGTCAGCCACATGGGGAAGGGTTCCTTCGTGCTCCAGCAAGGAGTCCACCCGGGTAACTTGGAGCCTTAATTTCAGAGTCTCAGTCTCTAAAGAGAACATCTCTTCCCATCCGTATTCGAAACCAGGCCCTCAATCTTCACGCGTCTTCTTCTGGTCAGCCTTATGATTTGCTACTTTCGTATTTGGTCTTTACTTGTTCTTTCCTGAATTTTGCACACAAACTTGACGAATAATTGAAAAACCATCTGGATTTCCTGTTATAATGGGTTTTCGAAACATTAACCCCAAAGATAGGAGGTAACCCAGATGGTTAAAAGGCGAAAAAAGGGTATCACGAAAAAGGCTACAGGTAAAGAGTTTAACGAAGGGTCTCAGGAGGCCAGAAAAATAGGGGGCTTCCACGATTTATGGGACTCGCAAAGGCCCCATTTCGTGCAAAATTCAGGTCATAACTTCACCCCCTGCGGTAATCTGTAATTTCAACAGGGTATGGCGGTTTTAATTGACCCTTGACCCTGAATCCTGTATGTGAAAGGGGCTGATATGGGATTTGTTTGCCGATTTGCGATTGAAAAGCCCCTGAAAATCAGCCTCATAACCGAACAGGGATCCAAAAACGTTTTCTTGAACAGTATAGAACTCGCGACCATTCCCAAAGACCGATGGATAACGCTAACCATTTATCATTTATCGTTTATCACTTATCGTTGGTCGTTCCTCGTTTGTCATTGGTTGTTGGATTCTCGTTGCTCGTGGTCAGTGTTTGGCGTGGTATTAAAAATATCGAGGACATGGGTCCTGAAATAGTCACTATTCAGTCGGTAACGCTGGTCACTGATTAGGTTGCGGCGGAAGGCCTTGATTGGGAGAAGTGATGCTATTACCCAAATTCGATTTTTATGAGCCTTTGAATATGGAAGAAGCCTGCCAGGTCATGTCCGGATTGGGCAGCAGGGCCAAATTGCTTGCCGGCGGAACAGACCTGATCGTCAACATGAAGAGAGGAACCCTGTCGCCCGGGCATGTGGTGTCCCTTTCAAGAATCAATGATTTGAAGGGTGTTACGTTCACAAAAGGAAGAATAAGAATCGGGGCCTGTGTCACTGCTGCAGAACTATGCGAGTCAGAGGAAATAAAGACCCTATTCAGGGCTTTGCAACAGGGCGCATCAGACCTCGGTTCCCCCCTCATAAGAAACCTGGCCACCATAGCCGGAAATCTTGTCTCGGCAAGACCGGCGGCCGACCTTCCGCCGCCGCTCATGGCATACGACGCCAAGGTAGTATTGATGAAGGAATCCGGTGAGAGGGAAATACCGCTGGAAGATTTCTTCACCGGCCCGGGGGAGACTATGATTGAACCGGATGAAATCGTGAAGGAGATCCTCGTGGAAAAGCCCCGAGATTGTTCGGGGGCCGGGTATATCAAGCTGGGTGTGCGCAAGGCCTTGGAGATTTCCCTGGTCAATGTGGCCGCATTTGTCTCCCTTGACGACCCCGACGGTGCCATTCAATCGGCGCGGGTTGTTCTGGGGGCCGTAGCACCCACTCCCATGAGGGCCCATTCAGCGGAAAAAGTCCTTTTGGGCGAAAAACCCGGTGAGGCACTTTTTGTGAGGGCAGGAGAAGCTGCGGCAGAAGACAGCAAACCTATTGACGATTTCAGGGCCGGCGCAGAATACCGGAGAGCCATGGTGCAGGTGCTGACCAGGAGGACTCTGGATCTGGCCCTTAATGAGGCCCGGAGCAGATAGATAAGCGCTGAAAGCTACGTCAAAGACTGATTAGACGTCTCGGAAATCCTACAACCTGTTGAAATCGCAAATGCTTGCTGAGGCTTGGCAGTCTTGCCTCACACATGGAATAATGGAATGGTGGAATAATGGAATGATGTAAATTCGTCTTCAACGAAATGGATTAGATCGGAATTTCTCTCATGGTTTGACAGGGTAATTTTCCCAATAAACCATTCCGTCAATTCCCCAAGACCCATTATTTTTACCCCGTGAAACCTCTTCTTGTTTCACCGGGGCCAGTGTTCTCTCCTAGCCGTAGGCTTTATGAGCCGGAGGCCATCATTCCAACATTCCCTCCGGGGCGTAGGCCCTACGGGCCGGAGGCCAATTGGGGCGAAGCCCCTAAATGCTGCCAACGGCAAGATCCGGGAAGATATGATGAAAAGAGCCATCCGTCTCACTATCAATGGCAAAGAATATGAGATGCCCGTATCCCCAAACCAGACCCTCGTGGATCTGCTTCGGTACGACTTGGGGTTGACCGGTACTAAGAAAGGGTGCGACTTGGGCGACTGCAGTTCATGCACGGTGATTATGGATGGCAGGCCTGTCAACTCATGTCTTGTGTTGGTGGTCCAGGCAAACGGGAGGGATATTCTGACAATTGAGGGTCTTGAAACGGGGGAGGGTCTGCACCCGGTTCAGCAATCATTTACCGATCGCGGGGCCATCCAGTGCGGTTTTTGTACCTCAGGCATGATCCTTTCGGGAAAGGCGCTGCTGGATCGAAACCCGGAGCCAAATGAATCTGACATTAGAATGGCGTTGTCGGGAAACCTCTGCCGCTGCACGGGATACCAGAAAATTGTGGAGGGCGTTGAAGACGCAGGCCAAAAAGTCAGGCAATTGGCCGGCCACGGGGATAAGTTAATGGGTGAAAAGGAAGGATCGAGATAGTACTGAGATTGGCAAAGGGATGGGTTGGCACGACCCTGGACGGAATGTAATAATTCACCGATGAATAAAGCGTTTGACAGGATAAACAGGATAACAGGATAGTTATGATTTCAATCAAATTGTAGGCGAATTTGTAGCTGATATTATTGTTGATGATACAGTCATCCTGGAACTTAAATCAGTGAGACGAATCATAAAAGCTCATGAAGTTCAATTAGTGAATTACCTCGCTGCAACGGGAAAACCTGTAGGACTGATTCTGAATTTTGGAGAAAGAAAGGTTGATGTGAAACGCAAGATCAAGGATTTGAACTAATAGATCAACAGGATAAGAAAAATAATCATGATCATCCTGTTAATCCTATCAAAAATACCTAAACTGTTACGATAGAATAATATCAAGGAGGTTCTCATGAAACAGGCGGATTACATGGCTGTGGCCGAAAAGGCGATGAATCAGATCAAAAAAGGCGCGTTCCTGACCGTCAAGGCGGGAGAGGCACTCAACACCATGACTATCGGATGGGCCACCATCGGATACGTCTGGAGAAGACCGATTTTCATGGTTGCGGTCCGCGATTCCAGACATACCTTTGGGATTATTGAGAAGGCGGCCGACTTCACCGTGTCCGTTCCAATGACCGATATGCAGGATGCGGTCATGTTCTGCGGGACCAAATCCGGCCGGGATTATGACAAGTTCAAGGAGTGCAGCCTCGAGCTTTCCGATTCCAAAAAGGTGACCTCACCGATTATCAACACGCCGGGTCTTCACTTTGAATGCAAGATCGTTTTCAAGGCGGCCATGGACCCGGTCTATCTGGACGCTGAATGCGAAAAGCTCTATCCGGACAGGGACTATCACACGCTCTACTTTGGTGAGATCCAGGACTGCTACGAGCTTTGAATCAGTGGGGGAGAGAGAGCGCCTTCAAGAAACATCTGAACCCCACTCCGGAAATGCGATTATTCCCCCCGGACTTTTTGAAAAGTTACGTATAAACCGAAAGTGAGGTGACTTATGGCCAAGTGCTCGCTATGCTCGACAAAAAAGGGGAAACGATATTGTTCTCCGCTGGAGAAGGTTATCTGTCCCAAATGCTGCGCCGAGAACAGGGCTGTCAAGATAACCTGCAATGACGATTGCAGGTATCTGGAAAAGATGGACTTTCAGAAGAAACGTTCAGAAGAAAAGGAATTTTCCACATTGATGGGCGATGTCGGTCACGGTCAGCACGACGATATCTTTCAGCAGTCTGGCGTTGCGTCCATGGCCTTTGAAGTCGAATCTTTCGTAGGCCGTCTCTTTTTGGACGGGGAACTGAAAATGACTGACACGGGCGTCTATGAGGCCTACAAGACCGTCTATGCAATCCATTATCAGGGCAAAGTTGAGGCGGAGGTCCATTTGGATGACCTGACACAAGACCTGTTGCAGCAATTCAAGGACAAGAACGCGGCCTGGAAGAAAAACCTGGACCAGGAGATGATCGGGAAAGTCTACTTAAGACTGATGATTTCCGTAAAGGCCATGAGCGGGGGACGGTTTGGTGAGTACGGCTACTTGAACTATCTGAAGAATAACCTGGCTGCAGATATAGGTGAAGGCGAATTTATCATGGAAGATAAATTCGGAAGTAAGACGATACAAACAATAGACCCATAGCCATACGTTCGTCCAAACGGCCCGCCCCCTCCCACAACGTGTTGTTCCTTCGCAAATTCATTCAACAAATACCTTTCGTTCATCGTAGGCGTTCACGGGTTCAAAGGTTCAGGGTTCAAAGGTTGTATTCTCATCACCATACGCCATTTTGCAAATGTTTTGTACGGGAAAACCGACGGCTTCCACATCCCCACAAATCTGGAACATGGCATTTGGCAATGATGTGGCAAACCCACAATTTTTGCGAGGATTTCGGAGATCCAATTTCAATCTTTTCCCTAATCCTGAACGTTTAACCCTGAACCTATGAACGCTTACATATTTGGCAATTACCTGAGAAAATGAGCATTTTTAACGAAGACTTCGGGTCTTTAATGACTTCTTTGTCCTTAACCCTGAACGTTGAACCTTGAACCTATGAACGGTTACCATTCATCCAACCCGTCAGGTCTTTGAATAAGGTGGCCCTGGCGTTTTAGCCGGAGACTCGCTGATCCCTGACATCTTGACTTATGTGAAAGAGTTCATTAGTGTCAGCCAAGAGTTTTTATAAACCACCAACTTACAGACATTAATCGCAATTTCATGAGGAAAGGGCAATGAATCTTGCGGGCAAGATCCTTATCCTTTTTACCCTGCTCATACTCTTTATGGGGGAATCACGGGGGGTATGCGGGGAAACGCAACCATCACCCTCCAAGAAAGACCACACCCAGGCCCTGGATCAGGAGAAAGGAGCCGGGTTCAATATCGGTGCATGGTTTGCCTCAATTTTCCGTGACCACCTTTCAGCAGTTGACAGTGACCGTTGCCCAAGTGTCCCTTCCTGTTCCTCTTACAGCGTTGAGGTGTTCAAGAAACACGGATTTTTTGTAGGGTGGCTCATGACCGTTGATCGCCTCATCCACGAAGCAGACGAGGGTTCCGTGTCCCCCGTTTCTTACCGAAATGGCCAGGGCAGAATCGTTGACCCCGTAAAAAGCAATGATTTTTGGTGGTTTCACCCGGATGAAAAAAATCCACAATAAAGTTCTGTGGTTGTTTCTTGGGGGGATAATCGTTCTCTTGCTGGAGGCGTCTCCCGTGCTCCCAGGGCAGATCATCATTGACAGTGATGATCAGTTTGAACTCGGCCGTTCCTGCATGGAGAAACGCCAATATCCCAGGGCCGTGGTGGAATTTGAGAGATTCATTCAATTTTTCCCTGATTCCCCAAAGGTCCTTAAGGCCAGGTATCTTATTGGTGTCTGCTTTCTGAAAGGTGGCAGATATGAAGCTGCCAGGGAGCGGTTCTTTGAGCTGATCAGGACCGGACCCGATACCCCGGTTGCGGGAAAGGCCCTCTTTATGATTGGAGAGTCTTATTACCAGCAAGGGAATCCAAAGGAGGCGGGGTATTATTTTAATCAGGTAGCAGAAAAATATCCGACGTTGGAGTTGAGGAACTCAGCTTTTTATCGGCTTGGATGGACCAGGATGAAGGAAGACAGGTGGAGGGACGCATCAGAATTGTTCAGGAGGGTAGGGAAGGGGAGCGCACTTTATGGGTCTTCCCAACAACTCGCGGAAGAGAGCCTTAAAGGCGAAATGTTACCTTACAAGGACCCCACATACGCCGGGGTAATGGCGGGCATCATTCCGGGACTTGGACATGCCTATGTGTCCCGTTACAAGGATGCGGTGGTGGCCTTGCTACTGAACGGTCTTTTCATATGGGCCGCAGTGGAGGCCTTCAGCAATAACAACAATGTGCTGGGCGGTATTCTGACATTTTTTGAGTTGGGGTGGTACACCGGGAATATCTACAGCGCCGTAAACGTGACTCACAAGTATAACCGAAAGGTGAGAAATGATTTCAGAAACAGTTTGAAAAATGGTCTTGATATTCACCTCCTCACCTCCAAAAAAGGTCCTACTGGCCTGGCCTTGACATTCAGGTTCTAGATCCCGAAGTTCCAAGCCGCTGTGGAGGTGGCTTTCCTGATAGGGCCCCTGGTTTCGCTAAAGAAAGAAAACCACAATTACCGCGAGGCAACAGCTTATGTGGATAAGAATCGTGACGATCGTTTTCTCGGGGATGTTTTTTATGAGCGGTTGTGCCGTTGGAGGGTATCGGGCTTCAAAGATCCAATACCAACACCGTAAATGGGATGATACCACCGTCCGGAAGGTGGCAGCGAGGAAGGTAGAGGCGGGCATGACCAGCGACATGGTGAGGGCGGCCCTCGGAATACCGGATTCTATTTCCCGTGACGGGGATAAAGAGAAATGGGGGTACGCGATCCAGGTGGGCGACTATGAACCGCGGGAGGAATTTGTCTATTTTGTCTATTTTAAATATGGTGTGGTGGTAAAGACTGCCGGGGACAGAAGCAAACTGGCGTATCTTTCCTGGTACGACTGATCCTTTGAGGACCTTCTACAGGCGCGTCAATTTTGTGCCTCGAGTTTGCGGAGTTTTTCCTCCTCAGCCCGGGTCACTTTTTTCATCCTGTTGTATGTGATCACCCCATGGACAAAGATAAGGACACCCGTGGGCAGCAACAAGATCCCCAGCCCCACAATAAGGTAGTGTCCAAAGAACTTCATGAGGGCCAGTCCAGCGGCAAAGAGGGCCAGGGCAGTACGAATATAGGAGAGAAAGGTCCTCTTATTGGCCAGGTCGGTGCGATAATCGGCCAGGTAATCACGGATTAGAACCGGCTTATGAGATGTTTTCTTAGTATTCGGCATCATTGCACCAAAATGATAGGTGTTATAATCGAAATTCCAAAATAATCCCATTTAAAATCAGGGGCATATTACAAAAGAAAGGCTCCAAGGGAAAGCAAAAAATCCCTTGTGAGCCTTTTTTGCGTTCTGTGAGAGAATCTAAATGTTGATGGTCTCGTAAAAAGTCTCCAAGGCCGTCACTCCCGCGAAAGCGGGAGTCCAGAAGTGATTGATTTCCCTGGATTCCCGCTTTCGCGGGAATGACAAAAACAGGTGATTTCTGACTTTTTACGAATTCATCAAATGTTAACTGAACAAAAATTTCAAGAGGTGGGTTTCACAGTCCATGGGAATAGTGTCATTGACAGGCACGGGGCAAAATACTTTCCCAAAAAGTCCAAAGCACCAGCAAAAGCAATTCGCCTCTTTTGTTTTGAGTGTCTTTTGGATGGGACAGAAGAAAAAGAGATTCAGGAAAACCTTTTGATGGAGTTAAAGACTGCCCTGACCCTATGTGTCCTCTCTTTGGCTTCCGATTCGGGAGAAATCCATTTAGAAAGGGTGGACTATTCATCAATCTGTTATATTTTTAGCTCACAATTAGGTGCCAATAGGTGTCCGGTCGGTTGATGTTACTGGCATTAAGCACAAGTGCCTCGATAGAAGAAATTGCTTCGTATACAAAATAATTTTGGTGGGAAGTGGGTTCAAGTGTAATATAGGTAAGGTTGCATCAGGAATTTGCTAGAATCAGCTGATTCTCATCTTACCCTCCTTCTGGGCTAATCGGTGATCACTGTCGCCTGGTGCTCCCATTCCTCTTTC
>JADHXI010000003.1 GCA_016783065.1 Desulfobacteraceae bacterium | reverse complement strand
ATTGGTATGAAAGGAATCAGAATGCGTCTTAAAATGGTCATTTTTGTATCCGTCATGTTGGCGGGACTGGGACTGTGTCTTGCGCCATCCGAAAGCCGTGCCCAGATCGAGGAACTCACAATCGGCATAGGCATAGACGCGGACACCTTGAATCCACAGGAACAGACCACTACCCTGTTCCAAAACATGTGCGATCTTATGTATGACAGCTTTTTCTACCAGGACCCGGAGGGCAAGCTCCACCCTCGGCTGGCCACCAAATACGAGGTCTCTCCAGACGGCAAGACCTATACCATCCATCTCCGGAAAGGGGTCAAGTTCAGCGACGGGACAGACTTTAACGCCGATGCGGTCAAACTGACCTGGGACCGAATTCTTGATCCCAAGATGAGGGTTCCTCTCCGGTTTGCCATTTCCATGGTCAAGGACGTCGTCAAGGTCGACGACCATACCGTTCAACTCAAGCTCAAGTACGCCTTTGCTCCGTTGGGGCCGACCATCGCCATGTCCCTGGTCTCACCCATCAGCCCTGCAGCCTTAAAGAAATATGGTGAGGACGTCCGCCAGCACCCGGTGGGGGCCGGCCCGTATTTCTTAAAGGAGTGGGTCAAAGGGGACCGGATCGTCATGGTCCGAAACAAAAACTACTGGGGTAAAAAGCCCACTGTGGAAAAAATAACCTGGAAAGTGGTTCCCGAGGCCGCCACCCGGGAGGCCATGCTCAGGACAGGCCAGATCGATATCTGTTACAAGCCGCTACCTTCCAATGTGGCAGCCTTGAAGGCCGATCCAAACATTACGGTGGAGATGCCTCTGGACACCCGGACCATCTTTATGGGTCTCAACTGCCAGAAGGGCGCCACCACCAATAAAAAGGTCCGACATGCCCTTAATTACGCCGTGGACAAAAACGCTATCGTCAAAAAGATTCTCTTCGGAACCGCCGAGCGCATGGAAGGGCCGGTCTCACCAAAGGTCTTTGGTTACGCCAAGATGGCCAAACAGTATGACTATGACCCGGAGAAGGCCAAACAGCTCCTGAAAGAGGCCAACTTCGACTTTTCAAAGACCCTCCATATGCGAACTCCCAATGGCCGATACCTTTTTGACAAGCAGGTCTCAGAGGCGATTCAGGCCTACCTCCAGGCTATCGGGATCAAGGCTGAATTGAGGGTCTATGATTGGCCCACTTACATCGCAGGTCTGCTCAAGCCTTTGGACAAGACCGAGTTGGAGGTCTTCCTTCTTGGTTGGGGTCCCCTCATCCTGGATGCCGACATGGCCCTTTCAGGCCAGTTCACCTGTGCGGTCAACCCACCCAAGGGGCTTGGCTCGGCGTTCTATTGCAACCCGGAGTATGACAAGATCATGAAGGCCTCCCGGGAGGAACAAGACCCTGAAAAACGGTATGCCCTGCTCAAAAAGGCCTCAGAGGTCGTCTGGGAGGACAGTCCCTGGATATGGCTCCATGTGGAGAAATTTGTCATCGCATACAACAGCAAAATCAAGGGCCTGGTTGTTACTCCGACTGAAAAGTTCTATGCAACATATATTACCATGGATTAGTCTGATCCGATCATCCAAAGTGGGGCCCGGGGCTGAACCCGGGCTCCCATCAGACACAGTGATTATGAGAATAACTGAATAGGCCATGCTGCAGTACGTGATCAAACGTTTGCTTTCCACGGTCCCTGTCCTGATCGGAATATCGCTTTTGCTCTTTTTTATGCTGAGGATGCTGCCTGGCGATCCGGCCCAAGTGCTCGCAGGACAGATGGCCACCCAGGAAGACATCGAACGCATCCGCCACCAGCTTGGACTCGATCGGCCGGTCTATGTCCAGTATGTCCTCTTCTTGGGTCGCCTGGCCAAGTTTGATCTGGGCCGTTCGGCCCGGACCCAAAACCCCGTGATCCAGGAGGTCTGGGCCCGGCTGCCAAACACCATGCTTCTCGCCGGGGTCGCTATCACGCTGGCGTGTCTGTTTGGCATTCCGGCAGGAATCATCTCGGCTGTGCGACCCTATACCTGGTTGGACTACCTGGTCACTTCAACGGCCCTTTTTGGCATTTCCATGCCTGTATTCTGGCTCGGCCTGATGTTGGTCGTCATCTTTTCGGTCATGCTACAGTGGCTCCCTGCAGGCGGGATGGGCTCGTGGAAGCACGTCATTCTGCCCTCGGTGACCCTGGCCGCTTTTGTCGTCGCCTTTATCGCCCGCATGACCCGTTCAACAATGATGGAGACCCTGTCCCAAGACTATACTACCACAGCTCGCTCCAAGGGACTCCAGGAAAGCGTAGTCATCATCAAGCACGCCCTTAAAAACGCCCTCATACCGATAATCACCGTGGTTGGCCTCCAGTTCGGAATGCTTCTTGGAGGAGCGGTTCTTACCGAAACGGTCTTTGCCTGGCCAGGCCTGGGCCGTTTGATCGTAGACTCCATCCTGGCGCGGGACTACCCCGTGATCCAGGGTGCGATTCTCATATTTGGACTCCTGTACATCCTGGTCAACCTGATCGTTGACCTGATTTACGCCTGGGTGGACCCGAGAATTCGTTATGACTGAAACGACCCAGGCCACAGACACTCGAACCCAGGGCAGGTCGGC
This sequence comes from Desulfobacteraceae bacterium, assembly GCA_016783065.1. Taxonomy (GTDB): domain Bacteria; phylum Desulfobacterota; class DSM-4660; order Desulfatiglandales; family Desulfatiglandaceae; genus JABMQV01. The sequence goes on along the minus strand of JADHXI010000003.1, from coordinate 57,758 downwards.
GGACCGCCGTATGGGCCGCTTTTGGTCCAAGCTCAAACGCAACAAGGCAGCCATGTTGGGCGGCCTCCTGCTCTTGCTATACATTGTCACAGCTCTGCTGGCGCCGGTCCTCTATCCGGGCAACCCATCGGCCCCAAACCTCATGAAGTCCCTGGAACCCCCCTCACTTAAAGAACCGCTTGGAACCGACGAACTGGGCCGCTCGATCCTGGGCCGGATCATCTATGGTTCCCGCGTCTCCCTCTTAATCGCCCTCGGGGCCGTGTCGGTTGGGCTCCTCCTGGGTGTGCCCTTAGGGCTCGTCTCCGGCTACTACGGTGGAAAGAGCGATTTCATGATCCAGCGGGTGACCGACACCATGCTCGCTTTCCCTGGGTTTTTGCTTGCCCTGGCCTTGGTAGCCGTATTGGGGGTGGGGCTCAAAAACGCCATGATTTCTGTTGGCATCGGCATGATACCCCTTTATATTCGCCTTGTCAGGGGCTGCGTTCTGTCGGTCAGAGAGGAGGTCTATGTTGAGGCGGCCAAGGCAGTGGGCACCCGGGACAGGGTGATCCTGTTCAGGCACATCCTGCCCAACGTCATGGTTCCCATCACCGTCCAGACAAGTCTGATGATGGGAATGGCCATTCTCTTTGCGGCGGGCCTCGGTTTTCTTGGAATCGGCGTCCAGCCGCCCACACCGGAGTGGGGGACCATGCTTGGTTCGGGCAGGGCCTATATCTTTAACGCACCCCATGTGGCCACTTTCCCCGGCATCGCCATCTTTTTGGCGGTTTTGAGTTTCAATCTTTTGGGGGACGGGTTACGCGACGCCCTTGACCCGAGGTTCAAGCTGTGAGCGAGCAATCGGGACCTCTTCTTACCATTCGCGGTCTTCGTACCCGATTTCACACCTATGAAGGTGTTGTCAATGCAGTGGACGGTTTGGACATTGAGGTCTTTCGGGGTGAGACCCTTGGTTTGGTGGGAGAGAGCGGTTGCGGCAAGAGCGTTACCGCCCTCTCCATCCTCCGGCTTTTGCCATGTCCGCCGGCCGAGATCCAGGGGCAAATCCTCTTTGATGGCACCAATCTTCTGGACCTGGATCGGGAGGGGATCAGGAACATCCGGGGGGGTGACATCTCCATGATCTTTCAGGAGCCAATGACCTCGTTGAATCCGGTCCTGACCATCGGAGAGCAGATCTCCGAGACCCTTCGACGTCACAAGGACATGACGCGCCGGGAAGCCTGGAGGCGTTGTGTGGAGATGCTTCAATTGGTACAGATACCCGGGCCAAAGTCCAGGTCCAGGGAGTACCCTCACAAGCTGTCCGGCGGTATGAGACAGCGAGCCATGATAGCTATGGCCCTCTCCTGCAACCCCAAGCTGCTCCTGGCAGATGAACCCACCACCGCATTGGACGTGACCATCCAGGCCCAGATTATGACCCTCATGGCACGTCTCAAGGAAGAATTTGAGGCCTCAATCGTTCTCATTACCCATGATCTGGGCATCATTGCCGAGATGGCAAGCCGGGTCGTCGTCATGTACGCGGGCAAAATGGTGGAAGAGGCGCCGGTAAAGGAGCTCTTTAAAGATCCGCGACACCCCTACACCCAAGGACTCCTGGGATCGATCCCGGTTATCGGTCGCAAGTTCGACGGCGGCCAGCGGTTGCAGGAAATCCCCGGCATCGTCCCCAATCCCCTTGAAATGCCCCTGGGCTGCCGCTTCAATCCCCGGTGCCCCAGGACCATGCCCATTTGCCACCAACAGGAGCCCCCGGTCGTACGCTTGGCCGATCACAGGCGAGTCAGTTGCTGGTTGGAGGCAAATAAAAGAGATGACTGACATGGCGCTTTTGGAAGTCCGAGACTTAAAGAAGCACTTCCCTGTCAAAAAGGGGATCTTATCCCGTACTGTCGGCCATGTCCGTGCAGTAGACGGGGTCAGCTTTAGTCTCAGACAAGGCGAGACCTTTGGGCTTGTGGGCGAGAGCGGCTGCGGCAAGACCACGGTGGGCCGATCTATTTTGCGTCTCATTGAGCCCACCGCCGGTCAGGTGGTCTTCAATGGCCAGGATCTGCTAGCCTTAGACGTGGAGGAACTCAGGCAGGTGAGAGGCTCACTCCAGATCATCTTCCAGGACCCTTTTTCCTCGCTCAATCCCCGCATGAACGTCGGCAAAATCATTGCAGAACCCGTCAGAAATCATCTCAAGGAGGCCAAGGGCCAGATCAGAGATCGGGTGGCTCATTTGATGGAGAGTGTCGGGCTTCACCCGGACCAAATGAGCCGTTATCCCCATGAGTTCTCCGGTGGACAGAGACAGAGGATCGGCATCGCCCGGGCCCTTGCCTTGAACCCCATGGCCATTGTGTGTGATGAACCTGTCTCGGCCCTTGATGTCTCCATCCAGGCCCAGGTCATCAATCTCCTCGTCGAGCTACAGGAGAAGATGAACCTTTCCTACATCTTTATTGCCCATGATTTGAGCGTGGTGGAACACATCAGCGACCGAGTTGCAGTCATGTACCTTGGACGCATTGTGGAAATGGCCACGGATAAGGAACTTTATCAGAACCCCCAACACCCTTACACCCAGGCACTGCTCTCGGCCGTTCCCATTCCGGATCCGGAAGTAGGGCGGCAAAGGATCCTGTTGGAAGGAGACGTGCCAGGGCCCTTGAAATGGCCTTCCGGATGTACCTTTCACACGCGGTGTCCAAAGCGTGTGGAAGAATGTTCGCAAAAGGAACCGATCTTTAGAGACGGGGGCAATGATCATTGGATCGCCTGTCACCTCATTTAAAGGCTTCCCGCCACAATACCCTATGGGACGGGTCCCCGGTTTCGGAACAATGACCAAAATCCCAATGTCCCAATGACAAAAACATAGTATTTACCGCGCTTGAGGGGCGGTTATGGGGACGTCGGAAATAGGGAGAAACTGTTTTGGAAAAAGTTGAGTTACGGATACTGGAGACGCTAGATATTGCAGTTCGGTTCGGATCGACTCGGATCCTGATAGATAAGATCGCCGCCCGGGTCGAGCACGCATTAAATCAGAAACCCGATGAAAATTTGGCCTGGGAACCGATTCCACTTGAGTTCTATTCTTCTCCTTTGCCGGAGGAAATCCGGTCAAGCTGGGTTTTCATACTGCGTGCGCACGCTACCACCGGTCCCGAAAGACACCCGAATAGCCACCAACGCATGATGTCCTATCGGGGATCCGGAGATTTCCAGACCCGAAATGACGGGGTTTGGGAACCTCACTTCCTTAAGAGTCAGCAATCGGCTCCCTTCAAAAAAAGGTGGATCTCAATCCCCCCACATATCTGGCACCAAGCGGTCGTGGAAGCGGAAAATTGGGTTGTCGTGTCATTTCACACGGTTCCGGAGGAAGAACTAATAGAGGAAAGACCTGAACCGGGAGAACCTAGTACGACCCGTCAAAGAAAATATATCAACGATTGATAAAATGTGGGGAATAGGGGACGGGGCTAAATAAATAAATTAACCATACTAATTCTCTTTCACTTGCAAAAGGAGCTCCTTTGGGATGTGACATTCCTCTGGAGTGGGGGGCGTCCTTAACTATACTAATTTCCCTTTCTATCCTGAAAGAGTAAAAAGGGTCTCGCTCTGACTCTTACTTGCCTTCCTTCTTGAGTCAGACCTTGTCCTCTCTAACAATCGCACAAACCTTGGGATTGTCGCGGTCTCTGCAATTTTGGTGATTAACCAACGGGCACTCATGATATTGTCTTGACATTATTCTATCTCGTTATTTCTTGATTAGCGCGATATATTCCAATAACGGCGATGGTTATGATTTTCTATTCTTTTTGTTCAATCTTTTCCTTAATATGCCTGAGCATTTGAATGTCACGATCCTCCTGGCATCCAGCTTCAGGTCGCCCCCGGTTTGCGGATTTCTTCCCTTGCGGCTATCCTTCTCCTTCACAGTGAATTTCCCAAACCCGGTGATCAGGACATTTTCTCCGGACGCCAGTGTACGCTTGATGATCTCTAGGAGGAATTCAACTATTTGGAGGGATTCCTGCTTCTGGAGATTTGAATGGTTGTAGACAGAATCGATGAGGTGGGCTTTAGTGAAGGTCATAATGCGGGTCTCCTCGATGAAAATCAAACTCCTTGAATATCATGCCCCGTCCATTGAGCGATAATCATACCCAAATCATCCAATTTGGTCAACATCTAAAGCGGCGATATAGTTGGATATCTTCTCAGATCGATCTTGACTCAAAGCGGCCTCCAAAAAACAAAACCCCTTGATCTCATTGATGGAGAAAAGGGGTCATTAGAAGATTCACTTCATATTTCTTCCCATTAGAAATTATTGTCATTTATCTGAATGAATTAAGAACACTACCTTGAGCTCCGCCAAATAGTCAAGGATATTTCAGAAGTTGAGACCTTTGCAAAACGCCCCCTTTTGGCCAATCTCGGCGCCTGCCCCGTAGCTCCGGAAGATGGTACTGGGGTCAAACTCAAATTATAATCCTCGAAATACTTTAATGTATTCCTGTGGTTATAATTTCCTCCTTCCCCTCCGGGGCGTAGGCCTACGGGCCGGAGGCTTGATCTTGAAAAAACTATCTCATTCTCGGACAGCCTCCCAGTTATCACCCTTTTGAATTGCCCATTAACTCCTGAACGATGTCTAATAGATCTTGTGGAGGCAGGATTGGCTCCGGGTTTTTCTCATCGATAAGATTTCTGATGCGTTGTTCAATGAAAGTGTTGAAGTCATGGGTAATCACGTAGAACCGTTCCTCACGAATGGCGTCGAGCACTTGGCGGCCGACATCTTTGGGATCAAGACCGCGCTCAAGCCAAATCTCATATGCTCTCCTGAAAAGCGATTCCTCTTCAGTTAACTCTGGGGGAGCTGGCACTGTATCCGGACGATTTCGTTCCGATGATTTCATAATATCCGTGTTGACAGGACCAGGACACAAAACGCTGATCTTGACCTTAGTATCACGGTTTTGAAGTTCCGTGTGTACCGACTCCGATAGAGCAACAACCGCGTGTTTGCTCACGCCATATGGGATGTTTATAGGGTTGATTACGGCACCGGCCAGCGAGGCAGTGTTCACCACGTGAGATTCAGTGTTTTCCTCCAGCATAATCGGCAGGAAGGTATGGATGCCATAGACTACTCCCATCAGATTGACACTGAGGACCCAACTCCAGCCTTCCAGAGGAACTTCCCAACTGCTGCGCCCACCATACCCCACACCGGCATTGTTACACAGCACGTGTACCGCCCCGAACGTATCAAGAGTCTTGTGCGCGAGCGCCTCGACTTGCTCGGCCCGAGATACATCGGTAGGCACCCCAAGCACTTTGGCACCTGAGCTTTCAAACGAGTGAACCGTTTGATCTAGCTTACCTTCATCTATGTCTGCCAGAACGACTTTCATGCCGACGTCCAAAAACTTTTCCGCCATTCCACGGCCAATACCACTTGCGCCTCCAGTGACGACAGCTACTCGATCTTTAAAGTCTTTCATAGCGCCTCCTTTTTTTAGAAGTCTGTGTTAAAAAACCCGTCTTTTTCACTAAGGGCCTGCGCAAGAACAACTTCACATTTTCCCATCCCGGCTTCAGGCCATCTTTGGTGTGAGTGTTTGTTCAAAATAGGGTGATTCAACATAACTGTTCCAAAAAAATCTGTCCTAGCCAAAAACTGCCGTTTTTTGCCATGGTATGCCGACAACATACCAAAATTTGAAAATTATATCCAACAGATAATCCCCGGCCATATCACCTCCTTCATCAATTATAAAACCCTTACACCCATACCCCGATAGAGTCTTGACCGTTTTTGGGCCGTCTCGCAGCACCAAAGGTCGATCCACATAGTCAAAGATCCTGGGCGGTTCTCCTTTTTATGAAAAACAACGGGAGCGTCAAGTCGGGCTAGTCTTGCATAGGTCGGGATCATTATTGACAGACAAGGCAATTTTATCTATACTCCCATCCCAGAAAAGCAAGTTCTTAATAGGTTAGCAATCGGAAATCCATCGCGGAGAGATGTCCGAGCTGGCCGAAGGAGCGCGACTGGAAATCGCGTGTACTACTAATAGTGGTACCGAGGGTTCGAATCCCTCTCTCTCCGCCATTCCTTTATAGAGACGGATGGAAACCTAGAAGAGTATTCCATTATGCCTTATGAGGTCTTAGCCAGGAAATGGCGTCCCCAAGTCTTTGAAGACGTCATTGGCCAAGAGCACGTTACTCAAACATTGATGAACGCCATTAAGAACGAAAGGCTGGCCCATGCCTATCTCTTTGGCGGACCCAGAGGTGTTGGAAAGACATCAGTTGCCCGCATCTTGGCCAAGGCCATCAATTGTGAGGCAGGAGAGCCACGAATACCATGTGATAAATGCAGGTCGTGCCATGAAATTACAGATGGCTCATCCATGGATGTACAGGAGATTGACGGCGCATCCAATCGCGGCATCGATGAAATCAGAGAACTCAGGGGAAATGTCAAATATATGCCCGCGTCGAGTAAGTATCGCGTTTACATTATCGACGAAGTCCATATGCTGACCCTCCCGGCCTTCAATGCCCTCCTCAAGACCCTTGAAGAGCCTCCGGGACACGTGAAATTCATTTTTGCTACCACCGAATCCCATAAGGTACCCGTAACCATCCTCTCCAGATGTCAGCGGTTCGATTTCAAGAGGATACCGTTGGCTCAAATCATCGGCCATTTAGAGAAAATAACAGGGGAAGAAGGGATTGAAATAACCAGGTCCGGACTGGTAATGATAGCCCGAGAGGCCGACGGGAGCATGCGAGATGCCCAAGGTCTGCTGGATCAGGTAATCTCTTTTACCGGGACCACTGTTGAAGAAAAACAGATCGGTGAGATCTTAGGTATTATGGATAGGGATATTATCTTTGAAACCTCGGGCAGTATTATGGAAGGGTCGGCCGAGAGGTGTCTTGAGATTGTGGAGCGGATCTACAATTACGGATATGACATCAAGGAGTTTTATCGGTCCCTTATGGAACAATTTAGAAATCTTCTGGTCATGCTTATTGCCCCAAAAGACCATCTGTTTGCCATGACTGAGGACGAGGAGAAGGAGGCCAGAAGACAGGCAGAAAAGGCAGGTATGGACAAGCTCCAGATCTTTCTCAATTTTCTTATCAACCGGGAGCAGGACCTAAGGTACAGTTCCCATCCCCGTCTGGTCCTTGAGACCATCATGATCAAGATGTGCCACCTTGGCGACTTCCTCTCTTTTGATCAGGTCCTGCGAAAGATTGAATCCCTGGAAAAGAGACTCACAGGTGCCCTTCCCACGGGCGAAAAAAAAATGAATACCCACATTCCTCCACAGAAAGATGATCGAGGGAGCCACGGAACTGTCAAGGGAACTGCCGCCGAGGAGAGCGGTAAGACAGATCCTACTGAGGGCTGGGAAGAGTTCTTGAGCTTCCTTTCATCCAAAAGTAAGGCCCTATCTAACATTCTCAAGGATTGGCGGCTCGAGAAGTTGACAGACAAGACTATAGAGATTGCCAGCGGGAATCAGTCCTTCTCATCATCCTATTTTGACGACCCAGAAAGATATGACCAGCTGGCCAAATATTGCAGGGAGTTTTTCAAGAGGGATATTCGACCAAAAATTATCGTCAAAGGGCCCCAGCAGCCCCAAGACAAGCGATCATCCAGTAGGGACTCAGACCTTCCCCCACCGATTCAGGACATCTTGGACGTCTTCCAGGGGGAAATAAAGAAAGGACCCCTGTCATAGAAACGGGTCCTCTTAATCAAAAAGCAATAGATACTAACAAGGAGGCAATCAAATGAAGGGCATACCCAATATGGGCCAACTTATGAAACAGGCGCAACAGTTTCAGTCAAAAATGGCCAAACTGCAAGAAGAGTTGGCTGATCAAACCGTGGAGGCCTCGGCTGGGGGCGGCATGGTCACCGTTGTTGTCAATGGCAAACAGGAGTTGCTTTCTATTCAGATCGATCCGGAGGTGATTGATCGTGATGACTCCGAAATGCTACAAGACCTCATTATGGCCGCTGTCAATGACGGCCTGACGAGGGCAAAAGAAATGATGAATGAAGAAATGGGGAAATTGACCAAGGGGCTCAATGTCCCGGGTCTATCAGGACTATTATAGGCCTTGATTCCGGAGCGATAAGGTCAAAACCATGGGAATCTATCCACCCTCTCTTGAAAGATTGATAGGGCAGTTTTCCAAACTTCCGGGTATCGGGCAAAAATCAGCGACACGGGTTGCGTTGCATGTTCTCAGGTGCAACAGGGAACTCGCTGAAAGCCTGGCCGAAAGTCTCCTGGAGGTCAAAAAGAGAATCAAGTTCTGCTCTGTTTGTTTTAACCTGACCGATGATGACCCCTGCCCCATCTGTCGAGATGAAGGCCGCGCCGATGGGACACTCTGTGTGGTTGAAGGACCGGGGGACCAACTTGCCATAGAGGAATCCGGGATATTTCGAGGCAGATATCATGTCCTTCACGGAGTCCTTTCTCCTTTAGATGGCATAGGCCCTGAAGACCTAAAGATCGGGGAACTCCTCAGCAGGATAGACAGAGAGGGGATTAAGGAACTCATTATCGCCACCAATCCCACCACAGAGGGAGAGGCCACTGCTTCTTTTCTGTTCAAGCTCTCTTCGGAAAAAACCGGGGACCTCAAAATTACCAGAATCGCCCTCGGTGTTCCTATGGGCGGGGACGTGAAATACATGGATAGTATGACACTCAAACACGCACTCAAGAGCCGCGTGCCCATTAGCCCATGATCTCCCAAACCGTTCTCAAGAAAATATCAAACAGTGTCGGCCATGAACACCTGATAACCGATAAAGGCTCTATGGCCGAGTATGCCTCTGATGCCACCAAGCTTGAATTTATGCCCGACGCGGTGGCATTTCCCGGAACCCCCCGGGAAATTTCCAGGATCCTCCGCCTCGCATCAAAAGAAGGCTTCCCTGTTACCCCGAGAGGAGCGGGAAGCGGCATGAGCGGGGGGGCCCTCCCTGTCAAAGGGGGTCTGGTGATGGCCATGAATCGCCTGGACCGTATCCTCGTCATTGATGAGGAAAATTTCATTACAAAGGTGGAGCCCGGGGTAATTACGGCCCACCTGCAAGAGGCGGTGGAGAGGGTTGGGCTCTTTTATCCGCCAGATCCTGCCAGTTTGAATGTCTCTACCATCGGGGGAAACGTGGCCGAGTGTGCGGGGGGACTTAGGGCGGTAAAATATGGTGTAACAAGGGACTATGTCCTTGGCATGACGGTTGTAATCCCTACGGGAGAAATCATAAATACCGGCGTAGAAACAATGAAAGGCGTGGCAGGGTACGATCTGACCCGCCTTTTGATAGGCTCAGAAGGCACGCTTGCCGTCATCACGGGCATCACTCTCCGCCTGATTCCAAGGCCTGCGGCCAGAAAGACTATGGCCGCACTGTTCCCGGATATCCTATCGGCGGCGAAGACGGTGTCCGGTATCATCAAGAACAAGATTGTCCCCACAATCCTGGAGCTTATTGACAGACTGTGCCTTGATTGCGTCAGGGAGGAGATGGGCCTTTCCATCCCCCGTGACGCCGGGGCCATGCTGCTGATTGAGGTGGATGGTGATGAACTTCTTGTGGAGAAAGAGGCTAGAAGTATCAGGGAGGTTTGTGCCCGTGGGGGAGCCCTTACGTTTGAAGCAGCCTCGGGTGTTGAAGAGGCGGACAGACTCTGGGAGGCCCGTAGAAATGTCTCACCCTCCCTTTACAAATTGAGACCTCACAAGATAAATGAGGATGTTGTTGTCCCGAGGAGCCGGCTGGCCGAACTGGCCGCCCACCTGGATGAACTCGGGGAAAAATATGGCCTCCCCATCGCCGCCTTCGGGCATGCAGGCGACGGTAATATCCATGTAAATATCATGTTCGACAAAGAGAATCCAAGGGAAGAAGAAAATGCCAAGACATTGATAAGGGGTTTATTTGGAAAAGTCCTACAGATGGGTGGTACAATTACCGGGGAACATGGCGTAGGCATTACCAAGGCACCCTATCTCGGCTTGGAAATCCCTCAGGCCGGGCTGCAATTGATGTCCCGAATCAAGACGGCCTTTGATCCGAAGGGGATCTTAAATCCCGGCAAGATCTTTTCCTGAGCCCCAGTTGCACTCAGGCAGATGGGCCAGAAAGGGGAGAACAGCAGTGAACGCGAGTGAAAACGACAGATCCAGTAGCAGATCCCTTTGGGGATACCTGATTCTGACCACCAAAGGCTTTTGCATGGGGACATCTGATGTGGTTCCTGGGGTCTCCGGGGGGACCATGGCTTTTATCCTTGGTATCTATGAAGAGTTGATCGATGCCATAAGGTCCTTTGATCTGAAGAGTATCCAACTCCTCTTGACCCTAAGATTGCGGGACTTGCTGGATCGTATTTCCTGGAAGTTTCTTCTGGCCCTGGGCATGGGAATCCTCACGGCCATCTTTACACTGGCCAGGGCCCTTTCCTGGCTCCTCCATAACAGACCCGTTCTCATATGGTCATTTTTCCTGGGGCTGATCCTCGCCTCCGCCTTCAGTGTGAGCCGACGTGTTGAGCGGTGGCGACTCTCCACATGGATGGGTCTTTCGGGTGGAATGGTGGGGACCTACATTCTCGTGGGTCTGGTGCCCGTGTCCACACCTGACAGCTCGTGGTTTCTTTTCCTCTCCGGGGCCATCGCCATCTGCGCCATGATCCTTCCCGGCATCTCCGGGGCCTTTATCCTGGTGCTCCTGGGCAAATATCAATTTGTGCTTGAGGCGGTCAATAACCGGGACTTTCTCGTCTTGGCCACAGTAGCGGCTGGGGCGGTTGTGGGCATCGCCGCGTTTTCCCGCCTTCTGGGATGGCTGTTGAGAAATTGCCACGATCTTATGGTGGCCGTCCTGACCGGTTTCATGCTGGGGTCTCTGAGAAAGGTGTGGCCCTGGAAGGAAACAGTGGAGAGTCTAGTGGCCAGCCACGGAAAAGTGGTCGCAATTGTTCAGGCAAATGTCCTGCCCACACAATGGAGCGTGGATGTTCTTTCTGCCTTGTCCCTGATAGCGCTTGGTTTCTTGGCCGTGTTTTTTTTGGACCGTATGGTAAAGTCTTAGATTGCAACTTCTCCACAAGATGAAGTTGACCCGTTCGATTCATTAGCAAAAAGGTTTCCACGCTTTGGGCCGGGTCTTCGACAGCTGTCGGGCCTCCGGCTCGGAGAGGCTTCCGGGCCGGAGGGTAGAACCTACGCCTCGGAGAGTGTCAGTGTTTTCAGGGCTTGAGATCTTCTGCCTTTACCAGTTACCGGTTTCTCCCAAGCCCACGAGCTTGAAGACCACCATCACACTGGTGTTCCAGTTCTCCTTTTCCACACCCAGTTTCACACCCCAACACTGGCTCTGGTAACCCGCCCATCCGCTCGTGGAGATGTTACGGCCGATTTTTAGATCCCTTTTTAGGGAACCGCCCACCGAGAATCCATAGATCAGATTCAGATCGAGCCGAAGGCTCAAGTCCCTGCTGCCGTCTTTATTATAGATATAGTCCACCTTATAGATATCATTTCTCCCCCCGGACCTGGGCACGGAGAAACGGCCGGATAGGGTGGCATTGCGAAAGTCACGATCGTAATGATCCCATCTTGTATTCCCGCGCAGATCCACACCGGAAAAGGGCGTTACGATCAATTCAGCGAACAACGGGTCAAAAGGCTTTTTTTTAGTCCCTGAGACCTTGTCCTGCCTCTCCTCGTGGATGTCGTAGCTTTGAACCAGTCTGAAGAAGACCCATTGACTATAGGTTACCCTCCCTTTCTTATCCTCCGAACGCGCATCCAAAAAGTTTTCGAGCGAGAGGGATACCTGGTTTTTTGTCTGACCTGGTCCTATCTCATTATCTATGGGCGAAAACCAGGGGGGGGTGTCCTCCTCGTCTCCCTGGCCCCCCTGGAAAGTGTAGCTAAGGATCGGGGAAAACTTGTGTCTCAGTTTTTTTACGTTTCCCCACTCAAGACCAAAGATTCTTTGGATATTGGTCTCCAACCTGGCCTTGGCCTCATAGAGTCCCCCGTACTGACGATCCCGGCTGTCCTGGGAATCATCGATCCATTGGGCGTTATAGAGATATCGAAATGATGGCTGAAATTGCACATAGGGGCCGAACCACAAAGGGAAATTCACTTCCGGGGATAAAGAGAAATTGTTCCCCTTCTTTCCCTCCTTTCGCCATACGTAGTTGTAATCTGATTTGAGGTTATAAAAAATGGGGAGTCGCTTCACCTGTTCGGAAAGGAGTGCGAAATTGAGCCCTGCCAGGGGTTCGGGAGTACTGTCCTGCTTGTTGGGATTTGCCACGTCTTGATAATAACTGGTCAGTCCCTGGAGGCTATATACTTCACCATCATGACTCAATCTTAGGGCGGAGCGCCTGGTGGGGGAACGCATTTCGTCGAAGGGGCGTTTCGACTCATCCTCCAAATCTGTCCTTGACTGGAAGCCGAAGAGCTTTTCTTCAAACTCCCTTAGATAGTCCTGATCACTGACCAAATCGGCATCCAGGCGTGCGACCAGGCCCTGAAGCAAGTTCTGGTCCGCTCTTCCCCTCAGCCAATAGCGCGTCCGGTTGGTCCGTTGATAGGGACTGATCTCGAGTTGCTCCTCATCCTTCATGTTTTTGGGCGTCCTCCGGTCAGAGAGGATATCGAACTGCAAAACGCCCTTGGAAGATTCATCAGCAAGGTATCGGAACTCCGCTCCCTGCATGTATCCTCGCTGGGTCATATAGCGTGCATACAAGGTGGCATCGACCTGATCAGAGATGGCCCAGAAAAAAGGTATTTCAAAGTCACCGCCATTGAGGGTTGAGTACCCCATCCTAGGGGGGAGGAGGCCGGTCTGCCGTTTAACCTTGGCCGGGAATATCATATAGGGCATATATAAGACGGGGAGCCCGCGTATCCTGAAAGCCGAGTGCTTTACCGTTCCGTAGCCCTCAACCGTCACTTTGACCTCTGAGCCGGTAATGGTCCAGTCCGGGTTGGGTCCATCACAGGTGGTGACAGCGCAGTCCTCCACAACATATGTATTTTCCGCTATTTTCTTGAGGACTTTTCCGCTGAGACGGAAGTTGTTTTCTCTTAGAAAAAGGGACCCGTCTATGATCTCGCCCGTCTTTGTCCTGAGGTCAAAAAAGCCGCGTTCACCGGTTACGATGTCCGCACCCGTTTCAAGGCGTATATTTCCTGACACCCTGGCAATGCCAGTCTTCATATTATAGCGGGCCTTTTGGGCGTATAAAAACTGACCCTCCTTTGAGATCACGACATCCCCCTCCGCCACATAGACCCCTTTGCTCTCATCATAACTCAGGGTCTTGGCAGTAATCTTCCAAGGGGTCCTCTTGTCATCAAGTAGATTTCCTTTTGAAAGGATGCCAGTGGCAGAGGAGACGCCGGGGCCAAAAACCAACATTAAGGCAATGACCAGAAATATGGTCGTGAAAATTGACGGGTTTCTCGTGTTGATGGCCTGATTCCTCCCGGAAGCGCTGAAAAGTCTTTGTTTGTAACTTCTCCGCAAGATGCAAGTTAATCGGGGATCATTGGGCATTTATCATTTATCGTTTTTCATCTATCCTTTATCATTTATTGTTTATCGTTTATCGTTTTTCAATCATCAATATTCAATCGCGGATGATGGACTCTGAGAAACAGATCGCTGGTTACAAAAGTTCAGTTCAAAACGTCTGGTCTGTAGGTTTCAGGTTCAAAATAGGTCATGGCCTCCCCGACCGTAAAAAGCGAGCCACAAACAACAATCAGGTCACGTGGATCAGCAATTTCCCTGGCCCTATCCAGGGCGCCGGTTAGGAATGGTACCGCTTCCCCGTCCCGCCCCAGGGATGTCGCCTCGGCCATCAGTTTTTCAGGGGAGGCTGCCCTGGAATATACGGGCCTTGTGTAGATCACATAGTCAGATAACGGTACGATTGCCCTGAGCATTTGATCGATCTCTTTGTCTTCCATGATACCGATTACGAGTATCATTTTTCTGTATCTGAAGTCAGTTCTTATGGCGTCGGCCAGTGCCCTGATGGCCCCGGGGTTATGGCCTCCATCCAGTATAATGGTGGGTTCCCGGGCCACTACCTGCATTCTGCCGGGCCATACAGCCCTGTTCAAGCCTGTCCGGATATTCCCATCCGAAATCTTGAAGCCCTTTTCTTCGAGCCGTTCCACAAGGGCGACTGCCAAGGCGGCATTGCGGAACTGAAACCTCCCTTTGAGTCCCGGTTGGAGCCTGTTAAGCCTGTGAATTGTGCCATAGTAATGGAGCCCTGAGGGCGTGGTGCGGTGGTGGATGTCCCTCCCCAGCCGCCACAGGGGGGCTCCCTTCTCCGCGCACTTGGATTCCAGGAGCTTGATAACAGAAGGCTGCTTGACCCCCGTTACAACATCAACCCCCTCCTTGATGATTCCGGCCTTTTCGCCGGCGATGTCCAACAGCCGGGACCCAAGGTAAACCTGATGTTCCAGGGATATGTTTGTTATCATGGAAACCAGGGGGGTAATTAGATTGGTGGCATCCAGACGTCCCCCCATCCCCACCTCCATGATGGCAATGTCCGTATGTTGCCTGGCAAAATACAGCAAGGCCATGGCGGTTGTTGTCTCAAAAAAGGTGGGGGGTTCGCCAGGTGTAAAGACATTCGTCAATTCCTCTATGAGGGTAACGGCCTCTTCGTGAGTCATTTCCCTGTCATTGATCTGGAAACGTTCTGTAAACCGGACCAGGTGAGGGGAAGAATAGAATCCCACCTTCCCAAGGCCGGATTCCCTCAGAATAGAGGCCACAAAGGCGGCCACAGAACCCTTGCCGTTTGTCCCCGCAATGTGAATATATTTTTGCCCTTTGTGAGGATCTCCAAATGCCTTGAGCAAATTGGTGGTCTTGGATAACCCGAATTTGATCCCATACTTTTGGAGGCCATAGAGATATGTGATTGCCTTTTGATAGGTGGTGTCTTCCTTTTTCATAAGAGGTGTTTGACAGGTATGTGGAAGTTTTGGGTTGACCGACCCATGCTCAAAGGGATTCGTTATGACGGTATATTGGCCAAAGTGAGGAAGCTTTGTCAATATCAAAAGATGGAAGGCGCTTTCTTAAGTTAGAGAACCTAACGTCCACCAAAGGCAACCAAACCCGGGGACAAAAAGGTTGAGGTTTCTAAAAAAGCCTTTTATTATATCGTGCAGGCTTTTTCCCAGGGGCCAACCATCGGTTCCGGAGCGGGCCGTCCCTTCGGTTGAATGAAGCCAAGAGGGGAAAGACAAAAGATAAAGATTCACACGCTGAAAGGAGCGAGAGAGATGTGGATGCGCAAGACGGTGGCTCGCTCCACCGTATTTTGGGGTCTTGCACCATTGATCGTATGTCTATACCTGCAATCCGGAGCACACGCTGAGGTAGGAACCGAAAAATGGGCCTTTGTGACGGCAGGGGCCGTGACATCCTCCCCGGCAATAGGCTCCGATGGAAGCATCTATGTGGCATCAGCGAGCGAGGACTTGATAAAAAATGGAAAGCTCTATGCCATAAACTTTGACGGGACAGCAAAATGGGCACAACCATTTGAGACCAGCGTGGCCATTACTTCATCTCCTGCCATAGCCTCCGACGGGACCATCTATGTGGGGTCCAATGACAAAAAACTCTACGCCATAAACCCGGACGGCACCCAGAAGTGGGCCTTTGAAACAGGCGGCGTTGTGTCTTCTTCGCCCGCAATAGACGCCGACGGCAACGTTTATGTTGGCTCTGAGGATGGCAAACTTTACGCCATAAAGGCAGCTGATGGAACCCAGGTATGGTCGGACCCCTTTCCGACGGGGGGCAAGGTGACTTCCTCTCCAGCCATATCCTCCAGCGGGATCATCTATGTGGGGTCACACGATAAGCACCTTTATGCGATCAATGCGGACGACGGGACAGCAAAATGGGAACAACCATTTGAGACCGACGGGGCCATTTCCTCGTCGCCCGCAATAGGCTCAGACGGTACGATCTACGTTGGATCAAATGACAAGTACCTATACGCAATAGACTGGGATAAAGGGACCCAGGAATGGAGATATGAAACGGGTGGGGCCATTACTTCCTCTCCTGCCATAGCCAATGACGAAACCATCTATGTGGGGTCAAATGACAGGAATCTGTATGCAATCACTCCAACCGGAGTCCGGCTATGGGTCTGCCTCGCGCCAGACAATGCCATAGCCTCATCTCCTGCCATTGGCGCTGACGGGTTTATATATCTTGGCTCAGACGACAAAAAACTATATGCCGTGAACCCCAACAACGGTATTGCCAGGTGGTCTTTTTCTACAGAGGGGCCTGTGAAATCCTCACCGGCCATTGTGGCCGATGGTAGCGCGGGCATCATCTATGTGGGCTCGGAGGACAAGAAGTTATATGCCATTTTCTGCGCTGCGATCGGCCTTGAAGACTCCCCATGGCCCATGTTCCACAATGACCTGAGACATACGGGTCTCAGCACTTCCACCCCTCCGAGCAAGGCACCAAAGGTAACCACACTGCCGGCCACCTCCAAGACCGGGGACACTGCTGTTTTGAATGGGACGGTAAATCCTAACGGATATGATACAAAGTATTATTTTGAGTATGGGAACACCACCGCGTATGGTTCAACCACAGAGGAAAAAGATGCCGGTTCGGGGACCGATGATGTCTCGGTAAGCGCTAAGATTACAGGATTGACGACTGATGAAACCTATCAATTCAGACTGTTCGCTAAAAACGAGAAAGGTGAAAACTACGGGCACAACTCGACCTTTACCGCCAAAAAGGACAGTGGCGGGGGATGTTTTATATCTGCTGTAGCCGGCGGCTTCTGAGTTAGCTATTTCACTCCATTTCCTAAAGGTTCAGCGCTATGACCTTTCTTTTGGTTTATCCACTTTCTTTACTGTTTTACTTCGGGCCTGGTTGGGCTGTACGCCGACGTCAGTTCGCATGAATTCCAGACACCTTTTTTCCGGAAACAGACCGGCAGGAACACGAAAGGAGATCGTCTATGAAGATCAGGATCGTGATTGGTCATTTGACCCTTGACGCGGAATTAAATGACACCCCCACCGCCCGAAAAGTGGGAGATGCCATCCCCTTTAAGACCCCCTTTAACACCTGGGGGGATGAGATATATTTCACTATCCCGGTTGAGGCAGAGCTGGATGAGAGTGCCCGTGAGGAGGTGGAAATAGGTGCCCTGGGTTACTGGCCCACCGGACAGGCTTTTTGCATCTTTTTCGGGCCAACCCCCATGAGCAGCAAAGGAAGGATTGTGCCCGCAAGTGCCGTTAACCTCATCGGCAGGGTGAAAGGTGATGTCAAGCGGTTGAAAGAAGTGATGGAAGAAGATGAGGTGGTGGTAGAGGCCTCTTGACAAAATTTACAATATATACTAAAAATTTCAATAGGTTCAGGCACGAATTTTAAGGTTGAGGCCACGAGGACATTCATTCTTTCAGAGGAGTGCTCCTCCCGTGGTCTTTTTATTTAGCCTCTTGAGGAGGCGCATGGCCGGCTCCATGGGGGTGACCCCGGGCAACAAGGATACATTCGGTATGAAAAAGGTCATCAAGATGAGGGAAATGTCGGACAACCAGGAGGGCATTATCAGAAAGATATCGGCCACTGGCGACATGGGAAGGAGAATAAGGGAAATGGGTCTGGTCCCTGATACCCCTGTCCAGATACAGGGCAGGGCTCCCCTTAGGGACCCCGTGGCCATAAAGATCAGGGATTTTACACTGACGCTCCGGAGTGATGAGGCAAGCGGCATATGGGTGGAGGTGGATGTACCTGAGCACCAGTCGTGAGGATGAAAGAAAAGATTACCATAGCCCTGGCGGGGAACCCCAATTCAGGGAAATCTACTGTCTTTAATGCCATAACCGGTGCAAGACAGCATATTGCCAACTACCCTGGTGTGACGGTGGAGAAGAAGTACGGCACTGTCACCCATAAAGGATATGAGATAGAGGTGGTGGATCTCCCCGGGACTTACTCCCTGACCGCCTATTCCCTTGAAGAAATCGTGGCCAGGGACTTCCTGGTCAACGAAAAACCGGATCTGGTGGTAGATATTGTGGACGCCTCCAATCTGGATAGGAACCTTTACTTGACGGTCCAGCTCAAGGAGCTTGGTTCGCCCTTGATCATTGCCCTCAACATGATGGATGCGGCAGAGTCGAGGGGCATTGTTGTGGATGATCAGCTATTATCGACCCTGTTTCAGGTTCCCGTGGTCCCGATGGTGGCCAGATCAAAGCAAGGAATCCAAGAATGTCTGGACAAGGTAATAGCTGTTGCGGGGAGGGACCAGGAGTGGCCGCCAGCCGTGATTTCCTATGGGAATGACATTGATCAAGGCCTGGACCAGATAGAGACAATAATAAAGAGATCCAAGGCCTTTAATGCGAGATATCCCTCAAGGTGGCGCGCGCTCAAGTGTCTGGAAGGGGACAGGCAGATCCTGGATTTCCTAAAGGAAGACCCTGATCTTGGCCGGAGCATAGAGGATATCTGTCAGGCTACGTCAAAGCACATGGTGGATACCCTCGATGAGGAGCCGGAGAGCGTGATTGCCGGTCATCGTTATGGCTACATTGTCGGCATCACCCGGAAGGCTGTTAAACGGAAGGTTGAGTTACGCCTCAACCTTTCAGACAAGATCGATAAGGTCCTGACCAACCGGATCATTGGCCCTCTTCTCATGATAGCCATACTTTATGTGATCTACGTCTTCACCTTTTCGGCCAGTGAAGTGCCCATAAGGGTGTTTGAGGTCTTCTTTGAATTCCTCAAGGAGATTGTCTCGTCCATCATTCCCGTTGGGAATCTACAATCCCTGATCGTCTCGGGCATCATCGATGGGGTGGGCGGGGTCTTGGGATTTGTTCCGCTTATCATGTTCATGTTCTTTGCCATCGCCATCATGGAGGACTCCGGCTATATGGCAAGGATGGCCTATATGCTTGACAGGGTGCTACGCTGGTTCGGTCTCCATGGCAACTCGGTCATCGCCCTCATCGTCAGTGGCGGGATCTCAGGTGGGTGTGCCGTCCCCGGGGTAATGGCCACCAGAACCCTCAAGGACCCAAAGGAAAGGATCACTACCCTCCTGGTGGTGCCATTTATGAACTGCGGCGCAAAGTTGCCCGTGTATGCGATGCTAATCGGAGCCTTTTTTTCAAAGGACAAGGCGCGAATGATGTTTATCCTGACCCTGTTTTCATGGGGTTTTGCCCTTTTGGCCGCCAAAATCATTCGTTCCACCGTCTTAAAAGGACCCGAGACCCCTTTTGTCATGGAACTGCCCCCGTACCGGATGCCTACCCTCAAGGGTCTGTTGATCCATACCTGGGAGAGGACCTGGTATTACATCAAAAAGGCGGGCACGGTGATCCTGGGGCTTTCCATTATCCTCTGGGCCATGATGACCTTTCCGGGACTTTCAGAGGAGCAGGAGAGATTCTTTGAAAATGAACGAATCAGGGCCACAAAATCCTTGCTTACCTCCCCCGAAATCAAGGAATGGATTCCGGATGGAAAATCCCTGATGGAACTCAACGGACTTTATGAGTCCTATGCGCGGGCAAACAGTGAGGAAGAGGCACATATGATCACGGGGCTGGAAGATAGTCCCCTGTTCCCCTTGATAAAGACGACCTTTCTCCTCAATAAGGGGGAGGTGCCGGAAAGGCAAATCGAGCGGCACGATCTTCAAGCTGCCGCGCGATATCTACGCTTTAGAGACGAAATGACCGGGTTGGGTGACCGGGAACGCCAGGCTGCCTTGAAGGGGTCAATTGCCGGGTGGCTCGGGCAAGGGCTAGAGGTCGTTACCAGGCCGCTGGGCTTTGACTACAGAATCAACATAGCGCTCCTTGGGGGGTTTGCCGCCAAAGAGGTGGTGGTTTCAACCCTGGGAACCGCCTATTCCATCGGTGAGGTGGACCCTGAGGGGAGCAATTCGCTTTCTGAGAGGCTCCGGAAAGACCCCGGTTGGAATCCCTTGAAGGCCTTTACCCTCATCATCTTTACCATGCTATATGTCCCCTGTTTTGTGACCGTAATCAGTATCCGGAGGGAAACCTCCTGGGTGTGGGCCGGGTTTTCCATAGGGTTTAATCTGGTGGCTGCATTTCTGGTGGCGTTTATTATCAGATATGCCGGCATGGCCCTCGGCCTGGGAGTTTCTTGACCCGACCTTGGGTTTTCGGTTTCAGAGGTCCTTGCGGCGGGGGAGCAGTTTTTCAGTCGCATATCATTTGAGCTTTTAGGAAGGGTATAAGAATGGACAAGATTCCTTTTACAAAGAACGGGCTTGAAAACCTTAGAAAAGAATTGACCCACCTGGAGAAGGTGGCTCGGCCCGACAACATCCGCGCCATAGAGGAGGCGCGGAGTCACGGTGATTTGAGCGAAAATGCAGAATATCACGCGGCAAAGGACAAACAGGGCTTCATTGAGGGGAGAATGAATGAACTAAAGTTGGTCATTGCCAGGGCTGAAATCATTGAGGTGGAAGACGGTCCGCCGGATCGGGTTGTGTTTGGCCGTACGGTCCTTTTGTACAACCTCAAGACAGATGAAGAGATAGCCTATCAGCTCCTTGGGCCCTATGAATCTGACCCCGAAAAGGGCACCATATCCGTGATTTCTCCTCTGGGACAGGCATTGATCGGCAGAGAAGCGGGGGACGAGGTGAAGGCCAACACCCCCGGAGGGATACGGGAATATGAGATTGTTGAAATCCGCTAGACGTCCCGTCCGGGGTTTGTGAAACCCCGATAGGTAACTTCTCAATAAGTTCGGGCACCGTGGGGTTCAGCTGTTTCCCTCAGGCGCTCTCTAAACCGTTAGTCGTAGCGTGGCTGATATTTGGGGTTTTGCCCAAAGCACGGAGAGGCCAATAAGGGTTCACTAGGAGAAAACCTCTCCGAGCTGGAGGCCCTACGAGCCGGAAGCCCAAATATCAACCACTGCGGAAGTGAGAGGTAAATTCACTTTGAGAGAGCGCCTTCAACAAACACCCGACCCCACTCCAGAAACCCTATTATTTCTTCCGCATTTGTTGAGAAGTTACTCCGGCGCTTGCAAACTTCTATACAGAGACTGGTGAAAACACCCGATGGATCAGGTAAAACCCAATTGCGCCGTGACCTTGACATATAAGATGAAGACCCTGCTTCCAGATGACACTGTCAAGGAGGAGCGCCAAGAGGTGGTTGAATTTATTCTCGGGATTGAACGTCAGCCCCCGACGCTTGAAACGGCTGTGGACGGCTTATGTGTGGGCGATAGAGTTTCCGTACGGATCCCAGGTTCGGAGATTTATGGGGAGCATGACCCGGGCCTGGTAACAGAGATCCCAAAGAAAGGGTTGATTGCTCAGAGGCTCAGGGAAGGTCGATTCTATAGACAAATGAAAAAGGGAAGTCTGGTCTCTTTCAAGGTCCTGGAAATCAGACCTGATACCGTGCTCGCGGATTTTAACAGGCCCATGGCCGGGGTCTCTGTGTTGCTGGATGGAAAGGTAACCGCAATCAGGGAGGTCAGCGAGGAGGATATCCAGGCTGCCAGCGAGGCCCAGGCCAAAAGAAATATTGGGTGTGGTTGAACACTTATGAACGTCAGAATATTCGTACACGGTCTGGAGAGCGGCAACAAGGGGACCAAGTCAATCTTTTTCCGGGAAAGATACCCGGACATGATCATCCCTAACTTCACCGGGGATCTCCAGAAACGGATGGAAAAACTCCGGGGGGTGCTTTCCGGGAAATCAGGGATAAGGCTTGTAGGCTCCAGCTTTGGCGGATTGATGGCCTCCCTTTTTGCCCTGGAGCAGGAAGCTCGTGTGGAAAGAATGGTCCTGCTTGCCCCGGCAATCAACATCACAGAATTCGCCCATCACAAAGGCAAAAAAGTTGCCATACCGGTATGGGTTTACCATGGAACCGGAGATCAGGTGATTCCACTCAGAGAGGTGGAAGCTGTTGCCAAAGCGTGCTTTGAGAATTTATCCTTCCATGTTGTCGAAGATGACCATTTCCTTCACACGACCTTCAAGACCATTGACTGGGAAAGGCTCCTTGCTTGAGCAGGATCCCCGTTTGTCGTCCCTGATTCCTTCGATTTTCCCTTACCATAAAATTCCTCGCGCCTCAAACTGGAACTTGTCAAAAGCCCCTCCGGCGGGGGCCTTTTGTTTTGACAGCCCTTTTACGGTATGATAAATGTCCCCAAAAAACAGCCGACCGAATCCTTTGGAGGTACGTCATGTTTGAGATCTTGAAACGTCAAGAGATGGCCGACGGCACGGTGGTCCTCAACGAGATCAGCGCCCCAATGATAGCCAAAAAGGCCAATCCGGGACAGTTCGTCATATTAAAGGCCAATGAAACCGGTGAGCGCATTCCGCTCACAATGGCTGACACAAATCCCAAAAAGGGCACCGTGACAATCATTTATCAGGTAGTGGGGAAATCCACGGCCCTTTTCAAATCCCTCAAGGTGGGGGAGCGATACCAGGACGTTATAGGCCCTTTGGGTAAACCTACAAAGCTGGAAAAGGTGGGAAATGTGGTCTGCGTCGGGGGCGGCACGGGTGTGGCGGTTCTGCATCCGATTACCAGGGGGCTGAAAGAGCTCGGAAACCACATGGCGTCAATAATCGGCGCAAGAACAAAGGATCTTCTTATCTTGGAAGATAAAATGCGGGCCGCCTCACATGAACTGCATGTCTGTACGGATGATGGTTCCTATGGACATCACGGGTTTGTCACCGACGTGCTCAAGGAAATCCTGAAAAAGGAAAATATAAAATTGGTGGTAGGAATCGGCCCAGTGCCCATGATGAAATTTGTGTGCAAATTGACGGAAGAATACAAGGTCAAGACCCTGGTCAGCCTCAACGCCATAATGGTGGACGGTACGGGCATGTGCGGTTGCTGTCGCGTGAGTGTGGGCGGAAAGACACAGTTTGCCTGTGTGGATGGCCCGGAATTTGACGGGCACCAGGTGGATTTTGACGAATTGATGCAGAGGCTCCAGGCCTACCTCACGGAAGAGGCCGAGGCCTATGAGAAACATAAGTGCGAATGCAAGGCAGCCTAGGAGGCTGTCCGAGAATGGCTATTTTTCCCAATCTCAGCGTCAAACTCAAATTATAATCCTCGAAATACTTTAATGTATTCCTGTGGTTATAATTTCAGTCTTCCCCTCCGGGGCGTAGGCCTACGGGCCGGAGGCTTGATCTTGAAAAAACTATCTCATTCTCGGACAGCCTCCTAGGGGCAAGGATAGGCTCACCTGTGGGGATCCTCGGGATTCTGAAAACGCATATCAGCCGTAAGTATTGCGGAGGACAAGATGGCAGAAAAGGCAGCAAAGAAGGAAAAGATACCCCGTCAATCCATGCCTGAGCAAGGTGCCCAGGCAAGGAAAAGGAATTTTGAAGAGGTCCCGTTGGGGTACCCGGAGGAATCGGCAGTCAAGGAGGCGGAAAGGTGCCTTCAGTGCAAAAAGCCCTCATGTATAGACGGGTGCCCTGTGGCCATAGATATTCCCGCTTTTATTAAGCACATAAAGGAAGGGGAGTTCACAAAGTCCGTTCGAAAGATATGGGAGAGAAACGCCCTACCGGCTGTCTGTGGACGCGTTTGTCCCCAGGAGATCCAATGTGAAGAGAGATGTATACTGGGCAAGAAAGGGGAACCCGTTGCGATCGGTAATCTGGAGCGCTTTGTGGCCGATCTGGAGAGGGAGCATGGCAAAGGTGATCTTCCCCCAAAGAGCAAGCCCACGGGGAAAAGGGTGGCAGTGGTTGGGTCAGGCCCCTCCGGGTTGACTGTCGCCGGGGACCTTATCCTCAAGGGGCATGAGGTGACTGTTTTCGAGGCCTTCCACAAACCGGGCGGTGTGCTCGTCTACGGCATTCCCGAATTCAGACTTCCCAAGGAGATCGTCTACTCTGAGGTGAATTTCCTTGAAAGACTGGGGGTGAGGTTGGTGTGCAATATGGTTGTGGGGCGGACCGTCACCACGGATGAGCTGTTTGAGGAGGGTTACGAGGCGATCTATGTGGGCGTGGGTGCAGGGCTTCCCCGGTTTCTGAACATACCCGGAGAAAACCTCATCGGCATTTATTCTGCCAATGAGTATCTCACCAGGGCCAACCTCATGAAGGCCTATCTCTTTCCCGAATATGATACCCCCATCGCAAGGGGTAAAAATGTGGCGGTCTTTGGTGCCGGAAACGTGGCCATGGATTCCGCGAGGACTGCCATGCGCCTGGGTGCGGACACGGTCCGTATTGTCTACCGTCGGTCCAGAAATGAGATGCCTGCCAGGGCTGCCGAGATCCATCACGCAGAGGAGGAAGGTATTGAGTTTTATCTCCTCACAGCCCCTACTCGTTTCCTGGGAGATGAGAATGGTCGGGTGACCGGCATGGAGTGTTTGGAAATGGAATTGGGTGAGCCGGATGAATCGGGACGACGGCAGCCCGTGCCAATAGAAGGGTCAAAATTTCAGCTGGAGTGCGACCTGGCTGTTATTGCGGTGGGGGCTGGGGCAAACCCACTCCTGACCCAATCCACCGAAGGCCTGAACCTCAATAGGTGGGGGTATATTATTGCGGAGCCTGAGACGGGCAAGACCAGCAAGAAGGCCGTCTGGGCCGGCGGAGATATTGTAACGGGGCAGGCCACCGTAATTCTCGCCATGGGGGCAGGCAGAACGGCCTCAGATTCCATCCATCAATACCTCACCTGGGGATGGTAAACCCGGCTGGGCCGCGAAGGGAAAAGGGCGACAGGGTTTCCCCAATTTTCCCGCATTTTTGAAGGATATCTCCTATCTCCTCCAAATCGAATATCCTCCATCGAATGGGCTGGGGTTCATTTGAGGAGTTCCTTCACCTTGTCGGCCTTGTTCTTGACATCCATGGCCTTTTTCACACCCGGAATTTGTTCCATGACCTTGTCAACCACCTTTGCTTCCAAGGTGGGAGACCCATTCTTGGGCTTTTGGTTTGCATCGCCTTCCTGATCGTTAGCGGCGGTTTCTGATGAACTCAGCTCCTTCTTGACATTTCTGAATTCCTTGATAGCACCTCCCACGCCTTTCCCGATATCGGGAAGTCGTTTGGCGCCAAATATAAGGAGGACAATGACAGCGATGATGATTAATTCGGTGGGACCTAATCCAAACATAGTCAACTCCAATAGTTAGATAAACGTTTCGGAATTCCTAAAACATAATGATAATAAAAAGGGTTTTGCGAACCTAGAGTTCCTGTATCATACCCTGCCCAAATCAGGCTCCCACAAATTCGACCGACGTCTCATCTTCATTCCTTTCTTCAACACAGCCTACAAGATAGGCGGTCTCTCCCATTGCCTTTAGCCTCAATAACACTTCACTCGTGTCCTCCTGACTTATCACAACAAGCAGGCCAAGGCCATTATTAAAGGTCCGCATCATTTCCTGCTCTGATATCTGCCCAGCCTTTTGGAGGTATGGGAATATGGCAGGACGGGACCAACTTGACTTATCGATGACCGCCTTACACCGCCCCGGGAGCATACGGGGGGGGTTATCAATCAGTCCGCCTCCAGTGATATGGCAGATGGCATAGATATGGAAATCCCTTCTCAGGTTACTAATGGTTCTGGCATATATTCGGGTGGGTTCCAGGAGTTCCTCCCCGAGGGTCCTGCCGAAATCCGGCACATGGTCATTTACAGTCATGTTCAGACCCTCAAAAAAGATCTTTCGTACCAGTGAATACCCATTGCTGTGAAGCCCACTTGACCCGATTCCGATGATCTGGTGGCCGACTGCGACCTCAGAGCCATCCAGGAGTTCTTCATTGTCTGCCAGCCCCACTACAAACCCGGCAAGATCGTACTCGCCTTCAGAATAGAATCCGGGCATTTCAGCGGTCTCTCCCCCGATGAGCGAGCACTTGGCTTCAAGGCAACCCGCTGCAATCCCCTTAATGATAACCTGGGCCTTTTCAACATCCAGCTTCCCCATAGATAAATAATCCAGAAAAAAAAGCGGGGTGGCGCCCTCCACCATAATGTCGTTTATGCACATGGCAACAAGATCAATACCCACGGTGTCGTGCTTGTCCAGCATGAATGCTATCTTTAGCTTTGTGCCTACACCATCTGTAGAGGAGACGAGCACTGGGTTCTTGATGTGCTCCACATTCAACGAATGAAGCCCTCCAAAACCTCCTATATCTGTGATGACACCCGACCTGAAGGTCTTGTTGACGATCGGCCGTAGGAGTTCTACCAGTCTGTTACCCGCCTCGATATCAACGCCGGCCTCGGCATATTTTCCGTTTTTCTCAGCTTGTCCCATTGCATCTGGCCCCGTTCGGTTTGCATTTAGATGGCTTTTATTCTAATTATCTCAGACGATTATTGTCAAATCATTTCTCTTGTAACCCGACCTGCGGTTTGCTAATAATGATCAATGTGATCCGTTCACCTGCAACCCACCTCAAAGAAGTTCCGACGCTAAAACGGCCCCTGACCGTCCTGAAGGGGATCGGCCCCAAGAGGGCACAACTCCTGGGCAGAAGAGGCCTTCACACCCTGATCGACCTTCTGTTTTTCCTGCCCATCCGATACGAAGACCGACGTAGGATATCTCCTATTTCCGAGACCCGTCATGATGTTCCTGCACTGGTAAGAGGTATGGTGATCTCCGGTGGAGAGGAGAGGGCCTTCCCCGGCAGGAGGGGCCTTTTCAGGATCATCATCCAGGATGAAACAGCCCCTCTGGAGCTTCTCTGGTTTAACTACAGAAAGGCCCATCTAGACGGTTACACTACGAAAGGGCAGACCCTCACGGCCTATGGGCGTATCCGGCTTAACCGCGGCAAGCGGCAGATAATTCACCCTGATATCACGTTGGTTGGGGATGCGAGGGAGCAAGTCTTCCTGGGTTATTTCCCTGTCTATCCAGCGATTAAGGGGATTTCAGGGCAAGTCTTGAGATCTTTGATCAGCCAGACCCTGGCTCAGGGGCAAGAAGCTAATATGGAGATTCTTCCGGAGGAGACGATCCGCCGGCTTGGTCTCCCACGGCTTGGAGAAGCCCTTGGAAATGTTCATTTTCCCCCCGATGGCGTATCCATTGATCTACTGAATCAATTCAAGACAAAGGAACATAGGAGACTCACCTTTGATCATTTTTTTTACGTGATGATCAATATCGTTATGCGGAAAATGTTCTCCAGGGAAAGGACCGGACCGGTCGTATCAGTCCCCAAGGATTTAGAAGATCGTCTCTTGAATTATTTCCCCTTTTCTCTGACACGCGACCAGCTTCGCACTATCAGAGAAATAGCTGGTGACCTGGCGATTGGTCGATCCATGAATCGATTGCTTCAGGGAGATGTGGGATGCGGCAAGACCGTCGTGGCCGCAGTGACCTCCCATATGGTCATCCATAACAACTGGCAGGTGGCAATAATGGTCCCCACACAGGTGCTGGCCCAGCAGCACTTTGCATATTTCTCCTCTCTTCCCAGGAGTATGGGATTCCGCCCGGTCATCTTGACCGGTAGGTTAAAATGGTCTGATCGGCTAAAGCGATATGAAAAGATCAGGAACGGGGAATATAATCTGATCATCGGGACCCAGGCCCTGATTCAGGAGGGGCTCTCTTTTGCGAGACTGGGCCTGGTGGTCATCGATGAACAGCATCGGTTCGGTGTGAGACAGCGATCCTTACTTGATAAAAAAGGGGAAAACCCGCATCTCCTGGTGATGACGGCGACCCCGATCCCAAGGACCCTTGCCATGACCGTCTTCGCTGACCTGGATATCTCCGTGATCAAAGAGTATCCCAAGGGGCACCGTCCGGTAGAGACTTTCCTGGCAGACGCAACCCAGAAGAGAAAGGTGTTCAACACCCTGTATCAAAGGTTGTCAAAAGGGGAACAGGGGATGGTCATCTGCCCTGTAATCGAAGGATCAGAGGAAGAGGATCTAAAAAATGTTGTGGAGATGCATGAAAGACTGACCAAGCTGTTTGAACCCCGGTTTCGTGTTGGGCTGATCCACGGCAGGCTATCTACCGATCAAAAGGATCGGGTCATGGAGGAATTCCGGGGGGGAAGGATAGATCTCTTGGTGGGGACGACGGTGATAGAGGTGGGGGTTCATGCGCCGGGGGCCACGATGATGGTGATTGAACACCCGGAACGCTTTGGGTTGTCCCAGCTCCACCAATTGAGGGGTCGGGTGGGAAGGGGTTCCAGGAGAGGGCTCTGTGTACTCATGGTCTCTGAAGACTCATCCCATGAGAGCCTGTCCCGGGTGAAGGTGCTGGCTGATAGCAATGACGGCTTTGAGATCGCTGAAAGAGACCTGGAGATGAGAGGTCAGGGAGAACTTATGGGGACGAGACAGGCAGGGGCAGGGGAACTGGACCTGGGGGCAGTCTTTAGAGAGCCGGAACTCCTGACGGCCGCGAAGGAGGAAGCGCAATGTATCCTCGAAAGCGACCCAAAGCTTGCGCTTCCCGAAAATCATAGGCTGAGAAAATTGATTTCAACCCGGTCCATATTCCCTACCGATTAGATGTCTTTTCTCCTTGATAAGAACCGTGCAGAGGATCGCTGCGAGGGCCATAAACGCCGACAAAATAAAGGCCAGTTTGTAACTTCCGGTCTCATCAAATACCACGCCTCCCGCATATGCCCAGATGCCTCCGCCCAGATGGTGAATTGTGGCGATAAAGCCTGATAGAATACCCACATGAGAGAATCCATAGAGCCTTCCAACCAGAGTGGTGGTCAGCGGAGCAGTGATAAGAAAGGTGAAGCCAAAGAAAAGGGCAAAGACATAAAAGGAGACCAGACTCTGGTAGCGTAAGATCATCAGAAAAAGAAAAAAGCGGAGAACAAAAGCGAGGGCAATGGGAATCTTGTTTCCGATAAGATCCGATGCAGGTCCGGCAATAATCAGTCCGGCCAAACTCATCAACCCATACCAGGCCAACATGTTGCCGGCTGTGGTGGGTGAAATGCCATGGTCGGTAACACACGGTATCAAGTGTGTGGAAACCATAAAATCGCCGCTGCCGCAGATAAACATGGCGATGATAAAAAACCACAAAGAAGGGGTACGCATGGCCTCCCTCAACCCTAGATCCGGAAGATCCTCGCTGCGACGTATCTGTTTTTCCGGTTGCGTCGCCCCTTCTTTGTTGGTGTAACCAAACGGCTTTTGGCCCAATTCATCCGGATTCCCCTTAATCACCCCAAGGACAAGCGCTATGTTTACCACCAGCATGATCACTGCGATCAGGATATAGCATGTCCGCCAACCGTAACGTAACTGGAAGATACTAAAAACCGGGACAAGGACAAACTGACCGAAACAGCTACCCGAAAGCGCCAGGCTTATGGCAAGCCCCCGGCGTTTCTCAAACCATTTGCTCATCAGTGCTGCAATGAGCGGCACAGATGTTCCCCCCAGACCCACGGCTGCCAAGACGCCGTAAAAGATCAGAAACTGCCATAGGGAATGGATGAGGGACATGCTCATGTAACCGGTTGAAAGGAAAAGGGTAGAGATAATGATGACCCATTTGGGGCCATAGCGGTCATAAAACCGGCCGACTATCATAAGCGAAAGGGCAAAGACGGTGATGTTGAGAAAGACTGCCAAAGAGACAGAGCCTCTGCTCCAACCAAATTCAGAAATCAGCGGTTTGAACAGGACCCCGATGGAAAATCGGGCCCCTGAATTAAAGAATAGGATCAAGAATGAGGCCGCCAGTACATACCAGCCGTAAAAGAGGTGAAATCTTGGAAATCTTGATCTTGGCTCCATCTTGTTTTTCCAGGTTCAACACATGATTGACAGCCTGCAAGACCCATCTTGAGACCTTTGAAAAACGCCCCCTTTTGGCCAAGGTCGCATAATGGCACAATTTCAGTATAAGTAAAATAAAATATGCAATTATATCGGATAGATTTAGATATAACCGACATGTTTTTCAATATAAAAAAAGTCCTTGACAAGTTTTTTGGACAGATTTAAGAATGAATGGACTTTCAGAGAACACTTCGTTCTACCCCATACAAGAAAAACCAAAGCCATGTTTTTCTATCGTTTCAGTAAGTTATGGTGCTCATGCTTGGATTGACAACCTATATTTACATAGGCCGAAAACGTATGATGTCAAATTTCACCAATATTTAAATTGTGAGGGGTCCATGAATGATCCATCCGCCATGTATAGGGGCTCCATTATCCGGAGAACAAGAAAAACGCAAAACATGACCCTGCACGACCTGTCCCATGAGACCGGATTGAGCCTTAGCTTTATCAGCCAGGTAGAACGGGGTCTCACCAATCCATCCATCAACTCACTCCGTAAGATAGCCCTTGCCTTGGGAATTCCTGTGAGTTCCTTTTTTGAAGAAGGTTCCTCAAGTTATGGCCCCGTTGTGCGAAAGAATGAACGGGGGGTTCTGGTGAATACGGACTCGCGGCTGACCTACCAGTTGCTTTCTTTAAACCACAACCACCGGATTGAATTTCTCCTCACCAGGCTGGAAATAGGGGGAACCAGCGCGGAATATCCCATGACCCACAAAGGGGAGGAGGCCGCGCTGATGCTCCAAGGGGAATGCCGGATAGAACTGGGGGATGACATATATGATCTGAAAGAAGGGGACTCCATTTATATCACCGAAAACACCCCTCACAGGCTTACAAATACAGGGGGTGTTCCCCTGATGATTGTCTCAGCCATATCACCCCCCGGGTTTTGAGAGAGGAGCCATCAACCATGCCTGATGCAAAAAGAGATGATCTGGTTCAGATCCATACCGTCATCCTGGAACCGTCTGAGCGCGCCAGCAACCTTCCCTCCTCCACCAAACAGGTACCCTATGAGTGTTGGGTCAAGGGTTTCCTGTTGGATAAATGCGCCGACAAAGGCGATGAAGTCAGGATCCAAACCTTTATAGGAAGAGAACTAACCGGAACTCTCCATAAGGTAAATCCGACATATGAACACGATTTTGGAACCCCGCAAGAGGTGCTCCTATCCATCGGGGATGAGGTCAAGAAGTTGGTGGAAGAGTAATAACATGCAGGGAAGAGAAGCGGGAATGGATAATAGCTACGCAGAAGTAATGGCAAGAAAGAAAGATATCTTGAGCAGGGCGACCGGGATTGATTACGGAGAGTTTGAGAAGTCACCCATAACCTTTGATTATGAAGCACTTATGGGTTCCTGTGATTATTCTCCGGAAGATATACAGGGAATTTTCCTCCAGACCGGTGTCGGAGAGACCCCTTTGGTCGAACTCAGGAATCTGACCGAACTGGTCAGATCAATCTCTCCACCTGGAAAAGGATGCCGTGTTTTTGTAAAGGATGAAGCCGCCAACCCAAGCGGAAGCTTTAAGGACCGCAGGGCAGCGTTGTCGGTCTATCATGCCAGGCGGTTGGGATATAAAGGCGTGGTGACCGCCAGCTCCGGGAATTACGGTGCGGCGGTGGCTTCCCAGGCCGCCAAACACGGTCTGAAGGCAATTGTCCTTCAGGAGGTCTACGACAGCCGAAAGGTGGGGCAACCGGAGATCCTCGAGAAGACGCGGGCCTGTGAGGCCTACGGAGCCGAGGTCTGGCAGCTTACCGTAGGTCCGGAGCTCTTTTATATTATGCTTCGGGTACTGGAGGATACCGGGTTTTTCAGCGCCTCCCTCTATGTTCCCACAAGCGTGTTGGGGATAGAGACCCTGGGATACGAGTTGGCCAATCAGGTTCTGCAAAGGGAAGGACGGTTCCCCGACATGGTACTGGTTACCCACGCCGGAGGGGGCAATGTCACGGGAACGGCGCGTGGGTTAATAAAGGCTGGAAGCCGTGACACCGTTGTTGTGGGTGTCTCGGTGGATCTCCACGGGCTCCATATGGCCAGCGATTTTGACTTCAACAGGAAATCTTTTACCACGGGGCACAGTGGTTTTGGCATCCCGTTCCTTACCTGGCCGGACAGGACTGATGTTCCGAGAAACTGTGCCCGGGGGCTTCGCTACCTGGATCGATACGCCTTGGTTACCCAGGGGGAAGTTTTTTATACAACGGAACTGTTGGCCAAGCTGGAAGGAATGGAAAGAGGCCCCGCAGGAAATACTTCCCTGGCCGGCGCCGTTGCCATTGCCAGAGAAATGGATCAGGATCAGATCCTGGTGGTTCAGGAAACAGAGTACACTTCTGCCGGAAAGCTGCCATCTTCCCAACTCACCTTTGCAAAAGAAAACGGGATCGAGGTAAGACGTGGAAATCCAGCGGAAAATGTCCCCGGAAAAACAATCATCATCCCTGAAAAGGCAGATCAGATGAGAGTGGAAGATTTCAACTTGGAGAAGATCCGCCTCTCCTATATTAAGAATGCCATCAAGATGGCAAAGGGATATGAACCGACAAGCCAAGACGAATTATTCCTTGCAGAAGACTCAAAGAGCTTGCCCGATTTTGTCCGTGAGGCCATAGGGTCGATGGAGATCAAACCGGCAGGGACGGCGTAGTTTTTGAATGGACAAACAGACAGGCAATGTGCGCCAGGTGAACCCAAGAAATCGCGTTGAAAGAGCAACAAGGGCAATCATAGATCTCAACGCCATATCCCACAACATTGCTGAAATCCGAAAAAGGATAGGAAACAGAAGAGATTTGATGGCAGTGGTCAAGGCAGACGGGTATGGCCACGGCGCAGTTGAAGTGAGCCTGGCTGCCCTCAGAAGCGGGGCTACATGTCTTGGTGTTGCGCTACCGGAAGAAGGCCGGCAGCTCAGAGATAACGGCGTTGAGGTTCCTATACTGGTCATGGGGCTTATTCAACCCGAAGAGGCATACAAGGTAATAGATTCTGAATTGGAACAGGCAATATCAACCGTGGAACTGGCTGAGGCGTTGGATCGGGAGGCTGGAAAAGCATCGACCCATCTCAAGGTGCACATAAAGGTTGACACCGGGATGGGCCGAATCGGGGTATCACCGGAGGATGCGTTGGAGCTTACCAGAAAGGTAAGCCGCTTCCAAAACCTGGACTTGGAGGGCATGTTTTCCCATTTCCCCTCTGCTGATGAGTCTGACAAGACCTTTTCAATAAGACAAATTGAGACCTTCAACGACCTGGTGAAAGAAATCGAGGGTGGCGGATTCAAAATAGCGAAG
Organism: Desulfobacteraceae bacterium; assembly: GCA_016783065.1. Classification (GTDB taxonomy): domain Bacteria; phylum Desulfobacterota; class DSM-4660; order Desulfatiglandales; family Desulfatiglandaceae; genus JABMQV01. Next base: position 24,386 of record JADHXI010000003.1, on the reverse strand, counting down.
AGGCACATGGCCAACAGTGCGGCAGTACTGGATCTGCCGGAATCTTATTTTGACCTCGTGAGACCCGGGATCATGATATATGGCCTTTATCCATCCAGGGAGGTGAGCCGGAGCATCAAACTGAAACCGGCCATGTCATTGAAGACACATGTCATATATGTCAAACCCGTTCCCGTTGATTCCCCTATCAGTTACGGAAGGACCTACCGTACCAAAAGGAGGGCTTTAGTGGCGACCCTTCCTGTGGGATATGCCGATGGATACAGCAGGCTGCTGTCCAACCAGGGGTCGGTCTTCATCAAAGGAAGGCGGGCGCCGTTGATCGGCCGGGTCTGTATGGACATGTGTATGATTGATGTCTCAGAGATAGGGGATGTCCGAATCGGAGATGAAGTAGTCCTTTTTGGTGAAAATCCGCCTGTGGACGAAATCGCGGATAAGATCGACACGATCAATTACGAGGTGGTCTGCGCCGTGGGGAAAAGGGTCCCCAGGGTCTATACTTAGAGCAAATCGGGACATTCGGCGGTTTCCGGTCAAGGAATGAAATTGTTTTAGGGGTTCCGCAACGATCTCCCAAGGCAGGAGAGCTGGTCAATTCTGGGTTGCCAAAAATTGCCAGGGTATGGGTGCCCCAATCATTGGCGTTATTTGCCAGATCGGAGTAGAGTTGAAGGGAGGTGGTAAGATAATTGCTTTTGGTGAATTTTTGGAACGAACCTGTTACAATTTAGGGAGGAGGCAGAAATGAAAAAGATTGGTTTAGCATTGTTGGTAGTGGGATTACTTGTCTCTCTGGGTCTAGTCAGTCCGACTCAGAAGAGTTTTGCAGCAGAACCGATTAAGATTGGCGCCATTCTAAATTATACCGGACCAGCGGCCATGTTGGGTCCCCTATTCAAAAACGGAATCGTGATGGCTCTTGAGGAATATAACAGTCAAATTGCGGGGAGACCTTTAGAGCTCATAGTCGAGGATGCGGCAGGGAGCCCCAATGTCTGCCTCGAAAAAGCCAGAAAACTGGTTGAAAGGGACAAGGTAAAAATCATTATCGGTCCGCTCATGGGAGATGCCCAGCTGGCGCTAGGACCCTACCTGGCCAACAAGGGTGTTTTGGCAACAGGTCTTTATTGCGCCATGTTTGAGCTGACAAAATACCAAAACTGGTTGATCTATCCTACCACAGCCCTTGGCCTGACGCTACCTCTGGGGTGGTACGCTGCTGATAAAGGGCACAAGACCATGGTCATGATCATTGCTGATTATGCGGGCGGTCATGCTTTCATGAAAGGTGTCCGCACTGGTTTCGAAGAAAAAGGAGGAAAAGTCGTTCAGGAGGTACTTGTCCCAGTGGGTACGGCAGATTTCGGCCCCTATATTTCAAACCTGAAAAATGCCGATTGTGTTGCGTTCTTTGTGCCGAATACTGGGGACAGTTCACGTCTCGTTACACAATATAAGGAATTCGGGGTCAAGATGCCGCTTTATGGAACGACGTTGGCAGCCGACTTGCCCGAGCATGTCATGAAAGAACTGGGGGATAAGGTCGTCGGTTTGCAGGGCCAGGCCCTCTATATCTGGTCGCTGGATAACCCCGTCAACAAGAAATGGGTAAAAGCCATGGAAAAACGTTTTGGCAAGACACCCGGCGGTTTAGCAAATAATTCCTATTGTATTACTTCCTCTATCTTGGCTGGCCTGAAGGCAACGGGCGGTGATGAGACATTCTCCAAACTTTGGCCCGCTGTACTGAAGGTCAAAATGGATACACCGCAGGGTCCCTTGGCTTACACGAAGGAGGGCGTTGCCCTGGCAAATGGTTACATCGTTGAGGCCAAACGGATAAATGGAAGATATTCTTGGGATCCGATCAAGGTTTATCCTGCGGTGCGTGACCCCAGACTAAAATGAAGATTCCTTGAGGGCAGATTGGGGGGCGTCCTCCATCTGCCCAATTGTCTGGCTCAGTATTTTCTGGAAGAGAGAGAAGAAAAAAAAGTTCAATGGAAAATCTAGTAATAAACCTCCTGAACGGGCTTTCCTACGGAATGGTCCTGTTCCTGATCGCATCAGGAATGTCCATTGTCATGGGGGCCATGAACATTATCAACCTCTCGCACGGCGTACTGTACATGATTGGGGGTTATGTGGGTTGGACTGTTGCAGTAAAACTGGGGGCACCTTTTGCCCTTGGTCTGTTAGCAGGCGGTCTTGCGGCCGGATTGGTTGGGTTGATGCTCGAACGGGGATTCCTGCGTTTTCTGTATAAACAGCCCAATGAACAAGTTTTGTTGAGCTTTGGATTTGTTTACATCTTGAGCAACCTGTCTCTCTGGGTTTGGGGGGGGTGGCCGCGTATGCCTTTCACGGCAAAGTTTCTGTCCGGTTCATTCGAGATCTTGGGCAGGGCATATCCCAAGGCGCGCTTTGCGACTATTGTCTTTGGGCTCGTACTGGCAGGCATACTATGGTGGCTCCAGGATAGAACGCGTGTCGGCGCAATGGTTCGTGCCGGAATGGATAACAAAGAGATAACCATGGGGCTGGGTATCAATCTGGAACGGCTCTTTGCTATTGTCTTTTTTGTGGCATCTTTTATCGCCGGATTAGCAGGAGTGATTGGAGCCCAATTATTGGGTGTATATAATGCCCTGGGATTGGAAATCCTCCTGCTCGCATTGATCGTTATCATCGTTGGCGGCGTGGGCTCAATACAGGGCGCCTTGCTGGGGGGCATCCTCATCGGCCTTGTGGATGCCTTTGGAAAAGCTTTGTTTCCAAGGTTTGCCATGTTTACCATGTACTTCACAATGATTATTGTCTTACTTTTGAAGCCAAGGGGCCTTTTCGGGAGAAAGGTCTAACTGATGGTGGCAAGCGATCGAGAAGTTGTTAGGGGTCCGGAGCAGGTCAAATGGATTCAGTTTGCCCCTTATTTTGCAGTTGCCACTATCCTTGTCGTCCTGCCCCTGTTCCTGTCCTCATACACCCAGGGCGTAATGACTCGATTCCTTGTTTTTGCCCTTTTCTCAGCCGGCTATAATCTCGTTTTCGGGTACCTGGGCCTGCCCTCTTTAGGCCATGCTGCCTACTTCGGCGCAGGAGGATATGCCGTTGCGGTACTCAAACTCCATTACGGCACAGATCTGTTTTGGCTTGGTGTTCCTCTTGGCATTCTGACCGCGACCCTCATTGCCGCGCTTTTCGGCCTGATTGCACTTCGTGTCTCTGGCCTATATTTTCTTCTAGTCACCTTTGCACTGGGACAATTGCTTTTCAGCGTTGCCTGGAATGTGAAGTGGTTGAATTCGCCGGGCATGCAGGGTATTGCAGGGCTATCCTTCCCGAGTTTTGGTATTCCTGGATTAACTGTGAATTCAACCTCCTATTATTACCTTGTTCTTCTGATTACTGCCTTCTGTATTTTGGCGCTGCATAGGATTGTGTGTTCGCCCTTTGGCCATGCCCTTGTGGGTATTCGAGAAGGCGAGGACCGCATGCGGGCGCTCGGATACAACACATGGCTTTACAAATATATAGCCTTTATCATCTCAGGAGCCTTTTCAGGCGTTGCTGGAGTGCTATTTGCATATTACAACTATATGATCGATCCGAACCACCTTGGGGTAGGGACCTCATTCTTGCCCATGTGCATGGCAATCATCGGGGGTATGGGAACACTATTGGGTCCTGTTCTGGGTGCAGCAGTGATAATATCTGTAGAACTTGTAGCCAGTATCGTGACGCCTGATCGCTGGCCACTAATACTTGGCGGTATCTTTGTCCTCACCATCATGTTCGCCCGCCAAGGTATCGGGGTTTACCTGGTGGAACTTAGCAAGAGGGCCGGTTATCCTTATGGAAGCACTAAAGGTTGACGGTTTGTCCATAAACTTTGGGGGAGTTAAGGCGGTAAACGACGTTTCGTTTTCCGTAGAGGTCGGTGAACGCCTGGCGATCATTGGACCCAATGGGGCAGGAAAAACCACCCTTTTCAATCTGATCAACGGCCAGTTGTCCCCAACTAGAGGTCAAATCTTTTTTTTCGGCGAAGATGTGTCCGACTTGCCAACCCACCAGCGGGCCCAACTTGGTCAGGCACGTTCCTTTCAGATTATCAGCCTTCTACAGAACCTTACCGTACTTGAAAACACCCTGCTAACGCTTCATGGGACAAAACCGCATCGTTTCAAGATGTTCCGCCAAATCCAGGACTTCCGAGATGTGTTTGAAAAGGCCGTTTATGAACTGAAGAGAGTCGGGCTGTGGGAGAAGAGAGGCGATCTGGTCAAGAATCTGTCCTATGGAGAACAAAGGAGGCTGGAAATTCATCTGGGTCTCTCAATGGAGCCCAAACTGCTGCTGCTGGATGAACCCAGCGCAGGGTCCACCAAAGAGGAAAGCGCTGACATTATTGGTATTATCAAGAATCTGGAATCTGATATCACGGTCTTGATTGTGGATCATGACATGGAAATGGTGTTCGAGCTGGCTGAACGGATCATGGTCCTTCACTATGGTGAGGTGATAGCGGATGGAACGCCGGATGAAATCCAAATCGACCAGAGGGTAAGGGAAATCTATATGGGCGTTGAGGAATCTACCGACCATGTTGGAGCTTGTTGATATTCACACCTATTACGGTGAAAGCTATGTCCTCCATGGTGTTTCCATGGCAGTCGGGGAGGGAACTATTGCGGCTCTCCTGGGACGTAATGGTATGGGGAAGACGACGACCATCCGGTCAGTCATTGGCTTTACCCCGCCAAGAGCGGGAGTGGTGCGGTTTCGGGGCAAGGATATCACGAATTTGAAGCCTCACCGCATCGCCAAGATGGGTATTGGATTGATTCCCCAGGGTCGAAACATATTGCCATCCCTGAGCGTGAAGGAAAATCTCACCGTGGCGGCAAGAAGGCGTGGCAGGGAAACGGACTGGTCACTGGATAAGGCCTATTCCCAGTTTCCCCTACTGGAACAACGAGCCCATCTTAAAGGGGACCTCCTCAGTGGAGGAGAACAGCAGATGCTTGCCATTGGGCGGGCCTTGATGACCAATCCGGATTTACTCCTGATGGATGAACCCTCTGAAGGCCTCGCGCCGAAGATTGTTCGCGACATTGGAATCATTATCGGCCAGTTGAGAAAGCAGGGGCTTTCAATTCTGTTGGTGGAGCAAAATCTCCCTCTGGCCCTTAGCGTCTCCGATTATGCCTTTATCATCAGCAAGGGGAAAATCGTGTTTGAATCCGACGCGGCTGAACTTGAAACCAACGAAGAAGTAAAGGAGAGATACCTTTCCGCAACCAAATAGAGGGCCTATGGGATTTCGGATTTACCCAGAACACAATTTGGCAATAATCGGTCGATAAACAAGCTCGACAAAGATCTTTGGGATTTAATCGGCATAGCGGCTACAGGGAGGTTTTAAAATGGGAAGAGAGGAACTGGTTGAAACCATCGAGGCTTTTTTTGAGGTGATGAACGACCACCATGTTGAGAAAATGGGGCAATTCTGCACCCAGGAAGTTATCGCGGATGAGGTGGCGGAGCCCGAACCATTCACAGGCGTGGATGCCTTTAAGAAATCCTATTCCGAGGTGTTTGAGGGTTACCCGGATTGCGTTGCCGAAATTCAAGAGACCTTTGTAGACGGAGATTCTGTGATCTGTCAGGTCAGATGGCATGCAACCAACAGCGGGATTTTTCGTGGTGAGCAGCCAACAGGGAAAAAGGTGGATTTGCGTATCGCCTACTTTTTTAAATTAAGAGATGGGAAAATCTATAGGATTACGGAATACTATGATCTGGCGACACTTTTGGCCCAGCAAGGACAGTTGGATTTGTGATGGTGGCTAAACAGGGGAGAAAAAATGTACTCCTTAGTATTCAAGAATGTGAAGGTAATAGATGGTGTGGGCAACCCCTGGTATTACGCAGACGTGGGTATCGAAGGGGATAAGATCGTGCATGTCGGTCGCATAGAGGGAGCAGATTCCCGGAGGATCATTGAGGGGAAAAACATGGCGCTTGCGCCCGGGTTTATTGATATGCATTCCCATTCAGACTTGATTTTTTTGAGTGAGAAACAGGCCGAACTTCTTGAAGGGAGAATACGCCAGGGAATAACCACAGAAATAATGGGAAATTGCGGGATAAGTGTGTCTCCTGTTAGAGATGAGATCAAGCCTGTTATGGAGGCGAGTGTCGGTTTCTTGACCCCCGCTGATAAGCCTTCCTGGGAATGGAACAATATGGCGGAATACCTTGATCTGGTCGAAAAAACTGGGGTGGTCGTAAATGTGGGCACCCTGACAGGGCACGGCGCCATACGAGCCCTCGTAAAAGGCTTTTCCGGCGGCATTTCGTCTCCGAAAGAGATTGAAGAGATGAGGGGTTTTCTCAAAGAAACCCTCGAACAAGGGTCTTTCGGGTTATCCAGCGGTTTGATCTATGCTCCGGGGATGTTCGCGGATACCAATGAACTTACGGAACTGGGGGAAATTATTGCGGATTATGACCGAATATTTACGAGCCATATAAGGGGGTCAAGCGAAACGGACATCGAGGCACATCAAGAGATTCTCACGATCGGTGAGAAGGCGGGATGCAGGATTCATCGGTCTCATTACGAAGCGGTTGGCAAGGAAAACTGGCACAAGATCGAGACCACTCTCGAGATGGATGAGAAGGCACGGCAAAGGGGAATCGACATGGCCTTTGACATGTTCCCTTACACTGCAGCAAATACAATGATGATTGCTATTTATCCCCCTTGGGCGCTGGACGGTGGCTGGCCTGAATTCGTCAAAAGGGTGCAGGACCCGGGGACGCGGAAAAAGATCGAAAATGACATCGCGAATGTCGTCCCAACATGGCCCACTTGGCTTCCAGGTTCCTGGCCGCACAATCTCGTAAAGGCAGCCGGATGGGAAAATATTTTCATCCAGTTCATACCCAGTGAAAAAAACAAGAAACATGAGGGATGTAATCTGGAGGAACTGGGTTTAAGGTCAGGGGAATCTCCTTTTGATGCGATTACTGACCTCTTGGTCGAAGAAAACGGTGCGATTACGCAATTGATTTTTGGGGTATCCGGCGATCGCAATGATGATAGCCCCCTGAGAACCATTATGAGACATCCCTTGGGCGGGTTTTGTACAGATGCCTGGGATATCGGACAGGGTAGACCCAGCCCGGCTGCTTATGGGACCTACCCCCGAATCTTGGGAAAATATGTGAGAGATGAAAAGCTGCTGCCTCTTGAAGATGCCGTGAGGCGAATGACATCCTTTCCTGCGAATCGGTTGGGTCTCAAAGGGAGAGGAATAATCGCAGAAGGCTATTTTGCCGATCTGGTGCTTTTTGACCCGGACAATATCAGGGACCTGGCTACTTATGAGGACCCCAGGCAGTTCTCGGAAGGGATCCACTATGTGATCGTAAATGGTCAGGTGTTGTTGGAAAATGGAGAAGTGGGGGCCATTCGCCCCGGAAGAGTGTTAAGGAAGTAATTGACGATTTCTCAAAATCATTTCCGAAGAATAAGGAGGGACACATGGCAGCAAGCGAACAGAGGTCTCAGGGATCTCTTGGCCTTTTTGGAAGCCTCGCTGAGATAGGGCACACGGCGGAGGACGACATTCTTACCTGGTCGCATGGACTCGCTTTTCATTATTCCAATCTTCTTGAAGGGTTGAGCAGCGTTGAGGAGGATACAAAAGAAAAAATTCTAAAAGATATCTGGATCCATGTGGAGGAGAAAGCCCCAGAGGCGATCAAAGAGAAGATCGGCCTCACAGAACCCATCGATATCGAGAAGGTAGGGGACACCCTTTCTCAAATCCTGGAGGACTCGGAACACCCGGCCATAAGGGGTTCCGGAAAAGATGTCAACGAATCCCTGCTGAACTGGGTCAGGCTTTTTGCCCTGCTTGACTTCAACATCTACCTTAGACTGGAGAACCATCTGGGGACAAAGGACGGGTTTCCCCTCTATATGGGCCTTTGGGAGACCTTTGCGCTGTCAGGGCTGGATGAGGTTAAGAAGGCAGTGGGGATCTCAGGGCCGGATGATGTGGATATGGATAAGCTTGGTGAACTCTCCAAGATCTATTGGGAATTGATTGCCTGTCCATACAAGGTGACCCGGCATGACGAAAATGTCCATGAAGCAGAAATACTTTGTTGCCCCTATTGGTACAGTATGAGAGAAATTCTGGGGGAAGAAACCGCCCGCTCCATGACCCTGAAATGTGAGGCACCCGTTTCGACCAACTATTATGAGGCAATCTTGAAGGCACTTGGGGTATTTGACCGGTATTCCTTTACCATGGATAAATTTCTCTGCTGCGGGGATGATGTCTGCCGCGTCAGGTTCACAAAGCGGTCATAAAGCGAAAGGGCGATACGTCAAAGACATTCACCAATAATGGTATGGAGGAGCTTGCTATGGCAAGAATTTTGATTATTTATCAGTCCAAAACAGGGAACACAGCAGCTATGTCAGAGGCCGTTGAGGAAGGTGTCAAAGATGAGGGAGTCGAAGTGGTCCGAAAAAAAATTGAGGAAACGAGCCTGGATGATTTGCTCGAGCCCCAAGGGATCATTATCGGAGCACCCACCTACTTCGCGGCCACAACGGCAGAGGTCAAAAAGCTGATTGATGGGAGTATCAAGCACTTCAAGAAACTGGAGGGGAAAGTCGGCGCGGCCTTTTCTTCCTGCGGAGATTTGGGAGGCGGCGGAGAGACGGCCATCCTGGATATCCTGCGGGCTTTTCTGGTTCACGGGATGATTGTTCCCGGTTTTGTCTCAGGCGGTCATTATGGGCCGCTTTCGGTGGGGACCCCGGATGATGAACGCAAGAAGGTCTGTAGGGAGTTCGGGGCAAACGTCGCGAGGATCGTCAAGAAGATCCATGGGGCAGGATAGGTGGAGGTGTTTCAATGGTAACCCGGGAAGAAAAGGTCATACTGGAAGGGATCGACCCGTGGGAAATGTACGAATGGGACCGCTACCTTTCCCAGGACATCGGCAGCCGCATGTCAGGCACGGAGGGTGATCGCAGGGCCATTGAATGGATTTCGGATCACTTTACCGCCCAGGAGTTGAAGGTGGAGCTTGATGGTTTCAACACCTTGTCCTGGGAATACGGGGGCACTACCTTCAAGGCAGGGGCCCCACTTGATCGTGCGCTGGTGTCACGGGCCGCATACTATTCATATCCCACACCCGAAGGGGGGGTGGAGGGCGAATTGGTATTCGTGGGCAAAGGAACGGAAGAGGAATTTGCTGTCGCCAATGTAAGAGGGAAGATAGCCCTGGCACAGGCCAGCTCAGCAGACCCGTTGTTCTGGCTCGGAAGCTTTTCCACCAGGGCAAAGCGACATGGGGCATTGGCATTTGTGGTATGCAACGGAAGCCCCGTGGCCTTCACCCCATCCCACTCTTTCGGGAGATGGGACCACAGCCGCGGTTGGGAACATGAGTACCCGGGTCAGGATCAAAGCGTTCCCTGTGTGACCATTGGAAGTACAGATGCCATGGAATTGCTCCACGCCGTTGGACGGGGTGGGGTTCGTGCGCATATAGAGGTAGCTTGCCTGATAGAGCCCCGGGATGGCGGTAATGTTCGTGCCTTTTTAACGGGCGCTCAAGAACCGAGGGAGAGGGTGTTGATTCACGCACACCGGGATGACGGCGCCTGCAGTGGCGCCAACGACAATGGCACCGGTACGGTGGTCATAATGAAGCTTGCGGAGATAATGGCCAAACTGCCTGCGCCAAAACGCACCATCGAATTCATCTCCACCGGCTCCGAGGAGGGTATCTCCGATGGCATGATCCAATACATCGCCAACAGGGAAAAGGAGGGAACCCTTCTGGATGCTGTCGCCGGCTTTAATATTGACATGGTGGGGGTGGGTGGCCCGGCCCGAATCGTTGACGGGGGTACCTATCCGGACCAACCCGACCATCAGGTAAAACACAACAGGGAACTCAACGACTTTGTGGAGAATGTTGGGAAGGAGATCGGGGTGCACCTCGGTCATCTGTGGGGAGGGTGGGGCACACCCGAGGAGGGGCATCTCAACGAACACGGGGTGCCCGCCATGTGCATTTGGAAGGCCGATGATCCCAACTACCACAGCGACAACGAGCATGTGGATAATATTGACTGGAATGGCGTCAAGGCGGTGGCCCAGGTCATCGGGGTGGCTGCCTGGCGAGTGGCCAACGACACGAGCATCGTCTTCCCGCGGTGACAGGGGGTTGTCATAAAGGGGTGACGCAGATCCCCGCAAAAAATGCCTCATGTTCCATCACTCCATTACTCCAAGCCCCGGATTGTTATGGAGGTGTTGACGGAGATGAGGGCACAAAGAGATGCCCTGTGAACGTATACGGAATCGTTTAGAACATACAGGGAGGATTTAGCAATGATCATCGGTATTCCCACAGAATTGAAAGTGGCCGAGAAACGGGTGGGGGTTACCCCCTCCGGGGTCAGGACACTGGTGCAAGCGGGCCATCAGGTTCTGATTCAATCGGGGGCCGGCCTGGGGAGCGGTTTTGTTGATGAAAGCTACACTCAGGCGGGTGCCCAAATCAAGGGGAATCGTCAGGAGGTATGGGCGGATTCGGACATGATCCTGAAAGTAAAGGAACCTCTTCCCCAGGAATTTGATTTGATGCGGGAGGACCAGGTAATATTTACCTATCTCCATCTGGCCGCCGACAAAGATCTCACGGAAAAGCTGATTGAGAAAAAGATTGTCGGCATTGCCTACGAGACCATTCAGACCGAGAACGGCTCATTGCCTCTTTTGGCACCCATGAGCGCTGTTGCCGGGCGACTGGCTGTCCAGGCAGGGGCATACTGCCTTGAGGCGCAAACAGGCGGAAGGGGTATTCTTCTGAGTGGCGTTCCGGGGGTCCGCCCGGCGTATGTGGTGATTATTGGCGCCGGAGTCTCCGGGCTTCATGCCTGTTTCAGCGCCGTCGGAAACGGCGCAAGGGTCAGCATCCTGGACATAAACCAGGAGCGCCTTGACTACATAAATGACGTGATGCGCGGCAGTGTGACCACCCTGATGTCAAACGAGGGCACTCTGGAAGAAGAGATCGTGAAAGCGGATCTGGTTATCTCTTCGGTCCTGATTCCGGGGGCACGGGCCCCCAAACTGATCTCGCGGAATCTTCTCAAGAAAATGAAACCGGGGGCTGCCATCGTTGACATTTCCATTGATCAGGGCGGATCATGCGAGACAAGTCACCCAACGACCCACGACGACCCGACCTATGTTGAGGAGGGCATCGTTCATTACTGTGTGAACAATATGCCCGGGGCCGTCCCCAGGACTTCGACACTTGCCCTGACCAATGCGACGCTTTCCTATGCGCTGGAGATCGCCAATTTGGGCTACAAGGAAGCCATGAAGGAGAACCCGGCGATTGCCAAGGGAATGAACCTGATCCGTGGAAGCGTCGTCCACAAGGCGGTGGCCGAGAGCATGGGTTTCAGGTATGACCCATTATCTGAGTTTTAGCGACGGAATCCCCATTGACCTGGTTTCGAAGGGCTAAAGTGTTACAGGGATTTAAAGTTAACGAGAATCAAAAACCAACCAAAAAAGGAGGTGCAACATGAGTTGTAGCCAATGCGCAAGAGACATTCGTAAAGAGAGCTTCATAGACAACATGCGAGAGATCATGAAACTCCAGCCCGAGTACACCTGGGAAAGGGCCTACAATGATGCCATGGTCTTGTGGACACTGCATGACTACGCTGCCTTCACCGCCATGGAAGAGGAGGTGGGGACCGACAGGGCGGCCCAACTCTACGCAAGGATGTGGGAGATACGTTCCAAATTGGAATGGCCGGGTCTCTGTGAACTCATCGGGAAAAAACCCGAAGACACTGATTGGACCATTCACGATATCGCTCAAATTATGATCAAGAGTTTTGCCCTTTTCGGCAATCCCATGGAGATCGTGGAAGACACTGAAGACAGGGTTACCCTTCGCTGTTACGATTGCCCTTACACCACCCAGGTAATGTGGAACTTGCTCCCCCCAGATGAGGCGGAGAAATACAACCAGAAGATCCAGGTGGACTGTAACTACGCCATCTTTGAGACATATCTGAAACTGACGGGGCTTTATGATAAGTGGGTGTTTAATTTTCCCTCGCAGCTCTGTCTTACCAATCAGTACTGCGAGTTCAACTTCGTCAGAAACAAGCTCGATAGGACACCCAAAAAATAGCGCATCAAAAAGGGGCAGTAACCGGGGCTCAGGACTCCCGGCCGCTGTCCCTTTCCCAAAAATGTAATCCAGGGAATGAACAGTCTGACGCCTCCAAAATTCCTTTAACTCACCTCTGCAGGGACACCCTAACAACCTCCACGAAACTGAATCAGCGCTTGCATCCACGCGAAAAATTAACTTTTGATTTTTCATCCCCCATGTTGTAATAGAATCCTTCTGGCCCCGTTGGGTGAAAGGAAACAAATGCAGGTGAACTCCGACGGTTTCTCCCAACCGGGTTATCTTCCGTATTTCAGACAGCCAGATGTCGCAGGATTTGCTTGAGGAGATTGAGGTCATGCAAGAATTCAGGAGAATGAGCCGGCTACCCCCCTATGTCTTTGCCACCGTGAATGAGATCAAGATGGCGGCAAGGCACAGAGGGGAGGATATTATAGACCTTGGGATGGGAAACCCGGATATCCCTACACCCAAACATATCGTCGATAAGCTTGTTGAGGCCGCGGAAAAAGGCCACAACCACCGATACTCTGCGTCTATGGGTATCACCAAGCTGAGGCATGCCATTTGCGATTGGTACAAAAGACGCTATGATGTGGACCTGGACCCTGACGAGGAGGCCATCGCCACCATCGGCGCCAAGGAAGGCCTGTCCCATCTGGTACTTGCCACCATCAGTCCCGGTGATGTGGTCTTTGCCCAGAACCCCACCTATCCCATACACCCCTATTCCGTGATTATTGCCGGCGGAGACCTCAGGAGCATACCCATAAGTCCTGACAGGGATTTCTTTGAAGACCTTCTAACAGCTACCAAGCAGACCTGGCCGAGCCCGAAGATGTTGATCATTTCCTATCCTCATAATCCCACAACCGCTGTGGTGGACCTGGGGTTCTTTGAAAAAATAGTGGCCTTTTGTAAGGAACATGACATGGCCGTTATTCACGATTTTGCTTATGCCGATCTCGTATTTGACGGCTACGAGCCCCCCAGCTTTCTTCAGGTCCCGGGGGCAAAGGATATCGGGGTTGAATTCTTCAGCCTGTCCAAGAGCTACTCCATGCCGGGGTGGCGCGTGGGGTTTTGCGTGGGGAACCCCGCATTGGTTGGGGCGTTGCGAAGAATAAAAAGCTATCTCGATTACGGCATGTTTCAGCCCATTCAGATTGCCTCAATCATTGCACTCAATGGACCCTACGACTGCGTTGAAGAAATTGTATCGACGTACCGGGAACGACGTGATGCCCTCGTCGATGGGTTGAACCGCGTGGGTTGGAAAATTGAAAAGCCCAAGGCGACCATGTTTGTGTGGGGCAGGATACCCGAGAAGTTCAGAGAAATGGGTTCGGTAGAGTTCTCCAAGATGTTGATCAATGAGGCCAAGGTGGCTGTGTCGCCGGGCATTGGGTTTGGAGAGTATGGGGACGACTATGTCCGTTTTGCCCTTGTGGAAAACCCCCATCGCATCAGGCAGGCCATTAGGGGTATCAAGCAGGTTTTGTAATCCTTCATGATACAAGGCGTGGGCTGTTGAGAGGGAGCTATGTCGGAAATCAATATTGGGATCATTGGATTCGGAACAGTGGGCGCCGGAACGGTTGAAGCGCTTATGGAAAACCGGGAGATCATCTCAAACCGTGCCGGAACTGAGGTTGTAATTAGAAAAATTGCAGATCTGGATACCGAGTCTGACAGAGGGATTACTCTTGACCGAGAGCTCCTGACCACAAATTCCATGGATGTGATCGAAGACCCGAATGTGAATGTTATTGTAGAACTCATTGGCGGCATGGAACCGGCAAAGGAGTATATCCTAAAGGCAATGGAGAACGGTAAACATGTAGTCACTGCCAATAAGGCCCTTTTGGCCGAGCACGGCCGGGAGATATACCAGGCAGCCGAGCGGTGTGGCGTGAGTCTCGCGTTTGAGGCGAGTGTGGGTGGGGGAATACCAATTGTACGGGCCTTAAGATGTGGCCTTTCCGCCAACCACATTCAAACGATTATGGGGATTTTGAACGGAACCTCCAACTACATCTTGACCAGAATGACCCGGGAAGGCCACCCTTATAACAAGGTGGTTCAGGATGCCGTAAGCCTGGGTCTTGCCGAGGATCCTCCCACCCTGGATGTTGATGGCACCGACGCAGCACATAAGCTGGCCATCCTCATATCCATTGCGTTTGGGAGCCCGGTATCTTTTGAAGAGATTTTCAGGGAAGGGATTTCTTCTCTGACCCCTGATGACATCCGTTTTGCCAGTGAGTTTGGTTACAGTGTCAAGCTTTTGGCAATAGGCAGGAACCTCGGGGATCGGTTAGAGGCTCGGGTTCATCCTGCTATGATCCCTCGAGACCATATCCTGGCAAACGTCAATGAAGCATACAATGCAATCTATCTGGAAGGCGACTTTGTGGGCCCCAATCTCTATTACGGCCTGGGAGCAGGCAAAAGGCCCACGGCAAGTGCCGTAGTTTCGGATATCATCGATCTGGCAAGGCATATCCGGCTGGGGGTAAACGGGATAATGCCCCCCCTTGCCCATTTTCGCTCAACCGGCCATGGAATTACCATACGTCCCATGGAGGAGCTTACAAGCGAGTTTTATTTCAGATTTTCGGCCTTGGACAGGCCGGGCGTCCTTTCCAGAATTGCGGGAATCCTGGCCGATCAACAGATCAGCATATTCTCTGTCATCCAGAAGGGACGGGATGCGGGCGGTTCTGTGCCGATTGTGATGCTGACGCACGAGGCCCTTGAGAGTAACGTTCGAAAGGCTGTTTCACTAATCGATCAATTGGATGTGGCTATGGGTAAGACAGTCATGATCCGCGTGGAGAACCGTTGACCAAATGACGACCAAGAATCAAGCCAAGACAAAATTTGTACTCCTGGTTGGAGACGGCATGGCCGACTATGGACTGCCGGAACTGGGCGGAAAAACCCCACTTGAGGTGTCCAGGACCCCAAATATGGATCGAGTTGCTGCCTGCAGGGTTGGTCTTGTGAAGACCATTCCGGACGATATGGAACCGGGGAGCGATGTGGCCAACCTCTCGCTCCTCGGTTATGATCCTGGCATTTATCATAATGGCCGGGCCCCCTTTGAAGCAGCAAGCATGGGTGTAAGCCTTGGTGATGATGAGGTGGCCTTTCGAATGAATCTGGTCACCCTCGACAGGAGATCAGATATCGAGATCGTGATGATCAGTCACAGTTCGGGGGACATCTCCACCAAGGAGGGATGGCAGATAGTTGAAGGGCTGAAAGGGCAATTAACCATCCCCGCCATAAGGATCTATCCGGGCGTCGCTTACCGGCACCTCCTGGTGTGGGGCGGGGGGCCTCTGGAGAACGAAACCATTCCTCCCCATGATGTGCTGGACCAGAACATGGCCTCCTATTTGAATCGTCACGCACAGGATGCGATCACGGGCCTCATTCGTCAGTCATGGGGATATCTAGAGAGACATCCGGTTAATTTGGCGAGAAATGAAAAAGGCCTGGAGATGGCCAACTCCATCTGGTTGTGGGGACAGGGAAAGGCCCCGAACCTCCCGCTATTTGGAGACAAATTCGGTCTCCAGGGGGGCATTATCTCCGCAGTAGATCTGTTGAAGGGGATCGGGGCCTGTGCGGGTATGGAGCCTATAGAAGTTGAGGGAGCCACCGGTTATCTTGATACCAATTATCTTGGCAAAGCAGAGGGGGCATTGAAATCCCTTGAGCGTCTTGATTTTGTGTTTGTCCACGTGGAAGCTCCTGATGAGGCAAGCCATAACGGAAACATTGAAGAAAAGATACAGGCCATTGAAGCCTTTGACGAAAAGGTGGTGGGAACCGTTCTGAAGGGGATGGCCGCTTTTGGGGATTATCGCATAATGATTGCGAGCGATCATCTTACACCCATCAGTAAGAAGACCCACGTGAATGATGCCACGCCATTCGCATGGGGCAGCAGGAAAGAACTTTCGAGAAAGATCAAAGGCCCCGAGTTTTCAGAACAATTTGCCAAAAAATCCGGCCTTGCCTTTCAAAAGGGTTATGAATTGATGCCGGCATTTCTCGACACGCCGTAACCCCTTGACAGAAATTTGGTTTTGAAATAGCTTCACAAGTTCTCAATAAGTTCGGGACAAACAATGGGATTTCTGGAGTGGGGTTCGGGTGTTTCTTGAAGGCGCTCTCTCAAAGTGAATTTACCTCTCAGTTCCGCAGTGGTTGATATTTGGGGTTTTCTCCTAATGAATCCTATTGGCTTCTCCATGGTTTCGGTAAAACCCCAAATATCAGCCACGCTACGACTACTGGTTTAGAGAGCGCCTTCAAGAAACGGCTGAACCCCACGGTGCCCGAGATTATTGAGAACATACATAGCTTCACCCGAAAATTTTGTAAAAAGGAGATGAAATAATGAAGATACTATTTTTTGGACCGAACGGCAGCGGCAAAGGAACCCAAGGTAAGATTGTAAAGGAAAAATTCGGCATTCCCCATATTGAAACAGGGGTTATCTTCAGAGACAATATTTCAAGGGGAACCGATCTGGGAAAGGAAGCCAAAGGTTATATAGACCGGGGCGAACTGGTTCCGGACAGCATCACAATCCCCATGATTCTGGAGCGACTAAAAGAAGATGATTGTAACAATGGCTGGCTCCTTGACGGTTTCCCCCGCAACCTCACCCAGGCCCAGGAACTGGACAAGGCCCTGGGTCAGGAGGGAATTAACCTGGATATCGTGATTGAGATGATCCTGGACCGACAAATAGCCAAGAATCGCATTATGGGGCGAAGATTGTGCGTCAATGACAACAACCACCCCAACAATATTTTCATAGATGCAATCAAGCCTGATGGTGACAACTGCAGGGTGTGCGGCGGTGAACTCAAGACCCGCACCGATGACCAGGACGAAGAGGCCATCGATCAACGCCACAACATCTATTACGACACTGAAACGGGTACCATGGCAGGGGTCAATTACTATAAGGACCTTTCAGCCAAGAAAAACGGTGTTCCCAAAATTATGGATCTGGATGGCAGACCGGGCCTGAAAGAGGTCACAGAAGAACTCCTGGCCAAGCTTGGCCAATAGGCCTCTGCTTTCTATTCATTATCAGAGATCTGCCGTACTTGGTGCGGCAGATCTTTTTTGTTTTAGTCCCTCCCTGGAACAGGGGGTGGATTGTTTCCGGTTTCATTTTCCTTCAACCAGCTCTCCAGACAGGCAAACACCTCTTCTTTTTCCGGTTCATTATGGATCTCGTGATAGAGCCCATCCCAGATCTTGAGGGTGCAGAGCCCGCCCGCCTTTTCAGCAAATTCGGTCGATGCCTGGGCTGATGTCAGCCCGTCCGCCTCCCCATGCATCAGCAGCAGCGGCACGGGAAAACGCGAGGCATTCTCTAAGGCCCAAAGCCCGGCACTCAGGAGATCTATGGCCAGACGGGCTGTGATGCGATCATGAACCAGAGGGTCGTTGATGTAGGCGTTCACCACCTCGGAATCATGCGACAGCAACTGTCGGTCCAGTTCATTTGACATTGATAATGACGGAAACAGGTTGTACATGATCTTTCCGAGGGTGATTTTCCAGGCAGGAGGTTCAAATGCGGGTCTGAGCGCCGGTCCCGTGACAATAACACCAGCCACTTTGGGGAGACGACGTAAGGTGTGGTTTAAGACCAGGTTGCCGCCAAGGCTGTGGCCGTAAAGGAAAAGAGGCCGGTCCGGATGACGTCTTTTCCCCTCTTCCAAAAGCGCTGAAATGTCGTTCATCAATGCGTCCATGCCCTTTGAATGGCCGCGTTTTCCCTCGGACTTCCCGTGCCCCCTGAGATCAAATGCCAGCAGGACATAGCCTGAGGCATTCAGAAAGGCAGCCAGGTGGTTGTACCGGCCACTGTGCTCTCCCAGCCCGTGTACCAGGCAGATCACCCCTCTCGGGTCGGTCACGGGCTCCCAACCCTGTCCAAACATCTTCAACCCTTCACCTGTCGTCCACGAGAACTCAAGATTTGGCATGGCATGTCACCTCCATGGATTTTGCAGAGCCCTGGGAATCACTTGGTACCTCTCTTCTTTCACTTATAGCTCTGCCGTCCTATTCCATCAAGGTCTTTTGAAGTACTGTTTTTGTCTCCTGTGCGATCTCCAATTCCTCATCGGTCGGGATTACCAGGACCTTGACCTTACTTTTTTGGGAACTGATCTCTCTGATTCCGCTTCCGGTCCCATAGTTTCTTTCCTCATCGATCTCTATCCCCAGCCCGTTCAAGCCGCTACAGGAGAGTTCTCGGATGTATGGTGCATTTTCCCCTATGCCCGCCGTAAAAACCACCACATCGAGACTGCCTAAAGCCGCAAAATAGGCCCCTATATATTTCTTTATCCTGTAAGCGTAGACCTCCAACGCAATTCTCGCACGGTCGTCACCGGCATTCTTTTTCTCGATGACATCCCGCATATCGTTTGTTCCGCAAAGGCCTTTTAGTCCGCTGTCCTTATTCAGGATCTCATCAATATCTCTGAGCGACATCCCCAGATGGTTTGCCATAAAAAATGGCAGCGCAGGATCCACATCACCCGAACGGGTTCCCATTACCAAACCCGCAAGGGGGGTCATCCCCATGGTTGTGTCCACGGATTTTCCCAACTTTACGGCCGCCATGCTGGCCCCGTTTCCCAAATGGATGGTTATCAGATTCAATTCCACAAGGGGTTGGCCCATGTAATCCGCCGCCCTCTGAGCTACATAGGCGTGCGAAGTCCCGTGGAAACCATACCGGCGGACCCTGTTTTTTCGGTACATGTCAAAAGGGATGGCATAAAGAAAGGCCTTCATGGGGATAGTCTGGTGAAAGGCAGTATCAAATACGGCAACCTGAGTGGCATCCGGAAAGACCGATCTGGCCACCTCAATTCCCACCAAATTTGGAGGGTTATGCAAAGGGGCCAAGGGGATGTTTTCTTTTATGGCAGCGATTACCTTTTCGTCAATAATCGTGGTTGAGTGAAATGTCTCTCCGCCATGGACAACGCGATGACCGATGGCTGAAATATCGCTCTTGTCTTGAATGGGTCCGAGTTCCGGATCAACCAATAGGTCCACAATACGTTTCATTCCCTCATGATGGTCAGCGATCAAAACCCCTTCCATTTTTTCCGCGGATTCACCATTGGGCAAGATTCGTTTATGAATGATAAGGCTGGTATCTTCGCCGATTTTTTCAGCCATGCCCGAGGCCATTGCCAAATGGTTGTCCATATCAAAGAGTTCGTACTTAATGGATGAACTCCCTGTATTGATAACCAGAATTTTCATAACAACCCTTTTCGGTCAGGAATCGACAGGATAACAGGATTTACAATCAGCATTTTTCTGATTGTGCTTGAATTGCGGTAATTGCAACGGTGTTCACAATGTCCGTGATCGTGCACCCTCGACTCAGATCATTTACAGGACGGTTGAGTCCCTGAAGCACAGGACCAATGGCCACTGCCCCGGCAGACCTCTGGACGGCCTTGTACGTGTTGTTCCCGGTATTGAGATCAGGAAAGATAAATGTAGTGGCCTGTCCTGCGACGTCGCTCTCCGGCATCTTTGCCTTGGCAACCAGCGGATCAATAGCCGCATCATACTGGATAGGTCCTTCAATTCTTAGGCCTGGAAATGATTCTTGCGCCTTTTCTTTTGCAATCCTGGTTGCCTCCCGGACCTTGTCCACATCCGCCCCCTTTCCTGATTCCCCGGTAGAATAGGAAAGCATGGCCACGACAGGGTCAATGCCAAAAGTTCTTGCAGTTTGTGCCGAGCTAAGGGCGATCTCAGCCAGTTGATTCGCATTTGGGTCAGCGTTTACTGCACAGTCCCCGTAAACAAGCACTCTGTCCCGCAGACACATAAGAAACACGCTTGAAACGATGGAAAAACCCGGTCTCGTCTTGATAATTTTTAGGGCCGGACGGATCGTCGATGCTGTGCTTTGAACCGACCCGGAGACCATCCCGTCGGCACGTCCTTTATAGACCATCATGGTCCCAAAATAGTTTAGACCGTTCATCGCATCACGTGCGGATTCTTCGGTGATCCCTTTGTGTTTCCTCAGCTCATAATAGGCCTGTACATACTCATCAAAAAATATGGATTTCGGGGGATCGATAATATCGGCAGGGATCACCCGCAGTCCCAATTCTGCAATCTTGCCACGGATCACTTCCTCATTGCCAAGAAGGGTGATATCCACTGCCTCCCGGCTCAACAATACTCCCGCCGCCCTTAATATCCTCTCCTCCTCGCCCTCTGGTAACACGATGTGTTGTTTGTTTGACCTTGCCCTTTTCAGTAACTCATATTCAAACATCTTTGGTGTGACAATGGTGGTCCGAGTTGTAATGACCTTTTCGCCCAACTGCTCCGCATCAATATTTTTTTCAAAAACAGCCAGAACGCGGGTTATCTTCCTGCGATCTTTTGGAGAAATTTTCGAGTGTATTCTGTTGACATTTGTCGCCGTTGGGAAAGTATTTTCTTTGACACTTAGGATGGGTACCATGCTTGGGAAGCCTTTGACCAGTTCCCATATGGCTTTTTCCGGTTTTAGCCCTCCGGTCAACAAGATCCCGGAGATATTTTCCATGGACGTAGAGGAGACTGCGGCGAGGCACGCGACGATCACGTCGGCCCTGTCTCCCGGTGTTATAATCAATGAGCCATATTCTATCCGGGTCAAGAAATTCTGCAGCTGCATCGCAGCGACCGTAAAGCTGTAAACGTGGCGGCCTAATTGCCCTTTACCGTATAACACCTCAGCGCCCAAGACCTTTGCGATTTCACCAACTGTGGGTTTCCCGAGCGACTCTTCAAACGGTATGGTGTAGACCAACTGCTCCCTGGTCAAACCCCGCTCTTTCAGTGACGTGATGACAGCCTTTTCATTATTTCCGTCAATACGGTTAATAATTGTAGCAATGGTGTGACACCCTTTCCCGATCAAGGATTCAAGCGTAAGTACGATAGACCGGACTATCTGATCCGTTGTTTCTCCATGAGCGTTTGCGACAAGAAGAACCGGGCATGAAAGGTTTCTGCTGATCTCTGCGTTGATATCGAATTCAAAAGCGGCCATATAGCTGGCAAAATCAGTTCCTTCACACAAGACAAAATGGCACGTTTCCCTTAAATGGTTATATTTTTTGATGATTCCTTCAAAAAGCTCTGCTTTTTTATCCTGTGAAATCAGATTGCTCGCCTCTGTTAGTGTATAGCCGTACATCTGATCGTAGGGTATGTTGAGGTCGAAATGCGAGGAAATCAAGATAATGTCATCATCCTGGTCCTTGAGGCCCGGAATGATGGGGCGGAAAAAGCCAACCGAATCAATTTTCATCAGCAGCATCTCCATTATCCCTAATGCGATGGTTGACTTTCCGCTCCTTGCTTCAGTGGCGGTGATATAAAGATTGTTGGACATGGTACCCTCCTGGTGGAATAGGGTCACCCATTGTTCTTTGGCAGGCGTTCAGGGGTTCAAGGTTCATTCAGGGACATTCTGCTAGATTATGCTCATTTTGGCGCGATAATTTGAGCATGTCAAATCAATTCATAAAGGGTAGGGATCTCGCCGCCATACAATTGAACCAATCCTTAATAAATACCAGCAAACCGCATCAATTGTTCTCAAAAATTGGCCATAGCAAGACCGCCCCTCAAATTTGTGGCTCAAAATTAGAATCGCTGACTCTCATCGTTTATACTTGACAAAGATGTTTTTGAAGTAAATAATGAGTCAACCTGAGTCAGGAGGTGAGTTATGTCACAGATCACATTACGCGGAATGGACTCGGAAATGGAACAGGATATACGGAAGAAAGCCCGCAAGAGCGGAAAATCATTAAACCGTGTCATTCTGGATATGATTTACGAACATACCGATTACAGGAAAGGCAAGAAAGCCCCCCCGGCAGATTCGCTGAGAAAGCTCGCCGGGGGTTGGAGCGAAAAAGATGCCTCGGAGTTTCTGATCTCCATAAAGTCATCCGAGCAGATTGATGAAGAGATGTGGAGATGAAGCTCCTCCTGGATACAAGCGCCTATGTGGGGTTCAAACGGAATATTCCCGATGTGGTCGAGATTATTGTTGGGGCTGAATGGATACTGTTTTCTCCTGTGGTTTTGGGGGAGCTGATGTTCGGCTTTCGTAACGGCACCAGATTTAAAGAAAACATGAATGAGCTTAATGAATTCTTACAGCATGACGTTGTGGAACTCGCGCAGATTGGAAAAACAACTTCCGACCGCTATTCCAGAATCGCTGCCCAGTTGAAGCGCAAGGGGACCCCAATTCCCAGTAACGATATATGGATTGCGGCGCAAACCATGGAGCACGGGGCGGAACTTATTACATCAGATCAACATTTCGAGAAAATTGATGGATTGATCTACACAATCTACTGAATCCCGGCGCTATTTCTTCAACAGAAGGCTTGGCCCCTTGCCATCTCCCGCTCAATAATTAGGGACATATGTTCTTTGAATGTTGCGGAATCGGGTTGAAGCGATGTCTGGATTCTGAAAATCCCAATCAGAAAGATCGATAATTTTCAACATCTCTGGAGGATAGTCATGACAAAATTCCAGCAATATGGAAAATATGCTTGACAATGTTCCGCAAACATTTTTTCTTATGCTGGCAGGATAAAGACTTTCTCTACCCTGGCTTTTCGTGTCTTTGCAAGGTCCGGTGGCATGAGATCATAGACGCATTTTCCAAGAAACTGGTCCAGCTTCAGTCCAAATCTCCTCTTGACTCTTATTTGGTTTCTCTTAAGATTTTAAAGTGGTTATTGTTTTTCATTCTTGCTCTAATCAACTTTTGCCATTCAATTTTAGGTGTTCAGCCATTGCGGATTCATGCCTAAAGCAGTAAAAAGAGTCTAGCGTAGATGACCCCTCTATATCTCTTCCGCGCTCAACGCCCCGTATAATAACGCGGTGCAGAACACTGGGAACGTCAAGAGGATGCTTATTTACTCGAAATTGGTAACTTTTGCTTGATAAAATACCAGTGGTAGAGTCGGCACATTTTGAGAAGTTTCTCGATTGAAACCTTATCTGTTCGTCAGTCCAGAGTTTTTCCCGATCAGGTTATGGCAACCTGTTGGTAATGCTGGTGGTTTCTGCTCTTTGACATAATTATCCGATAAATCAGGCTATTTTTGAAACTGCGGAAATTATGGAAGAGCTCTTCTTGGATTCCCACCAATAGTGACCCATCCACTCGTGCCATCTTCCGGCTGCGTGGTCATAGATGAACTGGCCGTCGTGAATATCTCGATATAAGAAAGCGTCGCCATCTTCATTGGAATTCAGACACTTCAAAATCTTCTGATTTCCCCGGTTCCGCTCTGGCCCCGTATATTCGTCGCCTTCCGATTCGACCTTTTCTTGGACAAGGGCTTTTATTTTTTCTGAATCAGTTCATATTTACCCCCAAATCAAAAAAGCCCATGCAATGGCCCACCCCAAGACGGTAGCCGTTTTAAAAGCATCCATCACAAACCCTTGTCTTTACTCGATCCCCGCCTGTGAGCGATGCCTTCGCGTTGCTCAAACCATTTGTCGAGCTTTGCCCCCGCAAATCTCACATTCCGTTTTGAGATTCGTAAAAAGGGAATCTGGTTTGTGCCAGCCAGATAATCCAATGTCCTGACCGGTAATTGAAGCAGGTCGGCTGCCTGCTTCCTTGTCAAATACGGTCTTTCAACATTCTCGCTCATACTTTTAACGTCCCTTTGGGACAGCCCAAAAAAAGGGCTACCCCAAATTTGCAGAAAATTAATTCCCGCGCATTTCGGTGTAGCCCTTTTAGGCGTTTCAGCCAGCGCGCCCCCCTGTTTGGATGCAGCGCTCCTCAGGAGATGGCCGTGGCAATACTATCCGTCGTGCAACTCTCCCCCTAAATTGTCAAAAACACTAGGAGGCTGTCCGAGAATGGCTATTTTTCCCAATCTCTGCGTCAAACTCAAATTATAATCCTCGAAATACTTTAATGTATTCCTGTGGTTATAATTTCCGCCTTCCTTGATCTTGAAAAAACTATCTCATTCTCG
>JADHXI010000205.1 GCA_016783065.1 Desulfobacteraceae bacterium | reverse complement strand
TGACAGGGGTCGTTGTGCCGTTTTTCTTAAACGGCCTCGGCTTTGTCATGTATTTGGGTTATCTGATTTTCAAAGGTTACGCGCATTTTGGATGGTTCTGGCTCCCGGTGGTAATCGTTGTGCATATGGTATTTACCCTTGGCCTGATCATACTGGTTTCCAGCCTGGCTGTTTTTTTGAGGGATATCAAGCAGTTCATTGGAATTTCGCTTTCACTGTGGTTCTTTTTGACGCCGATCATTTATCCCCTGAGCATGGTGCCGGAACAATGGCACTGGATGATGAAGCTCAATCCGATGTATCCATTCATTGAACTTTATCACCAGGTCTTATTGCAGGGTTCTGCTTCGTGGAGTATGCTCGGGTATGTCGCGGCCCTGGCGGCCCTGGTTTTTGCCGGCGGCATTCTGTTTTTTGAGCGTTCGAAATATGCCTTTGCTGATGTATTGTAACAGAGATTCCCATTAGGCTGCCGATTCCCCAATCGCACGTTGATGTATTGAGACCTTTGAAAAACGCTGAAAACGAAGTTCTCTCGCGGAGAGAGGCAAAATGAAAGTTGCTTTTGTTTACATGAACCATACGAATAATGTCGGAGCAGGAGCTGGCTACGTGGCCGCCGCAGCAAGGGATGCCGGGCATGACGTGGTTTTCTTTGATACCTTTGTCTGGCCCGAACCAGAGATTATCGGACAGCTCAGCCAGATGCGTTTTGACGTCCTCATGATTTCTACTGTCGCCCCCTTCTTCGGTGAAGCCCTGCAACTTATACGGTCCGTCAAAAAGAAAATAAACATACCGGTTCTGATGGGCGGCTCCCATCCCACAGCAGTCGGGGCAAGAACGCTAAATAATCACCCGGAAATAGATTACGTCTGTGTCGGCGAGGGAGAGGCGATGGTTTCGGATTTCTTAGCCGCCTTGAGCCTCAGGGACTTCTCAGGGGTTTCTAATTTGGCATATAGGGTCTCAGGAAAAATAAGGCAGAATCCTGTTGCCCCCCCCCAGGATTTAAGCAAACTGCCCCCGTTTCCATGGGAATTTTTCAGCAATGAGTCGGTGGTATTGTCGGAGCTTCCTGGCATCAGATACATCTACGTAATGGCGACGCGGGGATGCCCGTTCAAATGCTCCTATTGCGCAAACAGTGCATACCTTGATCTGTACGGGAAGCAATACCTTCGGTTCCGTCCCATCAGTGATGTCATTGAAGACCTCAAATATCTTTACGACAGATACTCGCCAAACGCATTCTATTTTGGCGATGAAATGATGCTCAGTGATAAACACTATGCCCGTGAGTTGTTCACAGCAACACACCGCGAAATTGGACTGCCGTATGGTTGCATGGCGCGGGTTGAAATGGTTGACTATGAGCTTATCAGGCATATGGCGGTAACGGGATGCCATTATATTGGAATGGGTATAGAGTGCGGAGACCAGAAATTTCGGTATGAATTTCTTAACCGGAAGATGTCAAACACTCAGATCAAACGCGCTTTCGCGCTTGCCAAGGAAGCCGGGATCTATACTCTCTCATTTAATATGATCGGTTTCCCCGTTGAATACGACGAGGAACTTACCGAGGCAACGGTAAATCTCAACCTGGATATTAATCCCGGATTTGCCAGCTTCAGTATCTTTTACCCGATTCCGGGAACACGGCTTTATCAGTATTGTGTTGATTGCGACCTGATCGACCGAGAGAAGGAAAGACTTGTTAAAGACTATGCAGATGAATCGATACTTCGTGGAATTTCCCTGTCACAGAAGAAGAAGGAAATCGAGGCATTCGTGAACGCTGAATGCTTCAACCCCAACCTAAGGGCTCGCGCAAAAATAAGTTCCCAGAATTGAAAACACTTGCAATAATAGTCAACTACAGGAGCCGGGACCTGACACTAAACGCAGTTGACTCGGTGCTCAAATCCGAATCAATCGGACCTGTGGACATAGTGGTGGTTGACAACAGCGAGGACAAGGATGAGGCGACAATATTACGTTCAAATCTTCCACCAGGGGTGAAGCTCCTTGTAAGCCCCGAGAATCTCGGATTTGGCCGGGCCTGCAATATGGCCTTCGAACAATTCCAGGGGGAACTGATCCTCCTGATCAACCCGGACGCAAAGTTGCTGCCAGGCTGTCTTTTTCGCCTGCAGAAAACCCTTTGTTTCGCTGAGAAGACAGCGGCCGTTTCCCCGCAGGTCTTTTGGGATGAAGGACTCCAATTCTACCTCCCTCCGTCCTATCCCCCGGCTTTGCTTCAATTACAGTCGTATCTGGTTTCATGGGGCCCCAGGCATCATATCAACAGGATTATGAGCGCCCTATGGCGAACCCATGCGGTGAAGATCTGGCGCGCTCAGAGGCCGGTAAGGGTAAGTAACCTGTCCGGCGGGTTGGTGCTCTTACGAAAAGAGGTCATCAGGAGGGTGGGAGGGCTATTTGATCCCCGATTTTTTCTATATCTTGAGGATACGGATCTTTTTTTCCGGCTCAGGAAGGCGGGCTATACCCTGATCATTGAGCCGAGGGCAAGGGCGGTTCATCACTATGACCAGTGCGCTAAAGACGAGTGGGAACGCAAAAGGGCAATGATGGCCGAGTCCTATGGGATCTTCCTTGAGAAGCATTCAAGTGTCTGGAAGTCTGGCATCAAGAGGGCGGTGGAGCGTATTAGATTGCAGATGCAAGTGGACGACGATCATATGCCCGGGCCGCGGTTTTTTTCCCCCTTTGTCCTGGCAGTGCCGCCTCACTGCCGTGACAGATGGCTTTTCGAATGGAGCCCCAATCAGACCTTTATTCCTTCTGCCGGAAGGCTTGGCAAAGGCCCCCGTATGGATTTCAATGAAAAATACTGGGATATGCTGGCCCCGGGTCAATACTTCGGTCGATTGGGCAATCCCATGCTCATGGGCAGGTACTCAGATGTGGTTTCGTGGCTGGTGGAGAAATAACGCGTGATTCATACCCTTCTCCCTGATCCGCCCGCGTCCATACTCGTAGCAGGCTTTGGAGGTGGATCCTACATCCGCTTTTTGGAACAAACAGGGTATGAAGTCCGCTTGTTAGACCTCTCAAACAGGGGAGATGCCCCGGCAAAGGCCTACGACTCCGTCCTGCTCATGGGGGCTCTCAAGGCCCACAATTCGATCTCAGATGCCCTTGAAAAGGCCAGGACTCTCTTGAGGCCTGAAGGTACACTCATTGTTTGTGATGAGGTCTGTTACGATTCAGCCTCCCTTAAAGGAAAAACAGGGGTGCATCCTTACACAGGGCTTATTTCAGCCCTTTTTGAAAACGGGTTTCGTATCAAATCGGATGAAGAGACAGGGGAAAATATCCTGCAAATATATAATGAACTCGCGGGACAGGTCTCAGAGGTTTTTGATCCGTCAAACCATGCGGTTGGGCCTGAACGCCTTTTAGATTTCAAGGATCCCAGGAAGGACTTATATGAGAAAAAACAGACAGGGTGGCGCATCCTGGTGGCAAGGAAGGATAGGATCTTTGTGAGGGCGTATATAAAGAGTGACGAAACGGTGATATTGCCGATGTTTCGAAAAGTTTTTAAGGCAGACAGGACACTTGAGCACTGGTACTGGAAATTCAGGGACAATCCTTTTGGCGCCCACAAGATTGCCGAGGCATTCACTGAGGACGGGGCCCTGGCCGCCCAATACTCAGGGTATCCGGTTCCGTTTTTTTCTTCTGCAGGAGGCCGAGAGGAATTTGTTTCTTTTCAGATCGGAGACATCATGACCGGCCCCGAGGTTAGGAATATCGGGCGTGGAATGAGTAGTGTGTTGAGTAGGGTGGCAGTGTATTTTTACAACAAATTCTGCATCAATCAGGCCCCGTTCATGTACGGGTTTGTTGCAGGGAATCACAAGAAATTTGGAGAGCGTTTTCTGGGCTATCAATACATGTCACAGATCCCATATCATGTGCTGGACCTGACCAGTTACAGGCAAGCGCACACCGGGAGGATCAGAAGGTTTCTGTCCGGTCTCTCAATTAAGAAGGAGACCCTGATCACGGGGGAGTATGATGACTTTTTTGACCAGGTCTGCAGGGATTACGGGCTTCTCGTAACGAGAAGATCCGGTTACCTTAAATGGAGGTATACAGACTGCCCGGATAATGTCCACAGACTTTATGGTGTGAGGCGTTTCGGGAAACTCATTGGCTGGGGTGTATTTTCCGTCAGAGGCGATGTGTTGATATGGGGGGATGCCCTTTTCAACAAGAGGTATCCTGAGGCAGCGGGCTTCATGCTTGAGCATATTGTTAAACGCGATTACCCTCATGTCAGTAAGATCGAGGGTTGGTTTTCCCCCCTGCCGGGTTGGTGGGGAGACCTTCTTAGAGGTATAGGCTTTCAAGCGACAGGCGAACCCAATGGACTGGTGTCGGGGGTTAGGCTATTTGATAGTTCATTTTCTATTGAACTTGTCAAGGACAATCTTTACTACACCATGGGGGATAGTGATCTTTTTTAATCCACAGATTTCGCAGACCCGCCTGCCATTGCAAGGCCCGTCCGCCTCGCTGGCGCTTGGCAAGCGGGCGGGCACGAGCGGGCAGGTTACACGGATTACTCTAACCTGGGTTCAGCGGTTTCCCGTTGCGGGAAACCTTCAGAGGAACTGAGTTTCATGTGAATTTCTTGTGCATTTTTCACAAGATTTAACTGGTAATTGTCTAATGCTTACTGAAGATAGCCTGATTCCGTTTCATTCTACTGACCTGACCGGTAAACGGGTCCTTGTCCTGGCACCCCATCCGGATGATGAGACCATTGGCTGTGGCGGTAGCCTGGTGCTGCATGTAAAGGCCGGGGATCCGGTGAAGGTGGTGTTTCTTACCAATGGGGCACAAGGGGACAGCTCCGGAAGGGAAGGCAAGGAAGACTATGTGCAAATGAGGAAGACCGAGGCGATCGGGGCCTGTGCATGCCTGGGCGTGACAGACCTCGAGTTCTGGTCGTACGAAGACAGGGCACTTGCAGGATCCAGGGGGGCGATTCTGCGACTGATGGATCTGATAGATAGCTTCCAGCCCCAATTGGTGTATGCGCCCTCTCCTTTGGAGTTCCACCCTGACCACCGGGCCGCGTGTTTCTTGTTGTGTGACGCGATTCGTACGTGTAACACGGAGTTTGAGGTGGCCTTTTATGAACTGGGGCAGCCCTTCAGCCCGAGCCTCCTGGTGGATATCACCCAGGTGATACCTCAGAAAACGCGGGCCATAGACCTCTATGAGAGCCAGCTCAAGGAGAGACCATACAAAGATATCAGCATGGCCCTGAACCGTTACAGGAGTATGACCTTGCCAGAAGGAGCGACCCATGCCGAAGGGTTTTCTTTGTGGGCGGCAAGTGTGATTAGAAAAATCGGCCCTCTTGCTATCCCTTTTTGTCACATTGAAAGGCTTGGCCCTGGTCCCGGTGAGGCCGGTCCTTTGGTATCGGTGATCGTGCGTACGAAGGATCGTCCTCCCCTGCTTGCCAACGCCCTGCGATCGATCGCAGATCAGACTTACGCTAATTTAGAGATTGTGGTGGTGAATGACGGGGGTCAGGATGTGCGGGATGTGGTAACCGCCCTGGCAGGGAATATCCCGGTGACCTATATCGCCCATGAAAAAAGCAAGGGAAGATCTGCAGCGGCCAACAGCGGCTTAAAGGCCGCCCGGGGTCTA